>JBAZVV010000009.1:0-23654 GCA_041660685.1 Candidatus Altimarinota bacterium | reverse complement strand
ACTGGGTATTTGGTAGTGTTTTCAAAAAATAATACGGTGAATGGAAGTGGAATGTCTTTGATTACGGCTTTTACTACATTTCATCCTGATGGAAAGAATCTATCGAAATATGATAGTAACTTGGTAGGATATTGGGATATGGAGACTCTCAATGGAACATTATTGAAAGATTTAAGTGGAAAGGGAAATAATGGAACTGCAAATGGATGAATAATCATCGGATGAGCTGATGGAAACGGACGAACAGGAAAAGCAATGAATTTCAATGGAGCAACTACTTATATTGATCTTGGGAATGCGTCAAGCCTCAATCCTAATAATGAACTTACTATTACTGCATGGGTAAAATTTACAAGTTTTAGCACCACATGATGATGGGTGAAAACTATCGTTAGTAAAGGGAGTGAACCAAATAAACAACTGTATTGGTTGGGGTATTGAAACAGTGCGTGAAGTTTTATATGGTATTATGAAATAGGTAATACTATATCGAGTGCTTGAATAACCAATCCAGATATTTTAAATCAGAATCAATGGTATTTTCTCGTTAGTACTGCTCAAAATGGACAAATGAAATTATATAAAGATGGAGTATTGGCTTTTTCTAAAAGCACTACTATCACCAGTATCTCATCTGATATGAATCATTGTATTATTGGGAGATATTCCCCTAGTACTTATTTTTTTGATGGACTCATCGACGAAGTCCGAATCTACAACCGAACTCTCTCAGATTCAGAAATTCTCTCGCTTTATAACACGACCAAATAATTTTCTTATATACATTTTCTATGAAATTTACAATTCAAACTGGTAAAACAAATGATATTCTTCGAACAAAAAGTGAGGCAGTAACTCCTGCTGAACTTCGAAAATATACGCGACTCGCTGATGATATGGTGAAATATATCAAGGATCCAGATAATGGTGGAGTTGGTCTTGCTGCTCCTCAGATCGGGGTGAATAAACGGATTATTTCTGTGAGTTTATTGCGTGACGCAGATGATGAAAATTATCGAACGATTGCGATGATTAATCCAGAAATCACCGAACATACAGATGAAGTAGAATGTGATAATGAAGGATGTTTGAGTATCCCTGGTGAACACGGAGATGTGGATAGGTGGAAACGAATCAAGGTTTCGTATATCGATACTTCTCTTCGTCCACAATCTATACTCCTTTCTGGACTTGCGGCTCGCATTGTCCAACACGAAGTCGATCATCTCGACGGAGTGCTTTTTACCGATCGAGTGAAGAAAGAAGAAAATATACTCATTCAGACAGAAAATAATACATTGTAGCTATTCGTGGGGAGAATTTTTTATTTCTTGTTGATACGAAGCCAGTGAATATTTTATATTTTCCAAGGCCGTCTCGACATCGAAATAAAAAATTCTCCCCACTCTGAATTGCACTCAATTTAGTAGAATGAAATTCATCTGATAAAATCCCCCTTTATGTTTTCACAAATCCATCCATCTTGGCAAAAAGTTCTTGCAAATGAATTCAAGAAACCGTATTGGCAAGAACTTACTTCATTTATCGAAGAAGAATATTCCGAAAAAATTTGTTTCCCACAGAAAGAAAATATCTTCCGTGCTTTTGATTTGACTCCGTTTGACTCTGTTAAAGTAGTGATCCTTGGACAAGATCCCTATCATACACCCGGTGCTGCGATGGGAATGTGTTTCTCAGTCCCTGATGGCAGTAAAAGACAACCAAGTCTTGTAAATATTTTCAAAGAACTTACTCTAGATATAGATATTTCCAGAACACAAACCGATTTGACGGATTGGGCAAAACAAGGAGTTCTGTTGATCAATAGCGTACTCACAGTTGAAAACGGAAAACCAGCATCGCACCAAGGAAAATGATGGGAAATATTTACCGATGAAGTAATTAAAACTCTGTCAGATAAACAAGAGCATCTCGTATTCATTCTCTGGGGGAGTTATGCGATTTCGAAACAATCACTCATTGATGGTATAAAGCATTGTATTATTACTTCACCACATCCTTCTCCATTTTCTGCTTACAAAGGTTTTCTCGGGAGTCGTCCGTTCTCAAAAACCAATGCATATTTACAAAAGTGGGGGATACAGGAAATAAAGTGGTAATTTACCATAAACTCTATATTTAGATAGTCAATTCCATTTTTTGCTTTTTAAATATTCGTATGGTATAGTAAAAGGGATATATATTATACTTTTATTCGATATTTTTATGGGTGAAATTAACAAAAATAATTCAGTAGAGATCTCGAAAAAAGTAATAGACTTGGTATCTGACGGTTCTTTGAGTGTTCCTGAGTCGCAAGAATTGACAGATATATTTGAAAAAAATAAAAGAAACACGATTGTAATATCACAAGAGGCATTGAGGGAATTAAGAAAGACTATAGGAAGTAGTAAAACTGCCGATTATATAACAGATAGTGAAAAGGAAATTATAAAAAATATTAAAGGGACCACGACGCAATACACTTATTGACAATCTGAACTATTTACTAAATCGCTTGATTATGTTCGAGGTGCTGAAAAGCATATGCCACAAGATTCAAGAACTTTTCTCGATAAATATTATGCAGAAAGTCTCATATATGCTGGAGATAAGCAATCCTTAGTGGATAATCAATTACATGGGGGAATATTAAATGTTTGGTCTCATAAATATATGTCGCAGATGGTAGCAACCTGAGTATTTGAATGATTGCCGAAATCCATGAATAAGAACTTCAGATATGCCATATCAACCATGGTGGCAGCATCAAGTATGTATGCAAAAGAACAGTTGGATGTAAATGTGACAAAAGAAGATATTTTTGTCCCATTCTTTTACGATCTTTGAGATGGAAATAGAATATTTTTTACATATGCACCAGGATGAAGTCTCAATATAGATTTTAACTTAAGTAATATAGAAGCTTTGAATAAGAAAGCAGGAAACTATTTACGATATGTAAATGGAGAGTTTATACAGAATAAGTGAGATAAGAATCATAAAAGAGATGAGCTTAGAGTAGATGTTTGATTTTGAATACAAAATTGGTGAGACATACATATGACTTCCAAGAAAAGTCCTAATAATATTGCAACAAATAATAATGGAAATTACACCTGAAATCAGGTTAACATTATAACTTATGCTGATGAGATACTTTCGGCAAAACTATGAAATAGTGGAACATCAACAGTACGATGAACTATATGAGTACAAAAAGATAAGAATGGAAATACCGTTATCGTTTGAGCCACTTCACATTCAACTATTGATACAAATTCTGGGAGATTCTGAGTAGATATAGGAATAATGAGGGCTGGATCTGTCGGAGCTATGATTTGAGGAACATATGGATTGCCAGATTATTGAGTGAATATGGGTATTTCTCAAAGATCTAAATATTTAGATACACAGACTCATACATATATGTCAGGGATGAAGGTAGATTGAGAAGTTACTCTCTGATGAGTACAATGGTGAGCACAACTTTTGAATGGACAGGCAAGTTACGATGGAATAAACTATGGTCAAAGATGACAAGTAATTTGAGCAACGGTCGGGTTTGATACAAAATGATGAGATACACCTATAGGACAAACTATCCGAGATGCTTTGTGGTGAGCTGATTTGAGTGCGAAAGGGCAAGTATTTACAAATAATAGCCTCGGACTAGATGTAAATATTAATAAAAAATCATGAGATACTACTGGTTGATTAGGGATGTATGTCTGAAAATGAAATCCTTCTTGATGATCAGAGGGTACATGAAGTAGTATGTCAGCATATCTTGAAAAAGATATTATGGGGTTATTTGATACATTTGGAAATCCTGAATTACACGATAAAGAAAAACTACAATTATTACTGACCTTAAAACAAAAATATAAGCTGGATATATCAGAAAATGAAATAAAACAACTTTGACCAATCAATGGACTTAGAGCATTTGCAATTGCAAACAAAGATATCGTAAATAATAACATTCTTATAAATCTCTGATTTAGTATAAAAGGATGAAAGATTATATTGCCAAGTGATTTTATTTGAGATAAAAATAAGTTGGATAATACGGCACAGTCTATTGTTAAATTGAGTATTTGAGGGAAATTATGAATAGTGGACACAAATAATAAAGTCTGATTTTGAACAGAATTATTTACAAAATTAGATGTGCAATTAGATAATAATACAACTATAGAATATTTAGCTTACAAAGACTGGACACATGCTATTATTAATAGGCTTTCATATGTTCAGAATATAACAAAAGATTCAAGCGGAAATATAACATGATTTGTTTTGGTGGCTGAAAATCAAAATGGACTCAGCTGAGCTGGAGTTTGAGTAAATATGATGGAGAAATCAGGAAATGGAGATAGATTTACTGTTACAGTAATGCAGAATGGTGGTATTTCCATGTCATGGGGCAGTAAAAGTATCGTCTTCTGAGATATTAATAATGAAATGAGTTTAAATATCTGAACACTCCTCCCTGTTATTTCAACTATTGTTACTGAAAATACAGGAAACAATGTAACAAATGAATGATGAGAGGTATTTGCAAGTTATGAAAATGTATTTCAGTCTGTTACGAAAGATAGGGAAAGTAGAGAGGTGGTAGAAAAAATGTCAAAAAAGTTACATATACTATGACAAGTGGTTGGGCTCGAATTTGATAATACTATTGTTTCACAGTTCTCAAAGACCGAAAAATTGAAAGCTTTCGATGATTGGCTCGATAATAATACCCAATTTATACTTGATAACAAATCAAAAATACGATACATAAAGTTTTCAAATTGAGCAGAAAAAAATTCTACTTATGATGATATTACCAAAATATTAAATTGTAATATAACTTTATGAGGTGATGGAAAATTATTGAATGAAAATAATCTTAAAGCGAAACAATATGATTATTATATCTCTTCTGATAAGCCAGAAGAGATAAATGCGAGAATTACACTATCAAATACTTTAGTTTTGGAGTATCTTTGACGAATGAATAATAAGTTTCAAAGTCATAAAGATATCTTAATAGAATGTTTTAGAAATATTGAAATTATATGATTTGAGACTTTATTGGATATAGAGAAAGAATGACTCATGGATCTCATTCTAAGAATGATTAAAAATGGAACCATTAGTAAGCTTCGATATAAAAGACTTATTATAAGTGATGACTCGTTGTTTAATTTTAGTATTAGTCTCAATTCTTGAGTAAAGACTCTCAGTCTCGAGAGACAAGTTTTATGAAATATTTGAGAATCAAATCTAGATTACTCCATTGATAGTAATGATAGTGCTATAAGATTAAGAATTAAAGAGTGAGAATTAGAGTGATTCTTTACTGGGCTTTCGAAGGAAAATCAAGAGAAAATTAAAAAAAGTTTTTCTGATATGAGTGAGTTTCAAATCCTTCCTGATAATGATGTAAGGCTCTTGTGTAAGAAGTATATTTGAGATAATTGAAAACTTTATCTATCAGAAAGTTTCTTTAAAAAAATAAAATCTGGAAAAGTAGATTTTAATGAACTCATGAAATTTTGTTTAAAAGCAAAGGTTGGATATCTTCATGAACTTGATAATGAGATTGATACAAAATTTTGAAACGACGAAGCAAAGATAATTAAATTGACTCGATCAGCTGGAGAAAATACCTTCTATGAATTTAGACCAACAACAGATATACAAATAATAGATGGGACAAAGAAAGTAAAATATGATGTATTCGATCATGGAAATGAACGAATGAATAGTTTTGAGGTACAATTAACGAAAGAAAACGATATTAAAATAATAATTCAAGGGAAGTTATATGATATGGATAATATTGAATTTCAAATGAATTATAGATATATACTTCATGCACTTATTGGAATGACCGGAAGAACGAAAATGGGGGAGACACAATCCATCTGATGAATTATAGATATGTTATTATCTCCTAAATAGAGTTCTTAGATAAGGATATTGCTTTTCTCTTGACTTCTCCTCCTATTTTCCTATCTTTCCTCTATATTTTTATTATCCTACAGAATATGTCAGAAAAAACTCTTCAGGAATTAGAACAAGAAAATGCAAAACTTCAGCATCAGCTCGATGTTTGTGTTCGATTTATGCGTCGTGAGGTGGAGTCTTCCGTACATAAGATTTCCAAACGAAAAGTAACACAGATGACCGAAACGTGACGAGACGATTTTCTCCGTGAGAATCAGGAAGCGATTATTAGTAAGCGTATTCAGGATTATTTTGGGGATATTCTTCTTCTCAATGCCCCAAAAGAAACGATCGAATATCTCGTAAGTTCTGAAATCAGCTTCTATAATCTGGGGAAAAATCCATCTCTCGATGGCTTGTCAGTTATCAGCTCCTATCACAAAATCCTCGATGTTTGGGTAGAACAGATGATCGTCAATCAATTTCGAAAATATGCACAAAAAAAATGAGCAATTATTTTGCGGGTTAATGATCCGCTCGAAAAATCCCTTCATTCGGTAGTCACGAAAAAATTTATCCTCTCTTTGGGTCGTCTTTTCGGGCTCTTGCGAATGATTCGAAATGAAGAAAAGCTCTATGATTTCGGACAAACTTTCGCACAATATTTGGATAAATATCCCGATTTTCGTGATATGCTTCTTTCGGATAAGTTCTTTTTATTGTTTGAAAAAGTGATAGAAAGTGATGTATTTGGTGGAAAACGTCATCAGGGAAGTATCTCTCTTGCAGATACAAAAAACACTCGTAAATGGATTGCGGGTGATTTTGTAGATAAAAATGCGATTATGTACCAAGTATTAGAATCTCAAGCAGTGTTGTATTAAATAGATTATGAAGAATCTGAAAGACTTATTTTTCTAAAAATTACACAAACATACAAGGAAGATCTTCCCGAAGGCAATCCTTTAGGGCCGAAACAAGTTCGGGATGACAGTTTTCTTACAAAAGGAGTCGTAACTCATCCAACTCCCCTGGAGTGAAATAGGAAAGGAGATGTAGAAAAGTATTTTTCTCATCTGCTCCGATCGCTTCGGATGTGCGAATTTTGGACGCGATATCGGTTTCTATGATATAGGACATGGTACGAAAAGTTAGGGATTTTATAAGTATTCATTTCTCATCTATGAAATCTATTAAAACATAAAAAATAAAATATGTCAATAATTTTAGGTATCGATCCGGGGACTACGACAGTAGGCTTTGCTGTGATTGAAAAAACAGGGAGATCGGTTTCTATTTTGAACTATGGAGTCATTACAACACCTCCAAAAATTGATATCGCCCTGAAACTTATGGACATCGCAAAAGACCTCGAAGACCTGATAGATATCTATCATCCCACGATTTGTGGAATCGAGAAACTTTTCTTTTTCAATAATCAAAAAACAGGAATTGATGTTGCTCAGGCTCGTGGAGCGATTCTTCTAACTCTGCAGAAGAAAGGAATATATATTCATGAATTTACGCCACTTCAGGTAAAACGAGGGATTTCTGGAAATGGAACTGCCAAAAAAGAACAAGTACAAAATGCTCTGAAGATCATTTTCAAGCTCGATACTATTCCAAAACCAGACGATGCAGCCGATGCAATAGCAATTGCCTACCTGGCAAGTTTACAGTCGAAATCTCTGTAAAAGGCGACCTTCTCATTCAAATCTTCGAGTCTCTGACTCACAAGAGGAACTAAATAGTTTCACTGTACACACGGATGGCTCACTACGATGACACCACAAGGGTGCGCCATGGCGTCGATTTTATGAGAATCTCACATGTCACCGGACCTTATAAAAGATTTATCGAGACCGTGTGATCCTTTTTCAGGAGATTTCAAGATTCTTGAAAACATGAGAAATGGATTATAAACCAAAATAAAACCCGTCAGCGCTTCGGACGAAGTTGGCGGGTTTGTTTAGGGGAGATGAGGATAATAATAAGGCAATACTCCAATCAATACGAATGAAACTCCGAAAAAGAAAGCGATATGTGTTTTATTCTTCTAGTAATCCAATATGAGTAGAGCACCACTTATAACCAAGAATACAGGAGGGTACCGTATCCCACTCTTGGGGTAAACCATTATTAATATCGTGGTAATTAATAATGTCGTGATACTTAACCATAAGAATGTGTTAATTAACAACAAGAATTTCCATAATAGTTCCAGTAATTCTCTACTCATTTTTTCTCTCCACCCCTATCCACCTCACTCCGAACAGGGAAATCATTAATATGTAGGCGAGTATGCCTGTTTTTGATTCCCTCTTGAGAATAAGAAGAAAATATTTTTTATATTTATAAAAATTACTTTGTCAATTTTATTCTGTTATTATAATTGGATTATTCCTTTATTTTCTCTATAATCCAGAAAATTATTAACCACTTCTTTTTCTATGCAAATTACTTCTACCGAAATTCGTTCGAAATACCTCGAATTTTTCCGATCCAAAAATCATGCGATTATCCCATCATCTTCGCTCGTACCAGAAAATGATCCATCGGTTCTTTTTAATACGGCAGGTATGCAACCATTGGTTCCGTATCTTCTCGGAGAACGACATCCACTCGGGAAACGTATTGCCGATGTGCAAAAATGCGTGCGAACTGGAGATATCGATGATGTGGGAGATGATACACATTTGACTTTCTTTGAGATGCTCGGAAACTGGTCGCTCGGAGATTATTTCAAAACGGATTCTATTGCTTGGTCATGGGAATTCTTGACCGACAAGAAGTGGCTTGGACTGGATCCTCGGATGATATCGGTAACCGTATTTGAAGGAGATGAAAATGCTCCACTCGATGCAGAAAGTATCGCCATTTGGAAGGATGTTTGGGTGAAAAATGGGCTCGATTTTGGAGATGAACGAATCGCAAGATTACCAGCGGAGGATAACTGGTGGGCAGCAGGACCGACTGGTCCTTGTGGTCCAGATACGGAGATATTCTACTACATGGGAGAAGGACTTCCGCCAGCAGGTTCCAATAAAGGAACCGACTCCAAGATGTGGATGGAAATCTGGAACAACGTTTTTATGCAATACAATCGGGTTGATGAAAAAACTCTTGTAAATCTTCCTGCTCAGTGTGTGGATACCGGAATGGGACTTGAACGATGTACTGTGACACTCAATCATATGAAGTCAGTCTATGAAACAGATCTTTTCGCACCAGTATTGATTCAGATTCGAGAAATCGTTGGGACTGAAAACTATACAGAGAAATCTGCTCGAATTATCGCAGACCATATTCGTGCGGCAACTCAGATGATCGCTGATGGAGTCCTCCCAAAGAATATCGATCAGGGGTACATTCTCCGTCGTCTCATTCGTCGAGCGATTCGTGAATTCTACAAGATGGGATATGAACTTCCAATTATTGCCGAGATTTCGAAAATGTATATCGCTCAGTTTGAAGGAATATATGAAAGTATACGAGTAAATAAAGAGAAGATTCTGGAGGAGTTGACGATGGAAGAGGGAAGATTTGGAAAGACTCTCAAAGATGGAATCAGAGAATTTGAGAAGTTAGTTCGTGGATTTGCAATTGCATTTGAGCGAAGTGGACAGAAAGTAACAACTATTTCTGGAGAAAAAGCCTTCCGTCTTTACGATACATATGGTTTCCCTATCGAGATGACTGAGGAACTCGCTCGTGAAGCTGGACTTGCTGTTGATAAAACAGGTTTTAACGAAGCTTTTGAAAAACACCAAGAACTCTCTCGAACTTCCTCAGAAGGAAAATTTAAAGGAGGACTCGCAGATTCGGGGACAGAAACGACGGAGCTTCATACTGCTACTCATTTGCTCCTTGCAGGGCTTCGGAAAGTTCTCGGAGATCATATACATCAAGCGGGTTCCAATATAACAACTGAACGACTCCGATTCGATTTCACGCACACAGAAAAAGTGACTCCCGAACAATTGAAAGCCGTGGAGGAATATGTAAATAGTGCCATTCAAGCAGGAGCGACTATGGTTATGAAAGAAGTTCCAAAAGAGGAAGCACGAGCGAGCGGAGTGGTGGGAAGTTTCTGGGAAAAATATCCAGATATCGTGAAAGTATATACTCTTTCTGGATCAGATGGAACAGTATTTACCAGAGAACTCTGTGGAGGTCCACATATCGAGACAACTGCTCAGATGGGGACATTCAAGATTCAAAAAGAAGAAGCATCGAGTTCTGGCGTGCGACGAATTAAAGCAGTGCTGGTGAAATAAAATTTATTCTTAAAGTAAAATTGTTCGATAATGTGGCAAATATATTCACTTCTCTGACTATTCACAAATGCAATCGAGAACTCCATAGATAAATTCGCCATCATTAAAGGAGAAAATATCGACTCTATGATAGCAACATTTCATCGTGTTGCTGTTTATACGATAATTATCATTATTGTTGGTCTATTTTGACTCGGTGGTAAAATACAATTATGTTTGGATTGGAAAATCATTTTGTTTGGAATATTCAGTATATTTAATTCCCTCCTCTATACATATGCTCTCAGAAAAATAGAGATTACGAGTATCGGTACGATATCATATATTGGACCAGTTTTATTTTTATTGATAGATGTTTTTCTAATAAATACACCGCTCTCTATACTACAAATTCTTGGTATTACATTTTTAGTACTTGGGGGTGTTGGATTTGCTATTGAAGGGAATACCCGAAAATTCAAAAAAGAAATCTCAATAAAAATACTCGGTGTATTCATTTTTTGGATAGCCTACGCTGGAACAGAAGCGTACCTATTTAAATTCATGAATGCAACACAAGATATCAATGCAACAACTTTTTTTGCAAATGTTTGGGCATGGGCAACAATTGCCCTGTTTGTCTTAGTTCTGGTACAAAAGAAAACCAATCTACTTTTTACTTTATCGGCGAGAAATTATATTAAAAATAGTATCATCGGTAAAAGTTGCGATGTGGGAGCAACTCTTTTTGCATCACAAGCACTTATACTTGCTTCCGTATCACAGGTAAGTGCCATGACAGCTCTTGATCCACTTATGCTATTCTTGGTAACCGTTATTATTCAGGGGGTGCTAAAGATTCATCTCAATGAACGATTGGACCAAAAAAACTTCATATGGAAAGGTGGTATGGTTATTTTGCTCATAACAGGTGGTTTTCTGGTGAGATAATTTTTTTTAAGGCAGCATTAGTCAAATAACTTGCAATTTTCTCAGAAAGTATATAGTCTCTATATATAAGGTGTATCTATTTTCCTAATGAGATATTGTCATCTATATAAGAAAGCGAATGTATTAATTATTTGAATAATAGTTCTTTTCAACCTTTCACAAGTAAATGCTGTTTCGTGAGAGATTATTCAGATCTCTTCTCCTTATATGAGTTATATAGAAAGTACTTATCGCATAGTATGCGATATATGAGAAAAAGAGTATAAAGAATGAACGAAATGGTATAAGGAAAACTATAATATAGTTACGATACTTCCTGGTGTTTTGATGGTACACATTTTAGATTTTTCTTTATTTTAATTGGATTGTTACTTTTATTTCTGACTATCATAAGATATCTGTCGAAATAATTTTTATACGTAAAATTCTTTTGCATTTTTTTGAAAATCTATATGATTCTCGGGAAATTCCTAACTTCTATCTATGTCTTTATTTGATTGAATATCACTTTTTGATTCTCTTAATGAAGGAGAAATTAATACGCTTTCGCTTTTTTGCCAAGAAAGATTTCTTCATCATGGAGAAGTTCTTTTTCGCGAGGGGGATGATGCTGTGGCATTGTATATCGTAAAATCAGGAACTCTCAAGGCATATAAAGAAAGATCTGACGGAGAAAAATTTCTTGGAGAGATTCAATCGAATGAACTTGCTGGAGAGATGGCAATATTTGATCCTGAGTTTCCTTATAAACGTGTAGCGTCAGTAAGTGCTGTTACCGATGCACTCTTGCTTGTTATTCTCAAGGAAGCTATTATGCAATTGTCTACAAAACACCCAGAGATCTTTGAAAAGATTACTAAAATTATAAAGAAACGAAGAAACACTTCTTTATAAAAATGCCATCTTAAAGACTTTCCAAAAGAAAATAATAAAAAGATTTGCAATAATTACTTTTTTTTATACAATACGCGGGCTCATTTTTTAATTCTCTTCATTTTTGACTTATCCCTATGGGAAAGAAAGACCAAGACTCCATAAAACAGAAAGAAGATAAAATCGAAGTTGAAGGGACTATTATAAAAACCCTCCCCGGCGCTATTTTTGAAGTGAAGCTCCCAGATGATTTTGGGGGTGGAGGGATGATTATTCGAGCATATATCTCTTGAAAGATGCGAAAAAATTTCATTAATCTTATAGAAGGTGATACTGTTCTAGTAGAACTCACTCCTTATGATCTCTCTCGAGGTCGGATTGTCTTCCGTAAAAAATAGAAACTCTCTATTCCAATCATTATTACAAATATTTACTATCTTTTTTCTTTATGAAAGTTCGTCCATCAGTTAAAAAAATGTGTGATAACTGTAGCGTTATACGCCGAAAAGGTGTAGTTCGTGTTATCTGTGAAAATCCAAAGCATAAACAACGACAAGGAAATTAATCCTTATCTTTATTTTTAGTTCCAATATTTCTTTTTTATTATGGTTCGAATAGCCGGAGTGAATCTCCCGAACGGAAAACATGCTGACATCGCTCTTATGTACATTTATGGTGTAGGACGACCCCTCGCAATTACTATTCTTGATACCCTTGGTATCGAGAAAACTATAAAAATAGATCTTCTTCCCGAAGCGGATCTTGATAGAATTCGTGATGAACTCAAGAAATATATTATTGAGGGGGATCTTCGTCGAGAAATATCGACAAATATCAAACGATTTCAGGAAATCAACTGTTATCGTGGTCAACGCCACAAGAAACGACTTCCTGTTCGTGGACAAAGAACCAAGACAAATGCACGTACTCGTAAGGGTAAGGCAGTTGCTATTGCAGGAAAGAAGAAATAATTCATTCATTTCTGAGAAATCACCCAATAAACTAATAACTAATAACTCTATTTTATGGCAAAGGTTTTGAAACGTTCCAAGAAAACCCGCAGAAATATCTCCGAAGGAGTAGTTTCTATTAATGCGAGTCTTAATAATACTCATGTCGTTGTTTCTGATAAAGATGGACAAGTTCTTTCTTGGGCGACTGGTGGTAGTGCTGGATTTAAGGGGGCTCGCGAAGCTACACCTTATGCAGCTCAAATCACTTCTGAAAGTGCTGTTTCTAAAGCAAAAACACTTCATGGTCTTGAAAAAGCGGTTGTGTATGTAAAAGGAATCGGTGCTGGTCGTGAACAAGCTATCCGAGGAATTATCAACTCAGGTGTTGACCTTGTTGCTATCTATGACATTACTCCTGTTCCACACAATGGATGTCGTAAGAAAAAAGTTCGAAAACTCTAATTCTCATCTCTTAATCTTATTTTTACACTATGCGTTTTACTGGTCCTAAGATGAAACTCTGCCGAAGAGAAGGTATTAATCTTTTCGGTTCTGAAAAATATGATCTTTCTCAAAATCACCGAAAACTTCTTGGTGGAAAGTTTGGAAAGACTTCCGAATTTGGAGTACAGCTTCGTAAAAAGCAAGCTGCAAAACGAATGTATGGAGTAAGTGAAAAACAATTTGCTGCATACTATGCTCGAGCTTTGAAAGTTAAGGGAGTTACTGGTGAAGCTATGCTTCAATCTCTCGAACTTCGTCTCGATAATGTTGTGTTTAAATCAAACTTTGCACGAACTATTATGCAAGCACGTCAATTTGTTGGACACGCTCATTTTCATGTAAATGGTAAAAAGGTAAATATTCCTTCTTATAGTGTGAAAATAGGAGATGTTATTTCTCTTCGAGAAAAAATGAAAGAATCTCCTCTTTATAAGACTCTTGTAGAGGAGTTTGGAGAATTTGTTAAAAAGAATTCCGCTGGAACTATTACTACTGCTAAATGGCTTGAAGTAGATTCCAACAAACTTACTATTACTGTAAAGGCTCTTCCACAAAAAGAAGATTTTGATCAAGTTATTGATATTCAAAAGATTGTAGAGTTTTACTCAAAATAATCACCTACATCTGACTATCCCGTTTCTATTTTTGCTACTTAATATAACCAGCGTTATATGCACATTATTCACCACACTATCGGGGTTCCCAAAATTATCAAGAAAGTAATCGATATAAATGAAGCACATTTTACTGTAGGACCACTTCCAAGTGGATATGGTGTCACTATCGGAAATTCTCTTCGTCGTGTTATGCTTTCATCTATCCCAGGAGCGCGAGTAACTGGTATTAAAGTGAAAGGTATCACTCATGAATATGCAACACTTCCTGGTATCAAGGATAGTATCCTTGATATTATGCTTAATCTAAAAAATCTTGTTGTATCGAAAACAGATTCTGAAGTTGAATGGATACATCTTGTAAAATCAAAAGCAGGAATTGTTACTGCATGAGACATTCAGACAAGTGGAGGACTTACCATTCTCAATCCAGAACTCATTATTACAGAAATTGATCGAGATGGATTTGAACTAAATTTGAGTATCCGTATCGAAAAAGGAGTTGGATATAAGAGTATTGAAGATCTGAAGAAAGATGAAGAAGATGTTCATGTGCTCCACCTAGATGCAAACTTCTCTCCTGTTCAGAGTGTAAAATATGAAGTTTCTAGTATTCGTTTTGGAGAAATGACGAATCTTGACTCCCTTGACATTACTGTTAAGACAAATGGTGTTATGAATCCAGAAGATGTTCTTCGTTTCTCTGGAGATATGCTCACTTCTTACTTTGGACTCTTTAATGAAGAAGGTCTTCAGATTGAAGGAGAATTCATAGGAGATATCAAACAGATTATTGAAAAAGAGAAACAAGAAGTAAAATCAGAACTTGAAAAAGAAACCTATACTCCAATCGAAATTATGGGACTCTCTCCTCGTACACTCAATGCATTGGTTAACGGAGATATTCTCTCTATCGAACAATTGACTCGATGTACAGAAGCAAAACTTTCTTCTATAAAAGGATTTGGAAAGAAAGCTATGACGGAAGTTCGAGATTCTCTTCGAGAACGAGGTTTTAAACTTCTTGGAGACGACTAATTTCATATATTACAAAAAGCTAATAATCAATAACTATTCACCACTATGCGACACCGCGTTAGAAAAAATCTCCACTTTAAGAAAAAGGATGTTGATCATAGAAATTCTATGCTTCGAAGTCTTATGACGAGTCTTTTTACTCATAAATCTCTTATGACAACTGAGAAACGAGCAGAAGCAGTAACTCCTTTTGTTGATACACTTATCAACGTAGTAAACTCGGTAACAAGTGAACAGGACAAGATGAATGCTATCCGACGAGTTGGAGAATATCTTTTTACTAAGGAATCTTCTATTTCACTCTTTGAACAAGTTGCTCCAAAATATAAAGGAAAAACCTCTGGATTTACTCGTATTACTCCGATCAAGTATCGAACAGGAGATAATGCAAAACTTGTTAAACTTGAACTCTTCTAATTTTACCTATTCGTTTCCCATTTTTTTATGAAAACTCTTACACCTACACAGATTCCTCTTACGGACAGAAAATGGTTCGTAGTTGATGCTCAAGGACAAACTCTTGGACGTCTTTCAACAAAGATTGCAACTATGATTTCTGGAAAAAATCGTGTTGATTTCTCTCCTCATATGGATAATGGTGACTATGTTATCGTTATTAATACTAAAGAGATTGTTGTAACCGGAAATAAAGAAGAAGCAAAACTCTACAGAACCCATTCTGGACATATGGGGCATTTGAAAGAAGTAAAACTTTCAAAACTTCGAGATGAGAAACCAAATAAAATTTTGGAACATGCGATTTCTGGAATGCTTCCAAAAAATCGTCTTCGTCAGGGGATGATGCTTCGATTAAAATTGGTCGATGGAGCAACTCACTCATATGATTCTCAAAATCCAATTATTGTCACTCTCTAATTATATATCTTTCTAACGAGCACTTATTATGACCTCAAAGAAGTACATTTACGCTATCGGACGTAGAAAAACAGCTACTGCACAAGTTCGCCTTTTCGCAGGTGTTGGAACATCAGAAATCAATGGAAAACCGATGAATGAATATATTCATCGAAGTGATCTTTTTGCGGTTCTTCTCGCTCCTTTGAAAACTCTTGGGGTACAAGATAAGTACTATTTTCAAGTTATAGTTTCTGGTTCTGGAGAACATTCTCAGGCCGAAGCTATTCGCCTTGGTATTGCTCGTGCTCTCGTTCTCGAGACTGCTACTGCAAGAAAGGCTTTGAAAGACGAAGGTTTCTTGAAACGTGATTCTCGTATCGTTGAACGTAAAAAACCAGGTCTTCATAAGGCACGTAAGGCTTCTCAATGGTCTAAGCGTTAATATCTTTTCTCTATCATTTTTTCCCCCATATTCGTATGCCAACTATTAATCAACTAGTTAAAAGTCCTCGTCGAGATAAATCTCGTAAGAGTAAATCTCCTGCACTTCAGGTTATCAAAAATAGCATCAAGAGAAAAACTCTCGATCTTGCTTGTCCTCAGAAACGAGGAGTATGTACGAAAGTATATACCATGACTCCAAAAAAACCGAATTCAGCGCTCCGAAAAGTTGCAAAGATTCGTTTAACCAATGGATATGAAGTAATTTCATATATTGGAGGAGAAGGTCATAATCTTCAAGAACATTCTGTGGTTATGATTCGTGGAGGTCGTGCAAAGGATTTACCAGGAGTTCGATATCATATCGTTCGTGGAGTTCTTGATAGTCAAGGAGTTGACAAACGAGCACAAAGCCGAAGTCAGTACGGAACTAAAAAACCAAAGGTTAAAAAGTAATATAAGAAACTTCACTAATCACTAACCATTAAATTATGAGTACGAAAGGAACTATTATAGCAGTTAAAAATGAGAGAATTGCAAAATTTGCAAATTATATCATGAAAGCAGGAAAGAAAACTCTTGCTATGAAAATTCTCTCCAATACTTTTGAAGCTATGAAGAAAAAAGGTTTTGAAAATCCAGAAGAAGTTTTTGAAAAAGCATTCGAAAATGTTATGCCACGTGTTGAGGTTCGACCTAAGCGTGTGGGAGGATCTATCTATCAAGTTCCTCAAGAAGTAAAGCCAAAACGTCAATTTGCTCTTGCAGTTCGTTGGATTCTTGCTTCTGCTCGTGCGAAGAGTGGTGGTGAATTCTCTCAATTTCTTGCTCAAGAACTTATCGAAGCATCTCAAGAAACAGGAAATGCTGTGAAGAAAAAAATTGAAACATACAAGATGGCTGATGCAAATAAGGCGTTTGCTCGATTTGCAAACAACCGATAGAATTTTACACAACTTTCAATTTATAACTTTTATATATTATGGCTCATAAAAAGGCAATGGGTTCGACCGCCAATGGTCGAGATTCGGTCGCAAAACGACTTGGAGTGAAGGTATTTGGTGAACAACCAGTACTTTCTGGAGGGATTATCATCCGTCAAAAAGGAAATAAATTTTGGCCAGGAGAAAATGTAAAACAAGGTCATGATTTCACACTCTTCGCTACAAAAGCTGGATTGGTCTCTTTTCAAGAGAAACGTAAAACAGGTTTTGATGGACGAGTATATCGAGATATCTTCGTAAGTGTTAAATAATTAAAAAATCCTCCGGAAATCGGGGGATTTTTGATAATAGTTTCATCTTCATCTTTTATGATTTCCATTATTACTGTTTCTGATTCCTTTGCTCACTTACGTGAGCCTGTTGAGGAATATATTCGTCGATTAAAAGGAATAGTTGAAGTAAAAAATATAAAACCAGAGAAATCTGAGAATCCTGTACTTATTCGACAAAAGGAAAGTCAGCGAATTCTGGAACTTCTCGGAAAACAAAAGTGACTTATCATCTATTGTGATATAGGATCCGAGATTTTCTCTACCGAATCACTTTCCAAAATGGTGGAAAAATCCAAAATAACCTATCCAAATATTGTTTTTATCATCTGAGGAGCATACTGAATAGATGAAGCGATTCTATCCCTATTTATCCACAAAAGAATCTCTTTTTCTCCGATGACTTTTCCCCATTCCCTTGCATTTCTAATTCTCCTGGAACAAATTTATCGGGTCGAGCAGATTCGAAAGAATACCGGGTATCATCATGGATAGTTTTTAAATATTTCTTATGAAACAAGTTCTCTCATACTCTATTGCTCTTATTCCTGATACTAATCCTCTGGATAGCGAGTATCTTTTTCATATTGCGATGGATACTTCATTACCGATGATTATAGATATTGCGGAACTTTTGAAAGAGTTTCGAAATAACCGAGTCGAGTACAAGAAAGATTATAAGCTCTGGAATCAGGTATATTCTACCGATAAAGAATTGGAACTGTTTCGGGAAGTTGTCGAAAAAGCTCTCGAAAATGGACAGAAAGTTCATATTGTGAATTGTACTCTTCGGGAAGAAGTTCAGATATTGAGAGAACTCTATGAACGCCTTGGATATTTTGAAGCAGGAGAGAACCGATTCGTAGTTCCATTTGCGACAGCACCTATTACTATGGGGGTAAATATTCGAAATCTCATATATTCTACCAAGGATTATAAATCGAAACGAGAGAGTATTTGTTTTATACCACCACCACGAGAATCAGGACATTCCAAAACACTTTTTGCGGGGATTAATTCATGAGTGATATCGACGGTTGGTATAAATGACATCCTTATGGAAGAAGAACTTTTGAAAGAACTTCTCTATACGGAAAAGATGAATTTAACTACTCTTGCACAAGTGCTTTCTTGAAATTATTTGGAGCTATGATGTATTATAGGAAAGGTGGAGGAATGGAAAGTGAAGTTATAAAAAATCTCTTCCGAAACAAAGTGTTTCGGAAGAGATTTTTCTTATGTACCTTTCCCTTGTAATGTAATATTGAGAAGAGATTGTTCGATTTCTTTTTCGAGTTCTCCTTGGATATCTTTCATAAGAACGAGATTGCTGATAATAATATGTTTTGCTTCTTTTTCTTGTACTTTCTTACGTTCCAGAAAGAAACTATAAATATATGGTGCAAAGAAATAGATAGATGCATATAGAGCGATAATTCCAAGCATAATAGCAGGTACTATAAATCCATCTGTATTAAATACATAGGAAAAAGTATGAATATTTTCTGGATTATATTGGAATGTATAATTAGTAGGGAACATAGAGATAAAAATGAAGGATTATTTTATTTTTCTTCTTGGAGTTCTGCAAATACAATGAGACGATTGAGAGTAGTTCCTATTGGCCAACAAGTCATAAGTGAAAGTTCTTTTTTCCCATCATCACGATTCATTATTTTTACATTTCCGGGTTTTACTACTTTTTTCTCTCGAATAATGTAAGTAAATTTCTTTTGGTTATAGTAGACGATAATTTCATCTCCATATGAGAGGTTATCAAGAAGAGTAAAAACACTATTATACTCTCCCTTGATCCATGGATAATTAGAGCTATGACCAAATATAAAAGTATCTCCTACTTCTCATGGTTTTGCTGTTCCTGGATAGCGTACGACTCATTTTTCCAATTCCTGCATGAAGATATTTTCCATATGATCAAAATCAAATCCTGAGCTGAGTTGAACATCTACTAAAGGTATATTTTTTCCAATTTTTGGGATAATAATACGATTATCGTAAGGAGTGATATCGAGATCAACATTTATTTTTGATTCTTCTTGTACGAGTTGTTTTACGGAGAATTGATCTTCTTTTATAGCTGCATTGGTTGCTGCAAGTTTTTTCTTGAGATCCGATTTTTCCTCTTCTTTAATAGGAGTCTCAGTATTATTATCTGCATAGACAATAACTCGAGATTTGTTGAGTGCTGCCATGATATCAGTTTTGGAATTTGTGAGAGTTTGTGGTTGGATGTATACAGAAAGAATAGTATAATAAGAATTCCAATTGGTTGCTCCAAGAAGTATAAAAAATACAATAGTTGAAATACTCAAATAATAAAAGACAAATTGAATTTTTGGAGTACTAACACGACGAAAACGAGCAAGAAGAGACTCGTGAATATCTTTGATGACTGGATCTTTAATGATAGTCTCTGTAAAAATATCCTCCATCTGACTCAAAGAATCAGTCATTATCGGTGATATTTCTGGAGATATGATCATCTCTTCTTCTTTCTCAATAAGAGCGAGAATATCGGTAGTGTCGGGAGTATATATTGTTTGTGATTCCATGGTATGTATTTTTGTTTGAAAAGATAGTGTATTTTTGTTTGGTATATGTATATTCTATTATATCTTCTCGTATGAGTCAAAAAAGCGAATTGACAATCATTATATGTTATTGCATCTTAAAACTCACTTGAGTGTCTTGCTTCTGTATAGATTGAACTCGTTTTGTATTTTTGAGAAGTCCAAAAGTGATTGTATTAAGAAGTGCATATATTTCATAGATAACGGGTATTCGAGTAAATACATTCGTTTCAAGAGTAGAAATTCCGTAGAATATTGGGAAGAGCAGAAATAATTCAATAGGAGAAGTAAAAGAAAAAAGAAGTCCGAGAAGAATGGCAAGAAGTGTCATAACAAGTCCTTGTCCTATAGCGAGTACGTACCGAGTCGTTCTACTTATAAAGAGCTTTGGTAGAAATACAAGATTCACAAATGGTATAAAAATCCAGAAAGACTGAAAAGGGAGGCTCTCATCGATAAAATATGTTTGAAGCGGTGTTTTGAAATTTTGATCTTTTTCTTGTGTTTCCGTAAGACGTTCCATAAAAGAAACATTTATTTTCTTCCCAAAAATCATATTTCCTAGATCTCATAGATATACGGGGATAGTTCGAACTACTCGATAGATTGATTCTATTCCTGGTATTTTTTCTATGTAACTGTACACAAGATAATTATCATATATAAAAAATCGTGTTGCGAGAAATATTATGAGAACAATTCCGATAAAAAGTAGAATCATAGAAAGTGAATCAAAACCTCTGCTTGTAAATGCGATAAGATAGAGAAGTCCAAAAATCGATGCCATCCTTACACCCGTTGTAGTAATGGTATTTGGATATTTTTTTGCAACAAGCATTCCTAGAAAAGGAATGTGTGAAAGAAAGAGAATGACTCTTTCTCATTCACTCGCTTCATTAAATTGAAAGATATTTCCTTGGAGAGAGAACATATCTGGATAATCAAGAGTATTTTTGGATACAGAATCACTTCTCTGTCCTCTATATACGCCTTGGATAATGAAAATGGTAAGGAATGTAAAAAATGAAATATCAATCACATGATCTATGGTTATCTGAATTACTGGGATGGAATAGGAAAAAATATTAATTTTACTCAAAAAATGAGAATAGAATATATACATTACAAAAAAGAGAATATGTCATTTCGTTGCTATTTTTGCATGTTGTCTGATGAATGAATCAGAAAAATTGGGATTATTTTTTGCGAGCAGAAAGAGCCACCCAAGAAAGAAATAGGAGATAGAAGCATTATTGCGTATTTTTTGAGATATCATAGATATTGATAGATAATGAAAAGTATTCTCTTATAATTCTTATCTAGAATAGCATATAGTTCCATTTTTTACAAAAAAATACCACTCATTTTGAAAAATGAGTGGTATTTTAAAAGAGAGAGAAATTACGCTCGTGCTTTTGTGTTGATATCGCGGTACACTTGACGAATAATTGCTTTTTCACGAATCTTTCGTGAAGAGAGTGCTCGTACAGCATAGCGTCAGTTTCTGAGCTTATTAGCTACACGAGTCTGAAAAAACATCTTCTTATATCGAAGAATGAGCTTCTCATTTGACTCGGCGTCATTCTTAATAGTGTATACAATCATGATAGATCTCCTGTATAAATAATAAAGTGTCGTCATTGTATGAAAAAGAGCTGGTTTGTCAAAAGAATCAGATATTTACAGTAAATATTCTGTTATTTTGGACTCTGAGCATTGGAAGCCTTATAGATAACCTGCCCGATAGGATTCATAACTCTCTTGAGAGACTCTCTTAAGTCGATATAATCCTGAAGGATAAATTCTAATATAATATGAGAGGCATAAGTTTTCTCAAACTCATTAAATGCTACCATAGCTTGTGGAAAAATCTCTTTCGTATGATTAATTTCATTTGTAATTTTATTGGCTGATTGAGCGATTTTCTGCGCAACCGATTCGGTATTTTCGAGAGGATTGGAACGATTATTGGAAGTGGTTCCACTATAGTATATATTGAGCGATTGTTTTGAAGCACTATTAAGATAAAAGAGATATTGTCGGTAGTTACAATATTGGTAGGTGGTATTATCGAGCAGAGCTTTTTTCATGGAAAGCTCAGAAGTGTCTGTTAATACTCGACAATGTTTATCATCGATATTTCTCTTGAGAAGTATCGATTGTTGTTGAAGTTTTTTTTTGAGATTAGATTGAGTGGATGGAATCTTTGTGAGAAGCGTATCGATAATACGAATCTTTGTATTTATAACAGCACATGTATAAATTGCTCCCATAGTTTCCTTGTAAACATAGGAAGCTTTTTCGAGAAAAGTAGGACCCGATGCGATATTTATAATACCGATTCAAGCAGAATCCAAATTCAGCGTTCATAAATGTCTTTTATACTCTATATCTCCAATATCTTTATGATTGATATCTGCGTAAAGTACCCTTTCTGATACTATGAAACTATTATCTTTCCATTTTGCCCAAGGTTGCGTGGGACTTGCACAAAAACTTGTTACATTACTTTTATATCCATCATAACCTATGAGATTAGGAGGTCCGTCTGCAGCAAAAACTCTCCCAAAAGAAAGTATAAAAAGCAAGAATGGAAGAACAATTTTCATAGGAAAGTGGAAGAAAATATTAAGCACCGATTCTAAAGATAATTTCTTTCTCGATGAATTCACGATCTCGTCCGTATTTGAGGCGAGAAAGCTCTTTATAAGCTCGACTAAGTATAGGATCTCCTTTTTCTAGATAGGGATTCACTGGAATCAAACTAAATGCAGAACTTGCCTGTCCATCGATACAGAGTCGCATAACTGCCTTACGGTTGTCTATATTCACGAGGTCCTGATTACTGAAAACTGGAGCGAAATCCTTGGATATAAATTCTGCATCTTCGGGTCCGATACGGTAACAAATCTTATTGGCAACGTTACCGAAAATCGCATCTTTGAGATTCAAATTTGATTTTGTGAGAGCGTCTGATTTTTGAAGTTGCCCGAGGTACTGATGAGCGATAACGAGTCCGAGTCGATATTTACGAGCTTCGGATAGGATAGATTCGATAGAATCAGTTACATAGTTCTGAAACTCATCGATATAGAGAAAAAAGTCACTTCGATCTTCTTTTGCGATATTTTGTCGTCGCATTGCTGCCATTTGAATCTTGGAAACCATTATAAGACCGAGAAGAGTGGAATTAATATCCCCGAGAGTTCCCTTGGAAAGGTTAATAAAAAGAAGTTTTTTTTGTTGCATGATATCAAAGACATCAAAGGAACTCTTTGTTTGTCCAATAATATTTCGCATCATCGTATTCGTAATAAATCCTCCGAATTTCGCAGCAAAATAGGGGATAATCTCGCCTT
>JBAZVV010000008.1:0-24359 GCA_041660685.1 Candidatus Altimarinota bacterium | reverse complement strand
ATTTTTAAATAATTCACATGAAATTGAACAGATTTTTATCTCAGTATTTCCTTCAAAGAATATCCTTGAAAAGGTTGCCAAAACAAAAATTAGTCTTCTTATTTCACATCATTTACTTGATTACAACGAAATAAATCAGAATTTTCTTTGATTTTGATTGGATGGATATGAACAAATGCGAAAGAATAACAATTCTTTTTATTTTCTTCATATTTCTCTTGATAAAGATCTTTATTTTTCACCTTCTAATTCTCTTGCGCGTTACTTATGATTGACAGACATACTCCCCGTTTCCGAAGATGATTTTTGAGGTGAATTAGTCTATTGAAATATTGAGACTAAAGCTCTTTTGCAGAAAATAGATTCCATGTCAGTGAAAAAAACAATATTTTTTGATAGGTATACAAAAGTGTGTATCGGGGCATGAGCAGGTGAAATAGGTTTTATTTTATCAGAAATTTCTAAATTATGAGTAGAGATGTATATAACGGGCGATGTATTTCGCCAGGGGTCTAAATATCTAGATGAAAGTATGCCACAATACTTATTTGAAGCCTTTAAACATAAGCTTTCACTTGTATGATTAAGTCATTACTATTCAGAAACATTTTGGATGGTTGATATGCAAAAATGTCTCACTGAACAGTTTAATATACCAGTACATATACTTATGGATGAGATAAGAGAACAGGATTTACTAGAACATTTTTCGGAGTGAATTGAATTGTCTGGGAATATTTAAATTACCAATCAACTTATGTTAATTCAGTGTACTAAAAATGAAATAGTGCATCATGGGAATGATCTTATTTTGGGTGCAACAGTTTCTAATTTTCTTGAAGATATACAGTACTCACGAACAAAAATTACTTCGATTGTAACATGAAGTATTGGAAATTGAATAAAAAGAAAAATTGAACAATATTTTTTGCATCATTTTAATAAACATCTTTCTTTGTGAGATAGAAAGTTCTTGAAAAAGGATTTTGAAATTATCTCGCTATCTGCAAGTAGTTCATTACTTATTTTTCCATGAGTGTACTGGGTAATTATTGATAACTCTTTTATAAAATCGATAGATAAATTGATTTCTGGATTTGAATCACAAGATTTTGAGCTCGATAACTTTGGAAAAATTTTCTTAGCAAAGTTAGATATTTTTTCTTGTTTTGAAAATTCTAGTTTACTGACTAAAAAACCAGAATTGATTAGCAAATATCCCTTCTCTGAAACAACCCTTGCTTATGTCTGTTTAACAAATAGATGTAATCTTAATTGTCCATATTGTGTCGCAAGAGCAAATGATGTAAATATAGATATATCCGAAGAAACAATTCATAATGTTCAGTCTATTATAGATAATCTGGAATCATTTGTTAGTACGAGATTAAATAACCTAAATAGTATTAAAATTAATATTACAGGAGGTGAACCATTTTTATTTCGTAATATCAAGCAAGTTCTTCCACTTTTAAAAAATAAATGAAATATATACTACAGCATTACCACAAATGGATTATTGCTTACTGATGAATTATTGCAAGAGGTTAAGAAAAATTCTATTGATCTAATTTTCTCAATAGACTCACATGAATATAAGGGGCATGATAAATTTCGTTGAGAGGGAAATTTTAATAAAACGATTATAAACATACGTAAAGCAGTTGATTTATGAATAAATGTCTTTGTTAACTCTTTTTTGTATAATGACAATTATACAACACTATCTGAAAGAACTGAATTTTTTAAAGAAATTGGAGTATGTGGTATTAATTTTATTAATTCTTTCGGACGATGAAGGGATGATTCTTTCTTTTTTCAGCCAATACAAGAAAGAATTATGTTGCGTAGCTTATATGAGATAATAAATAAAAATCCTTCTAATGTAACCCTTTTCGAAAGTATATCAATGTTTTCGAGTTTGTTCTCGCGAGTTTTATTATGAGCAAAAATGACACATTCAGGTACTGGATATAATGAGCCAATTATGGTAAATTACAATAAAGATGTATATGTAAGTCCATCACTTTTTCTTAATAAAAATTATTTGTATTGAAAGGTGAATAATATTCGAGAACAAAGCTTCTGGGATAAGAATATTAATATTAAAAATATTCGATTATGGAATATTGATAGTCATAATTCTTGACTCAAAAAAGATATTTTCAAATACTTTCACGGGTGAGAAAACCTCGGAGAAGATCTTGTATATAAAGGTAATTCGATTGAAAATCCATTTTTCAAAAATCGACAAGATTCATTAATAGAAGTCTTTAAAATTCTTTCTGAAAACCCAAATTTCTTTGAGGAACAAAAATTGTGATATTTATATGGTATCATAAAAGAAAATCCAAACCTATTTTCATATTCATAATAATATGCTCGATAAGATATTAGCTATATATTCTGATTATTATGCATATAAAGAAATCATCTCATCAAAGGTAATTGATATGGGGGAAGGGTTTTATGATCTATCATCATTTCCAGTTCCCAAGCCATTGAGTGATGCTATAGCACACCGTGCATTGATTCAAGATGTGAATTACTATCTCGATCCTTACTATGAGCAATTAGTAAAAAAAAGGATTGCACAGTTTCTATCTGTAGAATGAGATTATTGAGAACAAGATATAACTATGACGAGTGGATGAATGTTTTGACATCATTTGCTCGCTATGGCATTTAATAAATTTTTTAAATGAGCGAGAATTAAAATTCTTATAGTTAAACCTTGCTTTTCTCAAAAATTGATACCATATCTTCAATTGTTAAATGCTGAAATTTTTGAATTTAATTATATGGAAGCTGAGAAGTGAGAAGCTGTATTGAATGGTACTTATGATATTGCTATTCTTGACTATCCTACTTGGCCTCAATGAAGTTACCTGGATAAAGAGAGAATATCCAAAATCTTGGAAAATTCCCGTTTTCTTATTATAGATGAAACTCAGAATAATCTTTCGCGAGAATATCACCCCATATTATTAAACTCACCAAAAATATTTCGAATCAACTCACTTTCCAAGGAAGTATGAATTACATATGTATGATTTATTGTGCATAAACAAAGTTTCTTAACACGATATCTGAAAGAGTCATACTGGAGTTTTAGTTGATTTGATACACTAAAATTATCTGCGATAAAGAAACTTTATGAGTATAAGATACTTACTCAAACAGTAAATATTGATAATCAAAAAGAACTAATTGATACTTTTAAAGCCGATCAATGTAAATATATCCAAAATATAAATTGCTCTTGTGAAGTTGATGACTATAATGATATTTTTTATTTAACTGAGGCAATTGAGAAAAGAATCAAAACTTTAGAAAATCGAAAAAAACAAATCTTTAAAGCTCTTGAGAATCATATTAATAAATGACATGTAGTATTATTTCCTCATGAAGCTGGAATGAATATACTTATTTGATTCTTAAATACGCCGAAATATAACTGGGATGACATTGATTTTCAAACAACAGAATGAAAATTTTTTCTTACTCCATGAGATATTTTCCTTACAAAGACTTATGAAAATTTTTCTCTATTCAGAATGACCATCCTGAGTCTTGATGATCAAAAATGGAACACTGGTATAGAAAGAATAAAAGATTTTTTAGATACTATTTATTTATAATTTCCAATGTAAATATGAAAACTATTTGAATCATATCACCTTCTTTCTGACCCGGAAGGTATTTTCCTTTACGGATAGAAAGGGCTGTTCAAAATGCGATAAAGCTCGGATTTAAGGTAAAATTTGCAAGATATGCCATGAATAGTGATGGACATATTTCAGATACACCAGAAAATCGAGCTAAGGATTTTATGGAGATGTTTCAAGATCCTGAAGTAGATATTGTAATGAGTATAATTGGGGGAAATCATTCAAATCAAATCTTGAAATATATCGATTGGGAGGTTATTAAGAGAAATCCTAAGTCATTTGTTGGATTCTCAGATATTTCTGTACTTCATTTTGCCTTATATACACAAACAAAAAGTCCTACATATTACGGTCCAGCATTTATAACGCAATTTTGAGAATATCCAGAACCACTCAAATATACTATTGATTCATTTAAATCTATTATTATAGATAAAGAATGAGAAATCCACATATCTCCATCATCCGAATGGATGGAGGAATTTCTTGATTGGTGAAATGAATCCAATGTATTACGACCGAAAAAATTAATAAAAAACCTTGGATGGAAGTGGTTAAAAAAGGGAAGAGCGGAAGGAAGAATTCTATGATGATGTGTTCCGAGCATTAACCATTGTATTGGGACAAAATATTGGCCTAATATAAGTGAAAGTATATTTTTTATTGATATTCCAGAATGACATGGGGAATTTGTTTGACTAAGTATTGAAGATTTAGATAGTTATCTAGCAGATCTTGATAACATTGGTTTTTTTGACTCTATTTCTGGACTTATTATCTGACGACCATATGCTTATTCTACCGAAAATAAAAAGAAACTCGAAGAATTAATTTTGTATTATACTCGATGAAAGGATTATCCGATCCTTTTAGACTTTGATTTAGGACATACTGATCCTATAGTGACAGTCAAGCTTTGAAGTACTTGTATTTTGGATTCAACAAAAAATTTTGTGACTCTGATTCAGTAAGAGGATTATTTAATGATATATTGAAGAATGTATAAATAAAGAAGGTAAGTTAAGTGACTATTATTACCTCAATCTCGGCACAAATATCATCTCTGGATACTCCAAAATAGCGGTTCTGACTTCCTGGAGAGTTGTCTGCCATCAAATATTTTCAAGAAATTCTCCTTCGGGAGGATTTTTTTGTTGGCTTTGTAGAGCGAAGACTGGGTATATATTGGGAGTGTGAGATTTGATTTCTTCATAGGTAGGTTTTTCTTGAAAAACAAATCGGAAAATTAGTTCTATCTTCTCGGGATTTTCGCTATCAGAAGCCAACTCTCCCATGTATGAGATGTCTTTTTTAGTCGGTTCTAACATAGGTGCTATTATTACGTTACTTCTTCGGACTACAAAACTGTACCAAATTCGAATAATCTCCATTATCCGCCTTTCTTAGAGCGGTAATATAATCTTTTCTGATTTCATTAGCATTTGAGAGATTTCCGAAGGAATTCCATGCGAGTGGAGCTTCTTTTGCTCGGAGTACAAGAATATCTGCCATAGCACGAGAAAAACGTCCATTTCCATTAGGGAACGGGTGAATGGAAACAAGTCGATGATGGAATCGAATAGCTATTTCATGGATAGGAAATGTTCTATTTTCCACCCAGTACTTTGCAGTATCAAGGGTTTCACGGAGCTCCAATCCAATTTTTGACCAAGGGCAACCTATATTTTTATCACTCTTTCGGAATTCTCCTGCCCACTTCCATGTATCCCCGAACATTTCCTTATGGAATTTTCGACAGAACTGCTCTGTGAATATATCTAAGCGAGTCTTCCGCCCCCATTGTATTCACTTTGAAATATTCACAGTCTCCCATTCATCAAGCTGTCATTGAGTCGAGATATGACCTGGAATGAGTCCATCGACTTCTTCTGCCTCAAGCGGAGTTGCTCAAGGTACATATATGAGATTTATTGCCATATTTTTTTCCAATTACCATTACGGATAATATCTTCTGATTTATCTTTTATCATTTTTTCGATAAATTTCTCTGTTGGGGCTTGATTTTCTAGTGCCATTGTTGAATCTATGGTCATCATTTCTCTTCGAGTAAATTCAAAAGCCTGTTTTTCTACCATTTTTGATAAAGGGCGAATTCTCGGAAGTGGCATATATACAAGATCACAATTCAACGCAGAAAGAAATTTCCGAAGAGTTTCAAGAGATATAGTTCATTCTACTTCACGTTTTTCAGCTGTTATCCATGCGGATACACTTACTCAGGCTCGCTTTGAAGCAGTAGTCACTGTCATTCATAATGACTCTCGGATAGTAGATAGCCATCAGTATTTCTGTATTGGGGGCAGATTACCAACAGATTCGAGGGAATCTGACACTTGTAAAAGCCGGACAGATTGTATGTTCATATACCTAAAGGTTAAAATATTAACTCAGTTATTATACCTATAAGTTAAATAAATACAAATACAAATATAAATACAAATATAAATATAAATATATCTATAGGTAGTAAAACTACCTCAATTTCGGCACAAATATCATCCCCGGATACTCCAAAATAGCAGTTCTGACTTCCTGGAGGGTTTGCTGCCATTTAATAATTACATCAGACGAGACATGAGTACTACTTATGCTGATGCCTTTTTTGTCAGGTTATTTTACTGATATTAGCACTAAAACATAAAATGTGCTAAAAAAGTTTTGACAGGGAAATATTTTTCTATATTATAGGGAGTAAGAGTTTTTTAGGAACTCATTTTATTTTCTATCTATTATTATATATGGCAAAAATTATAGGAATCGATCTTGGAACCACGAACTCGTGTGTTGCTTTTATGGAAGGAGGAACTGCAAAAGTTATTCCCAACTCAGAAGGAGGACGAACCACTCCATCAATCGTAGCAAACAAGAAAGGAGAAACGATTGTCGGAATGCCCGCAAAACGACAAGCAGTCGTGAATCCTGCTCAGACTATTTATTCTGCAAAACGTTTTATCGGACGTCAGTTTTCAGAAGTAACCGATGAATTGAAGAATACATCTTTTAAAGTAACTAAAGGTCCAGATGGGGGGTGTTTGATTGAATGGGATGGAAAGGGTATTCGTCCAGAGGAAATCTCTGCGAAAGTTCTCGAGAAACTCAAGAGTGATGCAGAAAAATACCTTGGTACAACAGTTACAGAAGCAGTTATTACGGTTCCTGCATATTTCAATGATAGTGAGCGTCAGGCAACTATCAATGCTGGTAAAATTGCCGGACTCGATGTAAAACGAATCGTTAATGAACCAACTGCCGCAGCTCTTGCTTATGGTATCGATCGAAAGAAAGACGAAAAAGTTGCTGTATATGATTTCGGAGGAGGAACATTCGATATCTCTATCCTCGAAATTGGATCAGAAGGAACTTTCGAAGTTCTCGCAACCAATGGTGATACACACCTCGGAGGAGATGACTTCGATCAACGTATTTTCGAATGGATTATGGCAGAATTTCAAGCGAAAGAGGGAATCGATCTTCGTAAAGATGCGAGTGCGGTACAACGAGTACGAAGTGCTGCAGAGCAAGCAAAAATCGAGCTTTCAAGCGCGACTTCTACAGAAATCAATCAACCGTTTATAGCGATGAATGACGGAGTTCCAAGTAACCTCAATGTGACTTTGACTCGTGCGAAATTTGAAGAACTTATCGCAGATTTGATCGAACGTTCTATCGAACCGTGTCGTAAAGTTCTGAAAGATGCAGGAGTAAGTGTGGGGCAAATTGACGAAGTTATCCTCGTCGGAGGTTCTACTCGAGTTCCTATGGTTCTCTCAAAAGTAGAAGCATTCTTCGGAAAGAAGCCAAATGCTTCCGTAAATCCCGATGAAGCGGTTGCTCTCGGAGCGGCTATTCAGGCAGGTATTATCCAAGGAGATGTGAAGGATGTTCTCCTGCTCGACGTAACTCCACTTTCTCTCGGTATCGAGACACTTGGAGGTGTTATGACTCGGATGATCGAACGAAATACAACTATTCCAACTTCGAAATCTCAGGTGTATTCCACCGCTATGGATAATCAAGATAGTGTAGAAATCCATGTCCTCCAAGGAGAACGAGAGATGGCAAATGACAATAAAGATCTCGGACGATTCGTACTTTCTGGAATCGCTGGAGCTCCACGAGGTGTTCCACAAATCGAAGTTACTTTCGATATCGATGCTTCGGGAGTACTCCACGTAACAGCTAAAGATAAAGGAACTGGAAAAGAACAGAAGATCACTATCCAAGGTTCGACTGGTATGGATGACAAAGAAGTAGATCGACTTGTAAAAGAAGCGGAAGCGAACCGAGAAGCCGATAAACTCAAGAAAGAATCCATCGAAGCTCGAAACCATGCCGATAGTGCCGTATACCAAGCAGAAAAAACTCTCAAGGACAACGAAGGAAAGTTCGACGCTGCCCTCGGAACTGAGGCTCAAACGAAGATCGATGAACTCAAGAAAGTTCTCGCAGATGCGACGGCTTCCAAAGAATCTATCGACGGTGCTATGAATCCTCTCAACGAAGTTATGATGAAAATCGGTCAGGAAATCTACGCCAAAGGCGGAACTCCTGAGGCAGAAGACGGAGTGAATGTAAAAGATAACAATAAGAAAGAAGATGAGGGAACAGTTGATGCAGAAGTGGAAGAAAAGTAGTATTTTAAGATTCCCCATTCGAAAGAGTGGGGAATTTGTTTTTATTATTAATTTTTTGCTTTATGGAGATTGGAAGTATCGCTGATTGGATAATGTCTATTCTATCTTTCTTTGCGTTAATTATCGCTTGGCGTATTTGAAAACGCCAAAATGAAATAAATTCTGCCATTCAGGGATTGTAAGATATTGTTGAATTATATTGAAAACATCTTGTTGTTGCTTATCAAGGTAAGAATTGAGAAATCATTTCTAGTATTTCATACATTCGTGTTCAGAATGTATGAACAAGGTTGATTTATCTCGATAAATACCGTTTTAATGGAAGGGACTATATTCTTCATTAAATAAATCTCCCACCAGTTTTACATGCACCAGATGGCTCCTATCAGATAGAACTTCCAACAAATGGTGAACAATATGTTTCTTTGGAAGTATTTTATCATGATTTAGAAGGGCGTGGATGGTCTTCAATAATGGAGTGTAAGATGGAGACTTGATGATGTAATGTTTCTACATTCAAACGTATGCAGAAAAAGACTTAAGTAAATCATTTTATTTACTTCTTTATAATCGGTAGGTTCCTGTACTCCAAGGGAGACTGTCTTCGGGGGCATTCGCGGGAATGATGGAGTATACAAACAATACCCCGAAATTTCGGGGTATTGTTTGTATACTCTGAGACGAGTATTAAGATATTCCTTCTGGTACAAGTTTTCGTACAGGCTCTTCTCGATCTTTTTTCCCATTTCCGCCAAAACGTCTTTTCCAGACAGGGACATTACCAATTTTATTATATACTGTATTTCTCATGAAAGCTTCTTCTTTGCTCATCCTGATGATATTGTCATATCTTCTCAATACATCATCGGTGATAAAAAGAGTGGGGATGGCTATTGTATATAATTCAGTCTTCCCATTTCCCAGATCTACATCCATTAAATGTACTGACTGATTTCTGATTTGTACTCCTGGAATTTCTCAAAGTGGAGTTATTTTCTCTGAATCTCATTCTGGAACGGTGAGGATGAATCATTTCTTTTGATGTTCATTTGTTCAAGTTTCAAGTTGAGTACTAGAAAGTCAGAAAAGTTTCATAAACTCAGGATTATGAGAAAAGAATCCCATCATTTGTTGCCATGCCCTATAAGGAATTCCCATCTCTTTTGCTATAATCCTATCTTGATCATGAATAGGAAGATTATGGACAAGAGTATGTAGTACGAGTAATTCTGATTTTATCTGTTGCCATTTCGAGAGATTTTGTGTACTTTCATAAAGATTGTCAGAGGCAAACTCTAGTATGAAATGTCGTATATGTGCCTTTGTTCGTTCAATCTCGGGATACTCATTGCCCACAAGAAGTTGTTTATATTCCTCTTCGGCAACAAGTCATATCCATGATTCCGCAAGCTCTTTTGGGGATTGCCATACCATAGTACTCAAAAGCATTATAAAAGTATCATATCCATGAGTAGTATCTATGAGATTTCTTATGATTTGCCTTCCTGCTTGTTTGATGGATTCAATAGCATTTTCATGAGTACTTTCCAAAGATTTATTCATACAAAGATTAATTATGATAAATAGTCAATATAATTATGTAGAATAGGATTTTTTTCAGAAAGTCAAATGATTTGAATTAAAATATATCTATCATCTGTGTTCAGCCATATATACATTTTCTAGAAGAAAATATAAAATCTTTAAAAATCATTTTACAATTGAACGAGATTGCCTATATTGATAGGAATTTATATACAATATACACCCTATGGATACACGCGGGTTACTTATCGGAGCTACTATGATAGGACAAGTTGCTTGTACTATACCAAGAACTTCTTTTGCTGCCGAAACAAATCTATTGTCAAAGATTGAAGTGTATCAAGTATTATCATCCCCGATACCACCTTCTAAACCTGTAGTATCGGATATTATATCTCCACTATGGGAAAGTGGTAATGTTGTATCAAACAAAGTAACTACCATTATTACAACCACTGATAAGTGAATTGACAATTTTTTCAGTGGTTCAGCAAAAATATGATCGTTTCAGTCAGAGCCGATATCGGTTGGAGCATGAGTTCAGCCAATGGGAAGTTTTGTGACAGAAAAAGTTACTTCTGCAAGGAGTGGTGAAGAAAAAACGAATTTATTGGTAAGTGATATACGAACTGCTGTAAATGGATTTCTTTCATTCTCTATCGGAGATACTCAAGTATCTGTTGTGAGGGATGGACTCAAATTTCAATATAATGCCCCTAGTACTTTAGGGAAAATCAATGCAGGACTTACGAAAGATGGATGGAGTTTACGAAATGATTTTACCTACCAATGAGGGGTAGTACATACAGAACTTACGAATAAAAAATTAACCTTTCGGCATGATTTCAATGAACAAGGTAGCGCAATAGCTGCCGAGGTACAAGAAAAAGTCATTACAATCAGGTATACTTCTAGTCTTTGATTATAATGTTTATCTCATAAACTGTGATATGTTTACTTCCTAAAAAGGCGATGCTTGAGTATCTTCATCGTCTTTTTTATTTGCAAAAGTAAGTATGGATATTTTTTGAGTACGAGAATCTGGGATTTTGGCCATTGTCTTGTTTCATTAGTCAGTTTGAGTTTGAAGTCAGTGACCCCTGCAAGATGAGATTTAGGATCATCTGGATGAGCGATTCCGAGGAAATCAAATACTTCACAACCTCTCTTTTTCGCTTCTTCCATAGCTTTCCATTGAAGTAAGTAACTTGCCATGTATTTTCTCTTGGTGTTATCTGAGCTCGATGCCCCGTAGTAATAAAGAGCTGTTTTTTTATAGAATACAAAAATCCCCACCGCGATTACTTCTCATTCTCGCCGAGCAAAGAAAAGACCACCGAGATTCTGTTCTGTTAGGTATTGGAGCAAGGTTCAGAAATATTCTTTGGAATTTGCTGCAAATCTATCACGTTCCAATGTGTCTTCGAGAATCGAGTAGAATATATCGAGATTTTCTTCAGTTAAAGAAACTTGCTCGACTTTTACTTCTGATTTCTCTGCAACTCGAATATTATACCGTCCTTTTGGTTTCATACGAGCAAGAATGATCTCATCATCCTGCGCAAGATTTATAAGTGCTGTATATTTTTCTATAAAATCTTTGTACTCTCCTATCTTAAAATCAGGAAGAATAATAGGAGAAAGTGGTTCTATCTGAACAAATACAACATTTTCTTTGAGAGAGAGTTCTTGGAGGGTTTTTGATAAAAGAAGAATAGTATCTTGATTGTCTATAATCGGCCCACCGATACAAAAAAAACCAGCTTGCCCCATTCAGATATTTCGTTTTTCCATGAGTATATAAGAAAGAAGCTTCTTATTTTCATATATTCAGACGAAGAAACTTGCATTTGTATACTGCGTTTTCTGTAACATTATCTGCCATTCTATCGTTTGCCAGATAGGATTGTAGTCAAGAGTATTTATGATATGATCAATATCTTGTTTGATATCTTCTGAAAAATCGTCTGTGATTTCAAGTATATACGGAGTAATCATATTTATTTTTAAATGATACATTATTATGAGATTTTCTTTGTTAGCGTATGGAAAAAAGATTTTTTTGCAATAAATTTGCAAAGAAAGGGGAAAACTGCTATAATACCAGCGTATTTAGTTTTTTAATGTAAATTTTTGTATGAACACTCCTATTGATATAAAGAAGAAAAACGTCGGTCCTGTCGATATATTTGAATTTCACGGTGAACTTGATGAAACCAATGCAGATAAGACTTTCACAGCTGTTTATAACACTATTGGAGACTTTACTGGAAAGAAGATTATCTTTAATCTCTCAGGACTGAAATATCTGAACAGTAAATCTATTGGCTATATCGCAGATATATTTTCTAACATCGAAGATGGAAATGGAACGATGTATATCACGAATATGACAGAAGAAGTAAAAGATACTTTGGAACTCGTAGGTATTACTTCTATTATCAGTATTGCTGATACAGAAGAAGAAGCACTTTCGCTAATTAATGCATAATTTCACAGATTCTAAAAAGCACTCGATAATTCGGGTGCTTTTTTTGCTTTCCAGAGAATAATAGGGTATGATAGAAGAAATTACTATTTTAACACTCTATTATGACAACGAATATTGATACACAGGACAAGAAAAATACAGATTTACTTCTATCTATCGATGCACTCGATGGAAAAGTTGGAGATTCCACCGGGATGGAAAGTAAAATTGTTGACAAAATTTTTAGTATTCATGATGCTGAGAAGAAAGAAGAGGCTATTGTAAGAATGATAGCGCTTACTCGTATCGGCGCTGAATTACAGAGTAATTATCAAAAACGAAATCTTCTTGCATGAATGAACTCTGGAGATATTGATTCTTCAAAAGGCATACTCGAGACAATTAAGAAACTCGAAAGAGCAAAGCTCCGCATCATACGATTTGCTGAGGTGAAAGATAATAAAGAGTCCTCTGGAGACATTACTGCACGCCAAGAGATTCTCAAACAACACACAGGACTAGAAACCGTCCGTGCTTCTGATATCTTGATGCTCAAGAAACAATGAGCGGATCTTGCGAAACTTTTGCTTGTTCCAGAGAAAGACAGTTTTGCTACCGTTTCTCGTGAAACTCTCAAATCCACAGATAGTTTCATCGTTAATTTCGGAGAAAGTAAAAATATAAATAATATCATCGGTGCTGGGGATATCCTTCCTGCATCGGTGAGTCGAGTGAAAATAAATGGAGTAGAAGGAGAACGAAAAAATACTCAACGTCCTGGATATTATGATGTAAAGACTGGAAAGTATCTTCCCATCTATGATGGAGATAAGATTGAGATTATCGATAATACTGGAAAAGTAGATGAAAAAATAGAAAAAGAGTCAGAAGAGAAATGGCTTCATGAAAGACGAATCGAAGATACTATTGAAAATAATGGGAATCCATTATCTACGTTACAGGAGGACATAGATTTGCAAGAAAAAGTAAAACAAGAAAAAGTGGACAGGATAAAATTATGAGTAGATTTCTCTTCGGACGATACCATAGATAATGGAGAAAATCTTAAAGGACATGCTTTGTGGGAAAATGAAAAATTTCAATCAAAACTTACGGAGGTTTGTAATAATCTCTGAGTAAAGAAAGAAGATATGAAAATCATTATGACAGCTGAATCTCGATTGAATCCAAAAGTTGTTAATCATACTTCTTGAGCTACAGGGCTTATTCAGTTTATGCCAAAAACAGCATTATGACTTCATACAACTGTAGGAGCATTAAGAAAGATGACATCTATTGAGCAGCTAGATTATGTTGAAAAATACTTTCTTCCTTATAAATGAAAACTTAATTCACCAAAGGATCTTTATTTGGCAACATTCTATCCTGCAGCGATTGGAAAGCCTGAAGATTTTGTTATGGGGTCAGAACCCCATGGAGTTTCTCCTGAAATAATAGCAAGACAAAATTCAGTAGTTGCACTAGGAAAAAGTGTTATAACTGTGGCTGATTTTAATGATTACGTAGAAAGAAAAGAAAGAAATACTTAATTTTAATTATTATCCTTTCCCAAGAGAAACCCCGAAGATTTCGGGGTTTCTCTTTGTCTCAAATTTAAAATAAAAATAATTTGATATTTTCCAAGAAGTGATACACTTGGTAGGATTTTTCAGCTTAGTTATTTACTGCAATATATATGAAGTTTGTGAGTTGGAATGTAAATGGGATTCGTTCGGTTTTGACGAAAGGTTTTCTTGAATATCTCGCACAAGAATCCCCAGATGTTATCGGACTTCAAGAAGTCAAAGCAATGGCAGAACAGTTTCCTGCAGGACTCGATCTCCAGTCTCTTGGATATCAAAAGTATTGGAATGCTGCAGAACGAAAAGGATATTCTGGAACGGCGGTTTTTACCAAAATTACACCACTTTCTGTTCGGTATGGGTACGGTATGCCAGAACATGATACTGAAGGACGTATTATCACTCTCGAATTTGAGGATTATTTCTTCGTAACGGTGTATACTCCAAACTCCAAACGAGAACTCGAGCGTCTCGAATATCGTCAACTCTGGGACAGTCTCTTTTTTGATTATTGTAAGAGGTTAGAGATAGAAAAACCAGTGATTGTTTGTGGAGATTTGAATGTAGCTCACGAAGATATCGATCTCTCAAATCCCAAAGCGAATCATAATAATGCAGGATTTACAGATGAGGAACGAAATGGACTCAGGAAATTTCTCGATAATGGATTTCTCGACACATTCCGACATTTTTATCCAGAAAAAGCCGAAGAATATACTTGGTGGAGTAACTTCTTTAAAAGTCGAGATCGAAATATCTGATGGCGTATCGATTATTTTCTTACCTCGGAATCATTGCGAGAAAAACTTCAGAATGCCTTTATACGTCAGGAGATTCGCGGTTCAGATCATTGTCCCGTTGGAATAGAAATTAAATAAATTTTACTTTTTTATTCAAAATAATATGTCAGAATCTACAGGGACTTTTGCAGAAGTAACACTTCAAGAAACAAATGGTATTTCTATTATGACATTTACCGGAGAACTTGATGAAACCAATGTGGATGCTATTTTCAAAAAAGTATATGATTTATTTACTGGGAAATATATTATATTCAGCTTCTCTGGAGTTACTTATGGGAACTCGAAATTTATCGGATATGTCGCATCAATGTATGATTACATAGAAGAAAAAGAAGGAGAAATGGTGATATGTGAATGCCAGCCAGTTATTCTCGATACGCTTGATATGGCGGGTATATTCCTTATGATTCCATCAACTCCAACACTAGAGGAGGCACTTGTGAAAATCGGAGCTTCTGTATAAAAAAGAAAATATCCCGAGCAAATTTGCTCGGGATATTGGTTTAATAGACAAAAGTTGGTAGGTAAAACCATATCATCACCCCTTCCTGATGCGGAAAATCTCGATAAACTTATGATTTATTTACTGGTTGAATTAATTTTTCCCTCTTACTGCCCTTGGCGGAGGGAAAAATTAATTCAAAAACCTACCAGAAAATGTCTATTAAGCCGGGATATTTTTAAATTTAGATATTTGCCTTTCGTCCACAAAAAGTGCTATTCGGAAGTGATGCAAGATCAAGTGGTTCTGCAAGTTTTCATGTAAATGGGCGTAGTGGTTTTTCTCAGGTATGAACCAAGCATATATTGTATATCCAAGTATTTACTCGCTGAGGGATATTTCCATTGGTAATTCACATCGCATTCTTGACTTGTGTTATGACTTTTTCTTTTAGGGAATCTATTCCTGATTCTTGAACGACTGCGGTTACTATTTCTTGAACGTCCGTGTGTCCATATGGGAATGCTATAATCATAATATTTTATTAACATATAAATATATATTAATAGTTATATGTTAATATTATTTTTTGTCAAAAGATTATCTCTCTCCACTTCCGAGTTCTAAATAGTCTACCTTTGGGAGTTGTGCTCCGATAAGTCCTTGCATATCTCCATAAAGACGGCTAGTATTAGAAATCACTCGCTCTAATTGTTTCTCACGGGCAGACCAGATTCGTTCCATCGCTCGTTTTTCTTGATCGAGAGAATCTCGCATAGTAGTGAATGCTTCTACGATATTCTCGATTTTTGCCTTGAATTCGCTGGATATGAGGTAATGATAGAGTGCTTCCATTTTTTCGTCTTTTCCTTTCAGACTATTGCGAGTTTTTGAGAGTTCCATCATGTGTGTTCTGATGGCGAAAGTAAGAGGGAGTGCGGATTCATAACTTGTTACCCATATATCTCGATATAGTCAGAAATGAGTGATTCACTCGGGAAGTACGCTTGATACTATTATGGAAACTCCCGCATTGACTCGGAGACGATCCTCCTTGAGTTTATCAACCCATGAGTCAGACCATGCTTTTGTATTCTTGGATTCCCAGGCGATAATCCCGACGGATTGTCCGTATTCATTACGAACTTCCTGAATAATATCCGCTCCTTTAATTCCTTTTTCAACATCGGAAATGATATCGAAAATGAATTCTGCTTGCAGTAGGGCTTTTAGAGCATCTTCTTGAATCTCTCCTTGAATCTGCATAGACCCTTGAGTCGCTTTACGATTCGCATCTTCAAGAGAGCGACGAAGTTGTTCGAGTTGCTGTTCTTTTTCAGCAAATTTCTTCTCATTTTCGCGTGCAGCTTTTTCCATCTCGATGGCAAGTTTCTCATTTGCTTGCTTTGAGAGATCTTCTTCTATTTGCTTGCGTGCTGCGATAATTGCTTTTTCTTTTTCTATCTCGAGGTTTTTTTGTTGCATCTCCATTTCCTGTTTCTCTCGAAGAAACGCCATCTCTTTTATGCGTGATTCTTCGTCGCGTTTACGAAGCGATTCAAGTTCTATGGCCTGTTTTTGATTTTTCTCTTCAGCATCTCGTTCTGCTTTTTTGGTTGCTTCTTCTGATTCGGTCTTGATTTTGAGAGCATATGCCCTTGCTCGCTCGTCGAAATCTTTTTGCATCTCGATTTCGATTTTCTTTTGAAGCTCTGCTTTCATATGTTCGAGTTCGTGTTTCTGAACATCAGAAAGAGAGAATCGATGCCCACAATTGGGACAAGTGATAGTATTAGACATAAAAGAATATGTGGATTGTAGATAATTTAGAAATGATTATAGGGAAAATATGCAGATAGCAAGAAAAGAATCCATTTTTTGCAAAAAACTCTGAAATAGGGTAATATAGCTATATATCATCTATTATATATTCATTATGACCGAAGGATTGAAAAATTCTTGTATTCCTCAATCAGAGACTCGATGAAGAGTTCCTGATTGAGATATTATTTCCGAGGTACGGAAGTTACCAGAAGGAGGAAAGAGATGCGTAGAAACTATGAAATGTTTATGAGACTTGAGATGAGAATTATCAGTATGTAAAGATGTTATGGTATGATTTACTGCAAAAGAAACACAATTCGATAATAAATATGCACCAGTAATCTCTGTATTGTGTCAAAAATACAATATTCCAACAAGCCATTTCCTATCACTTATAGAAAGAGAATCATGATTCGAAGATCAATTTCAAGTGAATGAAGGGAAATCCCCAGCAGATAAGACAAAAAAGAAAAATTATAAGGAGAAATTTAGGGGATCTTCTGGTTTCACACAGTTAACAAATCCCGTATTTAAGGATATGAAAGCAAAGACAGAGAATACGCCTGGTGGTCGTTCACAGAATTACCTTCCGGCTATAGAAAAAGCGATAACAGATATAGACTTACTAAAAACTATTGGTACTGGTAAGAACGAAAAAGAATTTTGAGAAATTTGTCAATTACTCCGAGCGTCTATTTATGATGGAAAAGTGACTGATAAGTCTCTATATAATAAGGCTATTAGTGGATTATCCCTACTCTCGCAGCATGACCAAAAAGTAAATATGTTTGTTTCGGCTATGTTTCAGGATTCTCTCCAATCTCGTATTAAAAAGAATATAGATAAACCATCGTATAATAGACAATGTATAAGGATATTACGCATGTCTACACAACTCGATTATGCTATATTAGCAAGTATGTTAAAAGCACATGAAAGTGAGTCATCAAGAAAATTAAATCTAGATGCTGTAAAACAGCATTGCAGAGAGATAATATCTGCCATTAAACAAGATCAGGATGCGTATAATTCCTTTTTATGATTATTTCAATATAATGGAAATACAAAACCAGAAGCATGAGGTATTCCTCATCAAATGTACTATGCAATGGCGATAAGTATTCGTGAAAAGATGCGTAATACTCATTAACTATAATAATACTTTCCAAAGAAAACTATCCGAGAAATTTCCAGATAGTTTTTCATTTGCCTTTTCTACTCTTTTCTATAATATATGACCAATTTAGTCATATATAACTTTTTGTCATGATACAATTGCAAAACCTCCGAGTTTCGGTGGAATGAAAAGAGATTCTCCGAGATATTGATATCTCCTTTGAAATAGGGAAAACCTACTATCTTCTCGGGCAGAATGGGAGTGGAAAATCTTCTTTGGCACTCACTCTGATGGGACATCCGAAATACCAGATCCAAGAGGGGACTATGACTCTCGACGGAGAAAATCTTGCAACGATGACTCCTGATGAACGAAGTCATCGTGGACTTTTTCTCTCGCTTCAAAATATCCCAGAAGTTCGCGGGGTGAGACTCGGTGAATATCTTCGAACGATTCATAACAGACATATAACAACAGGAACAAAACCACTTTCTCCATTTCTCTGTCATCGTTATCTCACGACTCTTGCGAAAGAACTTGGGATTCCCGAAGCATTTCTCGATCGAGATCTGAATGTGGGATTCTCCTGAGGGGAGAAACGGAAGATAGAGATACTTCAGATGAAGCTCTTGAATCCCAAGTATATCATACTGGATGAGATCGAAAGTTGACTCGATATTGATGCATTTCGTACGGTTGCAGAACTTCTTGCTCGGGTGAAAACTCCAGAAAATACCCTCATTATCATCACGCACAATTTCCGTATGACCGAGTTTGTGAAACCAGATGAGGTGATTATCTTGAAATGAGGAAATATTGTTGAGCGAGGAGGAGGGGAATTGGTCGAGAAGATAGGAGTGGAAGGCTTTGGGGAATAAAAAAAGCCCGAGACTAGCTCGGACTAAATGTATTGTAGTTTGTAGTCTACACCAATCTATAGAGATAATGTATACTTACAACGCTTTATATCGTTCAAATTCTTTTCTTGTGCAAATTGCACCAATCATCATTATACATGAAAATAAGAGCCAGGCTATATTCCAAATCATATCATCTGTTATATTACCAGGGATAATAAATAGAAAATTACATTGTTTTATCAACAAAGCTCTGTCTAGAAATATGACTAGAGGTATCGTTTCATTTAAATAAATTACCCATCCTCTCCATGTTTTACTTACTAAATTTACAAAAGTATGTAGTACCGCATATTGCCATACAAATGAACAGGTAAATATAAGGAAGAAGATAGAAATATTAGTTTCTGTATTCAGATTCCATACCGCCAGATAATTAATTACGAAAATCCAAATTACAGTATGAATGAATCGGAAAAATATTGAATTTTTAAACAAGATATTCTCCTCGACAATAAATGTATGAAGTGTAAAAATACGGGCAAATATATTTATATTCATAAAAATTATTATGTCAAATAATTCCCTTCAATTCCAACTCGACCAGAATGATGAAATAGTCTATAAAGATATTTCTGATGCCTGAATCAATGAAATGATTGTCCGAAAGATTTCGGAATCGAACAACGATCCTGTTTGGATGCTCGAACTCAGATTGAAAGCGCTGGAGGTTTTTCGGAGCAAACCTATTCCCACTTGGGGACCAAATCTTTCGAAACTCGATTTGAATTCTATTCGGTACTTTGCAAAAGCAGATGTCGAAGGAGACCGGAAAAGTTGGGAAGATGTGCCCGATGATATCAAGCGAACTTTTGACCGACTCGGGATTCCAGAGGCAGAAAAAGCCATGCTTGCTGGAGTGGGAGCTCAGTACGATAGTGAAGTTGTATATCATAATCTCCGTCAAGAGTTACAAGCTCTCTGAGTTATACTCGAAGATATGTCAGTAGCGATTCACTCTCACGAGGAACTGGTACGAAGTCATTTTATGAAAGCGATTCCTGTCAATGACCATACATTTGCAGCACTCCATGCCGCAGTTTGGAGTGGGGGAACTTTTCTCTATATTCCGAAATGAGTAGTAATCGAAGATCCGCTTCAGGCATATTTTCGGATGAATGCTCGCTCGGGTGGACAGTTCGAACATACGATTATCATCGTGGAAGACGATGCTCAAGCACATTACATAGAAGGATGTTCGGCACCGAAGTATGGAACAGCGAGTCTTCATGCGGGTTGTGTGGAGATATATGTCGGTGCGCGAGCAAAGATGCGGTATAGCTCGGTCGAGAATTGGTCCATAGATACTTATAATCTGAATACCAAGCGAGCGATTGTAGAAGAGGAAGGATTCATAGAATGGGTCGGCGGGAATATGGGTTCCGGAGTTACGATGCTCTATCCTTGCTCAGTCCTCAAAGGACATAAAAGTTCTGCAACACACATCGGAGTGGCACTCGCTGCCGAGGGTCAAGATACCGATACGGGAGCAAAAGTTATTCATATCGGAGAATATACCACTTCAACAGTTCTCTCGAAATCTCTTTCCAAAGGTTGAGGTCGAGCAACCTATCGCGGACTTTTGGATATCAAACCTTCTGCTATTGGGTCGGTTGCGAAAATAGAATGTGATGGACTCATCCTTGATTCCTATTCCAAAAGTGATACATATCCCGATATCCGAGTGGGGAATAGTTCCTCGACTGTGGCACACGAGGCAAGTGCTGGGAAGATATCTGAGGAAGCACTTTTTTATATGCGAAGTCGCGGAATTGATGAGGAGGCAGCAAAAACCATGATAGTGAATGGGTTTCTCTCGCCCGTCGTCCGAGAACTTCCGCTCGAATATGCCGCCGAGATGAATGTCCTTATCGCAATGGAGATGGAAAAATAAATATAAAAAAAGCTCGAGCAATGCTCGAGCGAAATTTTCTGATTATCCCGTATTATTTTTGAACGGGAATATATATTTTGATGACAGGTTTGCATTCATGAAAATCACTTTCTGCCCGGTATCCCGTAGAAGCAAGTGCTTCAATGACATTAGGCGTAAGAGAAATATTTGTTTCAGGAAAAAGGAAGATTGGAGCTGAAGGATTTTGTTTTTCTTCTTCCAGAATTCCATTCAGGATAATGCTCACTATCAGCCGTACATCCATTGGAAATTGACTCAATACTTTTTTCATGCTAGTTCTCCTTCAAAAATGATAACTATCACAATACGAAATGTACAGGATTAATTATTCCTGAGTTTTATATATAAATGGGAAGAAAAGTCAATAAAATAATCTAACATCTATTTTGATTCTTTTGAACTTTTGACACAGGAACTTCGATATAAAGAAATAAATAGAGTGATTTTCTGTATAAGGGTAAATAGGAAAGGAGGACATAAAAAAATGTCCGAGATAGACTCGGACGCAAGATCGAGGGGGAATTCTTTCTCGGAATCACTTCTCAAGAAGAAAAGTAGAGAAGCTAGTGTGAATATTTAAAAAGTTTCTGTGATTCCTAGAAATTCTGTATCCTTATACTACTATTTTTCTTCCTCTTGTAATGAAAATAGGTATAAAAAACCCCGAGATATCTCGGGTTGGTAAAATCAGGGAGAATGATTTTATAATTGCTGCACAACAACGGCGAAAAACTTACCATCTCTCTCGATTACTTCATAACCGAAATCAGACAATACTTGATTCATATTCGTTCGAAAGGCTAGCTGGTTCTGGAGAAAAAGTTCTGTAATATCCTTTTCTGGATTATTACTTTTACTCATGCCTTCTGCGATCTGTTCTGCTGTCGCAAATATTTGTTCTGTGACACTGCATGTTCTACGATCTGGCATAAGCTTCTCCTTCATAATTTTGCGATGGCAAATCAAAAGCACCTTTATTTGAGCCTTCCATAGCAGGTGGAACCGATCCAGCGTCACGTTCAGAATTCCTTGTTCTTGTCTCAATGAGAGGAACATGAGGAGTGTGGAAATGTGGTGGAACATTGCTTGGATTATCTTGCGTCTTCATTTTTTTCTCCCTATTGAATGAATGTTGATAATTATCACGAAGCATCAAACCATTATGGTTGTACACTGGATAATTATTCGGATACCATTCGGACATCCTTATATTTAAAATTAACATAAAGTCAAATGAAAATTCAAAATATTTCTACATTTCCTGAAACGATCGAGATTCCACCTAATGAATCTTTGGTTCTATTGGATAATGTTGATATCAATATCAATCGGATTATTGTCCTCGCAGAATGAGCAAGTCTCGATTTCTATAGTGCACGAACGAGAGGAAGATTACAATTACATATTATTCATCGGTGAAAAGAAAGTATTTCTCAGATTCGATGCGGTTTCCATGCTTTTCAAAATGGAAAAATAGAGGCAATTATCAAGAGTTCTTTTGAGACAAATTCTTCGAAAAGCGAAGTACATATTCTGTCTCTTGCAGAAACAGGAGGGGAAGTATTACTGGATAGTATCATCGATATACAAGAAGGAACCAAAAATATCATTGGGCGATTGAAAGAACGACATATATTCCTTGGATCTTCTGGGAAGATTCGGGGGATTCCTGCTCTTGTGGTTCACTCGGATGATATCGAGGCAAGTCATGCACTCGCTATCGACCGTATATCTGACGAAGAACTTTTTTACCTCAGAAGTCGTGGTTTTAGTCGGAATGATGCGACGGGATTATTACTCGATGGAGCAATTTCTGAGATATTTACAGGATTACAAAAGGGAAATGAAGAAATATATGAAAAATGCAAGAAAGATATTTCTGGAATTTCATAGTATTTTCAATGTATATAGGAGTATCTCTCTATAAGGAAGTCAATCTCATTTTTAATATCTGATTGCAGAGAAAATATTTTTCTCTATAATATCCTCGATTTTTATTTATTCACTTTTTCATTATGCAAAAAATCACAAAATGTATTATCGCAGCAGCAGGTAATGGAACTCGGTTTCTTCCAGCTACAAAAGCTATGCCGAAAGAAATGCTTCCTATAGTTGATAAACCCGTTCTTCAATATCTTGTTGAAGAAGCAGTTGCAGCTGGTATTACGGATATTGTGATTATTACGTGACGAGGAAAAAATGCAATCGAAGATCATTTCGATCTCTCTTTTGAATTGGAGCGCAATCTTGTAGAGCGTAGAAAAAATGCATTACTTGAACAGGTCGTGAATATCCCGAATCTTGCACATATTGCATATGTGAGACAACCTTCTCCACGATGAGATGGAGATGCCATCCTTCGAGCTCGTCCATTTATCGGAAATGAACCTTGTCTTGTACTTTTTGGTGATGATCTTATAAAAGGACCAAAATGAGGAGCAACTCAACTTATAGAAGCATTTGAACGTAAGAATAGTCCTATTATTGCTCTTGAAAAAGTACCAGACGATATGGTGTCGTCCTATGGTATCATTGAATCATCTGCTTCTGAAGACAATATTCATCTGGTTAATAAATTTCTTGAGAAACCATCAGCTTCAGAAACAACTTCACGACTCGGTGTTATCGGGAAATATATCATCACGCCAGAAGTTTTTGATTATATGCAGAAAGCAAAAGATACTCCGAGTAAGGATGGAGAAAACCGTCTTGCTGATGCTTTTGCAGTTATGATAGCAGACCGAGATATTTATGGTTTAGAAATGGAAGGAGCTCGCTATGATACAGGAGATAAATTTGGATTTCTCAAGGCAACTATTGACTATGCTCTTGACCGAGCAGATCTTGGTCCAAAACTTCGCGAATTTATGAAAACCAGAGTATAATTTTTTGACAAAATTACTAGTATGAGTATATATAAATAATTATTTATATATACTCATTGTTTTTATGTCGCAAAAATCGATAAACACACACGATGTATCAGGAGTAATTCATCCAGAATTAGAAGGATATCGAGAAGAGATTACTTGCATTGATCGAGGGATTATTACTCTTTTGTATGAGAGATTTTTGAGAATTGAAGCATGAAAATATCCTAATGATATAGATAAGCAAAATATCCAAAAAGAATATATAGCAAACCTCAAAGATTGAGTAAAATCTCATAATCTGAATACTGAATTTATTGAGTCCCTCTGGGAAGTACTTTTTCAATGGATGCCAGAATTATGCTGTATCGATATAGATCAAAGACTTGTAAGATTTTTACATAATCGATTTCAAGTGGTGGAAAAAGTGGGAATATTTAAAGAATCTATAGGAATGCCTCCGATGCAGGAAACACAATGGCAGAAAGTGGTGAAAACTCGGAAAGAGTGGGCTCGCGAAATATGATTGAATGAAAAATGGATTGAA
>JBAZVV010000007.1:7422-26054 GCA_041660685.1 Candidatus Altimarinota bacterium | reverse complement strand
ACATATCTCCATGTCATCGGAAAGGATATTTCTCGATTTCATGCAATTATCTATATGGCAATGCTTTTATCGGCTGATATGGAGACTTCTAAAAATATTCTCGTACATGGTTTTGTGACTTCGGGTGGTGAAAAGATGAGTAAATCTCTCGGAAATGTCGTTGTTCCAGAAGATGTGATGAATATCTATGGAGCGGATGCACTTCGGTACTTTATCACTGTCGGTGGTGGGGGAGTTGGGGAAGATATTGACTATACCGCAACTGGGTTTCATAATCTCTACAATAGTGGTCTTGTAAATGGACTGGGAAATATCGCAAACCGAACCAGTACGCTCTTTTGTAAATATTATCCCGATGGAGTGAGTACTGGGGGATTTGTCCTGGATACCGACATATATCTTGGTATTAATTTTCGTTATACTAACTATATAAAGGCATTAGAAGTTTTTGATATTAGAACTGGGTATGTTATGGTTACTATGTTAATTGATCTCGCCAATAAATATTTCGATGAAGAAAAGCCTTGGACTATCAAAGATAATCCCGAGAAACTTCGCGATATTCTCTTGAATCTTGTCGAGATTCTCTATCATATCAATATTCTCATATCTCCATTTCTCCCGCAAACTGCCGAAAAGATGCGAGATATATTCTCTCTGACCGAATCGAAACTTTTTCCATTTACTCTTGATGTGGATTTCCGATTGACCCGAGAAAATAAGAATATTAAGCTTAAAACAGTACCGCTCTTATTTGAGAAAATCTAATTTAAAAAGAAGTATCGCAAGATACTTCTTTTTAAGTCTTTTTACTATTTCAACATCAGAAGCTCAAATCTAATGAGCGTGAGTGCCATATAGACAGCGCTTGGTTTTTTTGCGAGACTCTTATCGAGAGGTCCAGATACATTGAGTTTGTAGAGCATGACATCTAATTTCCCGATAATAGTATCGGTCAGAGTATCGGCTGCAACGGGATTGAGAGTTGCGATTTTCGCTTTGTATCGAGAGATAATCGTATCGACTTGAGATCGATTATTTGTCCCGAGTCGGTACTGGATATCTTCTCGAAAGAGCTGATCATTTCTACTCAAATTATTAATATTTCCTGTATTGTATGCAGAAACTGTAGATATCTGGATTCCTACGAAAGATGAGAATAATATTATACCTATGGCAAGCATTTTTTTCATAAAAAGAAAGATAAAAATATAAAAAATAAGTCTCGTATAGAGGAGAGTATATGTGCTTTCTTAATTTATCAAATTATTTATGGTATGCTTTTATTTCATAATTTTTTCCAGAGAATAGATATTTGTGTAAAATTATGAAAAATCTTTTGCAAAGGGAAATATTTTCCGTATACTCCCGAGGTTATAAGTTTTATAATTTCATCATTGTTGCTATGAAACGTCTGGATTCACAACAGAAGAAGATTCTTAGTTTTCTCGAATTTGGAGGAGGGGAGTCATATACTCTTATGGATATCGGAGAAAGTGTCGGTATCGATCATCCACAAAAAGTACAAAATAAGATTAATCAACTCGAAAATGCTGGGTATGTCACCAAGACTTCATCGGGCATATATCGCGTACTCAAACATTATGACGAAGGAAATCAGCTTTGTATCCCATTTTTTGGTTTCGCTCAGTGCGGTCACGCTGGTAAAACTATCCTCGAGGATGAATACCCACGCAAGAAGATTTCTGTCGATCCCGAGTATCTCGATACTCGAGATATCGCAAGCTATTTCATCACCAAGGCAAAAGGGGATTCTATGGAACCATTTATTCATAGTGGAGATCTGGTACTTATCAAGATTCAGTCCGGGTATCATGCAGAAGATATGGTCTTAATCGTACAAAATCAACAACCCAAGATTAAACGCATCAAAGCCGTCGGGGATCAGCGATTCCTCCTCTCACTCAATAAAGCACACAAAGATCTCGAACTCACGGAGTTTGACGAGACTCATATCGTCGGTGTTGTGAAACATATATTGCCAGAAGATATGGAAGTGGAATAATCCGAAGAAGTTATAAAAAGAGCCTCTCTGTAAGGCTCTTTTTCGAGAGAGGATATGAGAGAAGATATCAATTTTAGCTTTATCGTAAAGTTCTAATTTTTGCATTTTCATAAAAAATATAGTACAGTCAATTGTATAAATATAGGTTGTACAAACATATATCTCTTTTCTTATAAGATATTATTATTTAATCTTCTAAAATATGCTATTTCAAGTTGGGACTCTTGGTGTTTCTTGTAAACAAGAAGATGCGATGAGGTCTGCACAATTATTACAAGAAATAGATTTTACGGTTGCTTCTGAAGAAATAATAGCAAAGTTAGTGCAAATTACTATTCAGAGACGAGCGTGGGATGTTCTCGAATTTATGATAACTGGAGAAAATACAAAAACTCATAATGAAACAATGAGTCCTTCTTTGTCGGAAATTCTTACATGTGTCCATTTGCCAGATTGGGCTCGTGCGTATATCTGTCTTCGTATAGTATCCGAAAAAGAACTCTTAAAGCCACTTGTTTACAATGTCACCATGATTATGGATGAAAGTTTCCAAAAACGTTTTGAGTCTCATCCTGGAAATCATAGTAGTATTATTTCCGCACAAGTATACTTTATAGATCAGGCAGTTAATACTTTAGAGTGAGTAATTTATAAACAGTTGCATCAAACAAGTGAAAGTTCTATCATGGATGGACCAGAATTGGGACTTCTTTGTCATGCATATTATTTACTTCATAATCTTAATATTCATCCTGATTTTATTTCGAGAACAGAAGATGATTTTCTTGATACTATTGAAGATATTCTTCTCTCTCAAGCAGGGAAAGAGTACTTTGCAGAATGGAGTAATAAATTTCGTCCTTTCAAAGAATGGCAGGCAGGTATTGAAGCCAATGTATATATCACTGAAATTATGCGATGATATAAAGGAATGAGAATTGTAAAATAGATCCTCTTTTCTTGCTTTTCCTTATTTTTCCATATACTCATATTCACGGGGATGATATAGTATTCTACTTGGAGACTTCGTCATACTTCGTACCGCTATCTGGGAGGTGCTTATAACTTCCACAATCAATAATAAGCACAACAACTGCTAACACTCGTGTTGCTAAAGGTCTTGTAGCTTTCAAGAAAGCTCTTGCTCCTTCTTTTGCTCCAGCTTACGCTGCGTAATCGAAAATGTAGCCTTATCCTTACGGGATTTGAGTGCCGGCTGGCCTGCTACAAATCTGAGAATGTATCTATCTAGTACACCTCTTATATCCATAGATCTCTCCTCTCTGAACTCCTGATACTTTTGGACAGAGAATGAGTAGTATATTCAGTCGTATCCTCGGGAATATTTTTGATTCTATTTCAGTTCCAGAGTACCTAAAAGAATCTATGATAGTAGACGTCGAGGGTGACCTCCAAGGACATGGGGGCGGTTCCCATCATCTCCACCAGTTAGAAAATCAACCTTTTTGGACCATATTGAATGGTTCGAAAAGGTCTTTTTTATGCGGAAAACCGTCCCTAAAAATCAAGTTCGCAATCACTTTGAAAGAGGTGGAAAAGAGTTGCGAACTTTTTTGGTCTCATGGAGGAAGTTTTAGAGTATCTTCGTATGATCCCAAAGCCTCTAAAAGCCGAATGGTCCGCTTTGTTGCAGTAAGAAAACGCTCATCGTTCTCGATAAGTTCCAATTCCGTTTTCTTGTGTTTAATTTCAGAGTTAAATTTTGTGACAAGTTGCTCGAAAGATTCCTGTGGGATGGCCTCATTTACATAAGAATCTGCTAGGCGGTCGAGCTTTTCTTGAAGTGATTCGATTTTTTTGAGTATTTCCAGGGTTTGTTGTTTGCTGGTAGTACTTGATTGACCCATCTCGCATATCAGCTTATTTGTAGCTTCTTTTCTTATCTCCGATGTAAATAATATCTCTCTTAATGCAGATTCTAGATATACCTCTAATTTTGTTAGTGGTGAGTACTTCTCTGTACACGGCGTAGTAAATTTTGCATTGATCTGACGTGGACATCGAAGATAACGTCTTCATTTTTTATCATCCCGGGCGAGTCGTCTTCCGCATGAGCATTCAAATACCTTCGGGAATACCGCAGTACCAGGATTGATTATCTGTCGTACCCTCCCTTCTCGTATTTTAGAGGAAAGTTCAAAAAGTTCCTGAGAGATAATCGGTGTTATGTAATCGAGAGGGTACGTTTCCTTAAAATCTCAGGGTTTCTCTGCTCACCAAAATAGATACTCCTCAGTCGTGAGATTCCATATTTTCGTTCGAACCCCAGTATAGATACTATTTTTTAGTATACCATGGACCGCGCTGTGCCCAAGTTTGGGGAGATTGAATTCTTTTCGTACAGCTTTCGCTATCTCCTTGCATCCATATTTCCCTGTGGCATGCACGGTAAATATCTTCACAATAACAGGAGCCCTGTTTTCATCGGGGATAAAATATCAATTCACTCGCTTAAATCAAAAAGGAGGTGAACCGCCTATGTCACCGCCTGTTTGAAGTTTCTTACGAAGACCGAGCCGAATACGAAAACTGAGCTCCTCAGAGTAAAGAATAGCCCTATTTTGCATATCTCGAACGAGATACCTTCATAGATAGCTATTGAGCATAGGCTCAGTAACGGATATGGCCTCCATGCTTTTTTCTTTGAGTGCCTTTTCAAGCAGTAGGAAATCATCCAGATTTCGGCTTATTCGGTCGAACTTGAACACAATGATACCTTTCCAGGTTTTACTTTTTCGAATTTCTTGTAGTAGTTCCTTGAACACGGGCCTTGCACCTTTATATGCACTATGCTCCTCAGAGAAAACTTTATCAATAATACACCCGTTCTTTCGGGCGTATTGCTGAATTTGATCTATCTGAGATGGGATACTAAGGTTTCTCTCTGCTTGCTCGTATGAGGATACTCTTACGTAAGCAATATAGTGTATTCCTTTGGTACTCATAGGATTTCTGCCATAAATTGGCGTAAATGGATAGTAATTTTTTCCTTACTTATAGGCATTTCAATGTACTCAAACATTGCTAGATAAGCAAGCTTTCGTTCTTCCTCATCTAAGTTCTTAATATCTTCGTTAAGCAAATGAAAAAAGAATGCAGTCATTTTACATCCATTTTTTTCGAGTTGATCAATGTTATTTTCCGCCTCCCTACGAAGATCTGAGTAATGAGATAGTTCCTGTTTCATCATTAAAAATAACTGTCCTTGTTCTTTGCTCTTTGTTTCTTTCATGATTTCTTGCATTACTTCCGTTCCCTTCTGTATCTGAAAATTATAGACTGTTCTTTTCATTTTTTCTGCTCGGATCTGTTTTTTTAGTATAGAATTTTTTTGCGTTTCCAGATAGTCAAGAATTTCATCACGATATTGTTCGATATTTTCATGATTATCAAACAAGGCAGATTTACGGATGGCTTTCTCTATCGAAAATTCACTTTTCTCGATAGTTTTCCCATTAAATTGCCTTCGATATCAGGTAGTTTCTTTCCCTGACTGGTAACTATTCATTAGGACTAATTCTCCGTTTGGTGGTGTACATAGATATAGGATTCCTTCTAGGATTCAGACTTTTTTCTCCTTCTCTCATCCTTCTCTTTTTTTGAAGGAATCTTGGACTGCCTGATACTTCCCGTCATCAACGATTGCCAAGTCTGGTACATGAAAGGTAAACTCTATCTCTGTTCCTATTGAGAAATCATCTTTGTCCCACTCCATTTGATTATTTCAAAACTCTTGAATTAGTTTGTCTTCATCGAATGAAGAGATGCTTTTGAGGAAATTTTGTATCAACTCGTCATTGATTTGAAATGTTCTCGTAATAAGTCAGTTGTATTTATATCCTCCTGTGTTTCTAAGACATGCGTCAATAATTTTAATTGCCTTCTCTTCGGGTGTTCTTGCCTCTGATAATTGATCAGTGTCAAATTCTTCAATATCCAATTCAGCAACATCATCAATTCAGATATCATTCATTTCGGAAACCATTTTTTTAAGCTTGCTTGCTTTTTTTGTTTTCTCTTTTTTCGATTCTACCCCTTTTTTAACACGTCCCTCGATAAGCGCTTTGGTTATATCCCATAAGGTTGGAATCTTAATGATTTCATTAAGGATTTTCTTGGAAGACATTTTCTGATTTTTCGCTCTTAATGTATAGATGAAGTATATAAGCTTACTTTCCTCCGTATCTCGGATAATTTCATTTCATTTTCCATCATCACTTATAATAACCTTATATCAAAGTGGTCTTTTCCCTCCAAGGCTATTGAAACGATGTTTGAGTGCATTTATAAGATATGTGAGACTTTCTCTATTGGAAAGCTTTTCGCTTTCATAAATAGCAAATCAAGCTAACATTCTAAATAAAAGTCGTCCAGTGGGAGTATTTTCAATCGTTTCAGTTCCTGAGATAAATCTGTATCACTTTTTCATGAGCTCCTCTACCTCGTGAAAATCGTGTGAATTTCGAAATAACCTATCTATCTTGTAAAACAAAACCCCAGCATATTTTCTCGATGATTCTGATTTTATTTCGCTGTCTGCCTTTAATGCCTTGATCATCTTATTAAACTCTGGTCGTTCTCCTTTGCTTCAACTACTATGCTCAGCTATAATAGTCTCTTCCGTATACTTAAACTGATTTTGTTTTGCCTCCGCTATACCTCTTAGAACACTGAGCTGCGCAGTAATACTATCAATATAACGTGAATCCGATACTCTTGTATATATAAAATAAAGCTTTTCTGACATATGGTTATTTGATCATTTTTAATGATCGTATATTACGAAAATTTCTGAAAAATGAAAGCTTACATGTTGTAGTTGATAAATTTACTATTATTAGACCCCATTACTTTGTTTGCAACAATCAGAAATCCCTGGCTAAGACTTTTTTTATCAAGCCCTGGCAGTCTTTGCTTGTTTTCGGGAGTAAATGTTGCCGTAATGCTCATTGTTGTGCGAATTGAGTTGTATAAGAGTCGTGTCTTTTTATAGCGCTTCAATAGATAGGCACCTGATTTTCAGGAGCAGATTCAGTCAATCTTACGATCAACATTAAATTATTTTTTTGAGTATATTTACTCTATGTATATTTCTCTAAGATTCATATTTTGTAAAACTTTGTTATTCAAATATTATTTCTTGTAATAATAATTATTGGCCTTTTATAAGGAGAAAATTATCAAGATTTTTTTATAAAATTACCTTTACTTTTGCAGTATACCAAAAAGTCGATTTTTTGCACAATGACTTACGATTTTTTTAATAAAAGTTCCAAATACTTTCTAAAAAATAGTCAATTCTACTGATTAAATAGAGGAAATTTGAAAATATAAAAAATCTGCCTAAATTATCATTTTAGACAGATTTTTTTGAGAAAATATCTTTTTTATGGTGCAAAAAGCATATTTTTTACTCCATAACTAATTCTAAAACACTCCGAATCGGTCACTTAAAATTCACTTCTTCCAGTTCTGAAAAATGACTCCTTCCACAGAGAATCTTGTATCGTTCATCGCGAGAAAGTGCCTCGATATCGGTCGTTCATTTTGTTTCTGCGACAAAGTAGATCCTTTTGTCGTTCTCAAACACGATTGCCCAGTCCGGGTTATACGAACCAATCGGGGTGGGAATCTTGAACCAGGAAGGAAGCTTGAAGTAGAACTTTACATCATCCATACCTTCGAGATTCATGGCAAATGGACGCTCGATAGTTTCGGAATCGACGATGATATGATCGTAGAGAGTTTTATCCTGATTGCGAACCTCTACCACATTCTCCAAATATGCTTCGAGCTCTTCGTTTTCGAAACGCTTCATATCCCAGGTTTCTCAGGTTTTCTCGTACTTGATACCGTCGATCATGAGCTCTTCGAGTACTTCTGAGATGATGCTTATGGCTCGATCTATGAAGAGTTCTGGATTTGTGAGGATTTTCTGGAAGGATTCTGATTCGCGGATGATCCGAACGATCGTTTCTTTCGTTAGTTTCGTTTTCGATTGTATGGCAGTTACAACATCCGGGATGACGATAGTGGTCGAATCGAGACGCTCGAAGCGTTGGCTTCTGAATGTGGTCGTGATACCACCCATTCCCATTCCGAGGGAGACACGGGTACTTTCAATCTTTGCTCCACGGATTTCTTCTGTTTTCAATCGGAGAGCAGCCCGGGAGATGAGGATATCCGGTTCATAATCGACACTGTAACGTGTTTTCTTGGAAATTCTGTCCCATATCGCCTGGAAATTGGGATCGAGATCGTATCACTTTTTGAGTGTAACTTTTCGTTTATTACGAGCATTCTTTATGAGGCTCTTCGCAAAGGCGATACCTTCTTCTTCGTACTCCTTTTGGAGATTTGCTGCGAAATCCTCATACGACTCATTCGGTATAACGGTCAGTATATTTATATTCGGGTCCCAGATACGATTCCCGTCTTTATCCACTGGTAAGCGGAGTCCACGACCGATTTCCTGACGTTTTTTCATGTCCGATTTCGTTTCATTGAGCGTACAGATTTGGAAAACATTCGGATTATCCCATCCTTCTCGAAGAGCAGAATGCGAGAAGATGAAGCGAAGTGGTTCAACTGGATCGAGTAGTCGCTCCTTATCACGCATAATGAGCTCATAGGTGGTGTTTTCCGCTCATTCTTTCGTCTTGGATTCGCGCTCCTCAAACGGGGTCATAGATTTTTTATCCTGGGAAAAGTACCCGTTGTGGACTTTTGAAACTTCGTATGGCAGAAGATCCCCATATCTTGCATTCATCTTCGCATAGATTTCCTCGAACCAAATCGCGAATTTTCATTGTTCTACGCTGTTTTCCATGTATTTACGGTAGTTGGCAACCTGATCGATGAAAAAGAGTGTCAGGACCTTAATCCCACGTGGTGCGAGCGTCTTTTCTCGTTCGAAGTGGTAGCGAATCGTTTGTTCCATCTGGAATTTCATCATCTCATCCCCGAGTCCGCCCTTTGTTTCACCGAGACGAATGGACTTGCTGTTCGAAAATCCCACATATCCAGCGCCGATATCTATCTCGTCGACCGTGTATCCTTGGTATACTTCTCGCCCACCGGAGAGGTCAAAAAGACTATCCCCAACCTTTGCGGATACAGACTGTTTTTGCAGTCCATAATCATCACTCTTGTCGATGGTGATCTTCGCTACTACATTTCGTCCTTTGGCCTCTACTTTTTCGAGCACCATATATGCGTCGTTGTATGCATCATCCGAACGAATGGAATCTACCTCGATCTTTTTAACGAGTCCCATTTCATACGCCTCAACTGGACCAAGCCGATAGAGGAGGTGATAGGGATTCTTGTGTGTTGCTGAATACCGAAGAATGGCGAGTGGATTGAGATTTTCGATAGCCTTTTTTCGGATATCCGTTTCCATATTCTGTGGTTCATCCAGGATAACAATTGGGTTTGTGGAACGTATAAACTCGATAGGAACTCCCCAATCACTCTCCTGGTAGATGATATTTCCACCTTTTTTCTTCTTTTTTCCGTCCTGTGCCTCTTCGAATCCCTTTGAGAAGGAGTCTATCGTGATAACCATGATTTGGAGCGTGGCAGTTGTCGCGAAGAATTTTGACTGTCCGCGTCGTTTTGGATCGTACACATAGAAGTCAATTGCTGGTTTCTCATAGAGCGAGTCAAAGTGCTCACGAGTGATTTCGAGGTTTTTGAGAACTCCTTCGCGGATAGCGACCGAAGGCACCACGATAATAAATTTGGTCCATCCGTATGCTTCATGGAGTGCATGTATGGTGCGGAGATATACATATGTTTTTCCAGTTCCGGTCTCCATTTCTATCGAAAGATTCATACCATGCTCAGAAATCTGCGTGGTATCTGGTACGGTATTTCGCTTCTGTACCTCTCACATATTCGCGATGATATCATCGGTCCCAAGTGAAAGTACATTTCGCACGATCATGTCGGTCCCAAAGAGTTGAGTGTTCGTGCTCGAAGCTCCTGTGCTCAGAAATTCCTCTTTCTGGTGTCCTTTTGAATTTCCACGGAATAAGTCCGTGATGCTCGCGATAGCATCGAGTTGGTATTGTTGCGAGGAGTCGAAATGGAGTTTCATGAAAAGAGGATTAGCTTATATTTAGTCTATATTTAGTCTATAACTAGTTTATATGTAGTGAAGTTATCCCTATTTATAGGGATAACTGGTGATTTTTATTGTAGTTTATATGTAGTCTATATGTAATTGAGTTTTGCTTTATACATCAGTAAATTTACTAATTTCTTTAAGTTTATATTTAGTCTATGTATAGTTTATATGCGCTCACTGTTACATTACCGCTACATTAAAGTTATCCCTTAAAATAGGGGAAAGTTTGTAAATACTACATTACTTATTACATTACCGCGACATTAACTATTGGTGCCAAAATGGAACATATTTCGTATGTCTTTTTGCTTTATTTTCACTATCTAATACTTTGATCAATCAAACACCGATTGTATCAGAGATAATCCTGGAAGCGATTGTATACTGTCATTCTTTTAGATTCATTCTTTCGCGGAATGAAGCATTTGTCATGTATTCTCATCTGGCATTTATATACTGAATAACACAGTGTTGAAAGCAAGCACGAATCTTGTCTTCTTTTGTGAGTCATGAAATAGATTCCGACGAATAAAGAGTTATACGAGTACTGTTTCCTATGACTGAAAAGTCTGGGGGAGGAAGTTTATTTGATTCTATTGCGATAATTGCTTTATCAACACCACTTCATAACTCTTCGCAGAACTTCATTCTTCGCATCATGGAAGCAAGATCTTCATTTCTGGACCGTGGTGGAGCATCGATGAACCTTGTTGTTTCTATGAGGGGTATTCCAGGATTCGTAATTTCTATCCGATTCAAGAAAATCTCTATTAAAGGACCAGTTCCTGTAATACTCAGATCTTGATGAATTAGGGCATTGGCAATAAATTCACGCAAAGCTATTGGCGCATATACATTTGTAGCCACTCGTCGTCCATCTATAATTCTCTCAAATGAAGGCGTAATCGTGTGGATATATTTTAGAAGTTCCTCAAATCATAGTGCATATCCTTTCGTTCAATCCGATGATTTTGCATCTGCTGACCGATCCTTTCCATTATAGAGTACTACTCGTATTCATTTTCGTTTCAGTGAATCAAATTTTTCAAGGTTTTTTCCAAATAATATTCCTCAAAGATTTGTAATCTGGAATCTTGAAAGATTTCTTTTAACAATTCTGTCTTGAATTAAATAATTGAAGATTTCCTCATCATTCTTGGGTTTTTCAATTCCCAAAAGAGAAAAGTATTTGATGGTATCTATGTAATCGAGTACTTCTTCTTTTTGTAAGCCAGAAAGAGCTATTTGTTTTTCAAAGTTTTTGTTATAAGTATTGTTCCATATTTTTTGCTCTCGGTCTTGGAATTTCGATAGAAGAGTTGTAGCACTTCAAATACGAATATATGCTCTTCACTTAAAGATTGTTGGTTGACTAATAGCAGAGGGTATTATGAAAATAACGATTGGCAAACCTCGGAAAAGAATAGATCGTATTGATATCGATATATTATCTGGGCTTATATCTTGTGCTAATGAGAATTCAAGTGGGGCACTGCCTTTTTTTGCTTTTTCTGGAACAAATGAAGTCCCTACCAAATCTAAGGTACCATCTTGAACTCAGTAGATAAGAAATCAAAAATCTTTTCCATTCAATGCTGCCGCATTAGAAAGTCCACACAGTCTTTGTCCGAGCATTTCATAATCAAAGAAACTATCCTTAAACTCGACCCAATCAGTCTCATCGGGGAGTTGCAAACAATCGGATATGATATCGATCAATTGGCTATCGGATATAGGAGTAGTGGACATAGGATTCAGGATGATTATTTTTATCTAAACTTCTTTATGGTAAGGATTATTACTTTACCTCTGATGTACTCGCATTCGTTTCAAGAAAAGGTGTTTTAACGGAGACGTTCGAAAGTACTTCACGAATTGGATGATTATCTCACTTTGAGTTCAGAAAGTCGGATGAATTTACTTTCAGTGCATCAAGGAGGTTCTCCATATGTTTCAGAATGAGAGTATTGTCTTTGTCATCAATCTCACTGATAGATTCTCGGTATCCTACAAAAGTTCTAGCCATGATTTCTTTGTGCTTGTATGACTCTTCGAGCTTTTTGTTTTCCGCACGTCTATTTCCTATAAACATAGCAAGCCAAACACCAGCTATCATTATCGGAGCATGGACCAATAAATTCAATAATACCTCCGTTGGAGTTGTATCTTTCGTAATTCCGGGGATATTTGATCCAAAGTAGTATACCGCGTATCATAGAAGGACAAGAAAAGAAACAGACCATGCCATTGCTCCACGATAGTATTCTTGTACTTTTTTCGAAAATATACCCGCAAGATTTGCTGTGGTTGCACCCGATAGAAGCTCGTTTTCAATTTTTGTGTAAAGCTCGTTGTATTTTACCTGCTGTTCTCTATAAAAGTTTTCTATATCATCTGATAGTCAATCCGTCTTTTTCCCGCTTCAATCATCATTTTTTTCTCAAAATAGTTTTTTAGAGAAGCTTTCTATTGCCTCTTTTTCTAAACGAACAGTTTCAAAAAATTCTTCGATTTGAGTACTAGTAGAATCACCCTCTTCGTTATCTACTAAAAGATCTTCATATAGCGATTCAATTTCATTAACCTTTCATTGAATTTCTACGAGTGCGGTTTTGCATTTTTCGAGGATTCCCGTATCACTGCTTAAAAGTGCTTCACTCGAAGACGCAGAATCGACTAATTCCTCAATCTCTTGCCGCTTTGCTGCAATAAAATCAATATCTCCTTTCGATTTTTCGAAAAGTTCTGATAACTCTTTGATTGTAGGTTTTCAACGAAACGGAGACATGTGAAGTAAGTTAAAACTATAAATTATCCATCCATTTATTAGCTTTCACTTGGTGGCGTTGGTGGTACTGGCTTGTCTGGCACTATCTGATAACTATGTGTTTGGGAGGGTTCTGAATCCGATGTTAAATAGGGTTTTTCTCCCGTTATTCAATACCATTTGGTAATATAATTAGGATTAGAATTATTTGAATTGGACATGATAATAGAAAAATATAGATATAAAAACTGCAATTATAAGAAGCCAGAATCCCAAGTCAATTAGATAGCGGAGATTATTAAGCCCACATGTGCTATTGGTTTTTCATTCTAATAATTTCGATGACCAGCGGATGCTGAGATAGAAATGAAATAGATTAGAAATGATGCTCAAAGTGAATAAAGCTATTCAAAGGATTCATAGATAACGAAGGTCGGTCGATCAGATTATCGTAGTCTTGTCTTTGAAAAATGAATCAACAAACCCAATTCCGCCAGAAGCTACTGCAAGCATTATAGGAAAGAACCAGTCTTGATCTTTCTCCATACGTTTTTCAAGTTTTCAATTCCACTCTGTCATTTTTGACTCATACTTCTTCAAATCCTCTTGATATTTTAGAGTTTCTTTGGAAGTAAATATACGTGACAATAAAGCCATTGGTCTATCAGATTAAAAATTAAATCACCTTCCACTCCACTCCCATTCCTTCCGCCTCTATCAAGATATTCGTTTTCAGAACGTCATTCCCGCCAAATGAAGTATCGAGGGATATTACTTTTGTGGGTTTTTCAGAGAGAATCTTTCGGGATACGGTTTGGTCGATGATCCCGAGCACGACGATGAGTTCGCCACCTGCGATAGAGTAGTATCCGTCCTGCTTATCGATTGCAACATGCGGATCGTATCCGGATTTTATGAGGAGCTCGAAGAGACGGTCTTCATCGTCTGCTTCCGGAAGGTTCGTATCTATGAAGTCAATCATCTGTTGTTCGAGCTCTTCTGTGGAGTAGGTGGTAGTCTGCCACTGTTTGAAGCAGGACGAAGAAAGTCGGAAAGCTCGAAAACCAGTATCGATACTTTTGCCTGGGTTGGTTTCTCGGATTTTCTGTCCAGCACGACGAATGCGTTCGCGAGAAATATCCGCAATGGTTTTATATCCAGCTCGGCATGCTGCTGAATCTTCATCCACTGCCTCGGGGAGTTGTACCGATATGCAACGACGGTTTCCGTCGTCTTCCGCATTCAGTTCCATGACCGCATGAGCGGTAGTTCCAGAACCGGCAAAGAAGTCAAGAACTATATCTTGGTCACGTACTTGCGATAGTTGAACAAGCCTCTTTATTAGCTCTACTGGTTTTGGTGTATCAAATATTTTACCTCAAAAAATATCTGAGATTTCATTTGCTGAATCCGTATTGGTCTCCTCAGATATTATAGAGCGAAATACTCGTCAAATTGGCATTCGTACTTTACGAAAAACAGTCCATGTATTATTTTTGTTCTTCTCAAACTTGACTTCGTTTATATCCAGAGCTTTTGCGAACGTTTCTTTTGATATTTGCCATGTACCATCTTTTATAACCGTTCCATCAGGACATGTTACGTCATATATTATTGGATTATTTAATCCAGGTCTGGAAAGAGTGTCCCAGTAAAATCTTCAAGTTTCATCCTCATCTTTATATCTTTTTAGATATTCCTTTTCATAACTTACTCTCCATGGAGAGTTTTGCATATCAAGACTTTTTCAATAAACCAAAATATATTCATGATCTACTGCAAGAAATCGAGAGTCGTTTCCACCACCTTTTCTTTTCTGCCAGATCATTTGCGATACAAAATTTTCCTCCCCAAAAATCTCATCCATAACCATTCGCAAGTTATGTACTTCGTTGTCGTCAATGGACACAAAAATAACTCCATCGTTTCGGAGGAGATTGCGTGCCAAAAAGAGGCGAGGGTAGATCATAGAGAGCCAATTGCTGTGGTAGTGACCACTGTCCTTGGTATTTTTCCGCCAAAAACCGTCACGAGTGAGATTTCCTTCCGCGTCAATGTTTCCTGCTCGTGATTCGTATTCTCCTTTGGACTCCTGAAACTTATCAGGATACACGAAAGAATCGGACCCAGTATTGTACGGTGGGTCGATATAGATCATCTTCACCTTCCCATAGTACGCCTTTTGAAGCACTTTGAGCGTTTCCAGATTATCACCCTCTATGAAGAGATTTTTCGTCGTATCCCAGTCGACAGAAGATTCACGATCGGGACGAAGGGTTTCGGTTGTTGGCTCCTGAATATGGCGAAAACAATCAGTTTTTCCCGCCCAAGAGAGTCCGTATCGTTCGGATGAAGTGGTAGTGAAATCGCCGAGAGTGCTTCTGAGTTTATCCGGATCTACTTTCCCATCCGAAAAAACTTCTGGAAAATCTGCACGGAGGCGTTCGAGGAGTTCGGATTGTGGGTTGGCGGAGTTTCCGTCCATAGTGGAGTTGGTCATAGAGCTTTTAATTGGTTCGAATAAATGATTCGGATTATATGAGTTTTGTCGATATTTGAAAGTTTATCTTTCAGAAAAACCCGATAGGAGTACTATCGGGATTTCATGGGATTTCGTGTATAGCCATTTAATCGGCATAAATGAACTCACTCATATACCATGTGGCACTAACGAAGAACATGACTCTCTCAATGTCATTGTTCAAGTCTACCGCATATTGTCCGACCTCAGTTATAAGATAATCTTGTTCCATCCGATATTCGTCTAATTCTGTACTTGAAAGATTCGCCCCATTCGGTGGTAGCACAGTATTTGCGATTATATCAATCTCAGACTCGCTCAGGAGATCATAATCCTCGCTTGTGTACCCTTTTGCGGTAAGTCGATCGAATTCGGTATTCAATTTTTCGATGAGAAGAGTTCAGGTGCTTGTACTTTCGATTCTCTTCATCCATGGCAGATCCAAAGTATCTAAATCTTCCGCAAAAACGGGGACAAAAAAGAAGGAAAGGAGTGTAGTTATCAAAAAGATTGTGGTTTTCATTTTTTTTGAATGATTAAGAAATAATTGCTTCTGAATTTCACTACTTTTTACAATCCGATGAATTGTAATTCAAGACTCCTTCTGGATGGAAGAATTCGATTTGTTTCACTCTCCATGGATAGGCTCAATTGCCGAATTGTTTTCCGGAAATAAGTCAATCTACGGTCTTTATTTTTCCAGTCACAAATTCTCATCTTTTTTGTATGGCGGTAAATGGACTTTCAGTCGAGGGGGATATCCGAGTGATTTTCCCGTCTTTTGACACAGACCAAGAATCATAAGAGCTACTGAGCTCAATCCAGTTTCCATTGGAATATACCTCGGTAAATGAAATTCTGTAAGCGGAGAGGTGGACCTCTGCTCTCAAAATCTTGGCAGTTCCAGCTTCGGACGCGTAATAGCGATGGTATGCGATATTTTCATGGTCCGCATCCCCAGTAACCCTTATATGAGGCATGATACTATCAAATTTAGCCGCTATCGTTTCGTCTGAATTTATTGAACCATGCGAATAAGTGTCTTTTAATATCTGCAATTCAATCTTCTCAATTCTATTTTCCTCCTCAAAAGACTGATTATCTACATTCTCAAAAGACCGATAATCTACATTCACACCAAAAAACACTCCCGATCCTACTTGAATAGGAAAGGTCTTCTTGTATGGAAATCACTGATAGAGTGCATCGGGCTTCGATTTTTCATAGAGAGTAGCAAATTTTGCAAGTTTGCCATCGTATTCCTTCTTGAAAGTTTCCAGGTCGCCGTTACCGAAAATACGGGGATCTTTTATTGGTAGCCTCGGATCCTTGAAGTAGGTTATTTCCCATCCGTCCTCCTTGGTTTTGTGATCGATACTGTAATCGTATGGTGGGACAATGCATGATATGTTCGTAAGATCCACCGCATCCCTTTGGGCAATGATTTTCTGTTTCAGGGATGTGAGAGCAACTTTTTTAGCTGTATTGTCTTTCGTATTGTTGATGAGTCGATCGAGATTCGTCAGCACCACATCTACGGACGATGCTCATCGGCTTTTTATAAGAGCTTGCGTCTTTTGTAAGATCTGATCAATGGACGATACTTTGGTAGGGTTACCTCCTGATTCAGAAGCGCTTCTCACGGAGTCTCAAATTTTTCGGCTTTGAGACTCATTCATCACAGCTCCCGTGTACGACGGAGCTGTGAATGCCACAAGGAGAATAACGATGGAAAGATTCTTAAATATGCCCATAGAGTTTTAGTTATGAGATAAAAAGCCTAATATCGAAATTTCACTGTTTTAATCGGAGTTACCTTATCAATACCTAAATTATTGACGTTGAATGTGTTCCGAATTTCTACCGTATACTCTTGTCCTGGCGTAAGACCTGCGGAGAAACCATTTGAAATGAATCCGTTATCAACTTTTTCGTCCTGAACACCCTCCATTGTTCCGACCACATTCCCATTACTATCCTTTATGGTCACGGTGATTCCATGTACAGAATTGAAAACTTCTGCTGGACTTAATTTTCCGAATATCTTCGACTGAGCATCGGTCGAGGAACCTTGGGTTGTTCCAATGGAAAGAGCAGTACTTTTTGGATTGGTTTTAAAAAATTCAAGTACCTCGACTCATTTGCCCGTTACCAGTGTTCGGATCAGTCCAAAGTATGTTGGGAGTATTTCCCCCGATGTTGAAATAAATACATTCGTTGGAGCTCAATCTTTGCCATAATCTTTCTTTCAAGTTTTGGAGTTTGAAGTAACCATTCCTGGAATCCAGACTGATACTTTAATTCCGATGAGTTTTCCAGAGGTATCTAGGACAATATCATCCTTCGTAGGTTTGGAGACTATTGCGAGTGTTCCAGATGAGAAAGGAATATACTTTCAATCAATAAAATCATAGGGAGTGAACTTAAAATTCAACCCACTCGGTCCGACATTCTCGTTAAAACTGACCCGATCCTTTATTCCGTAACGGGAAGAAAGAACATCCTTATCACATGAAGGAAGTAGGTCATAAAGTGACATATAGTCGTTGTGTCATTCTAATCCCCAAACTTTATATATAGATTGTGCGATTTTGGATCGGAAATCCTCAGTTGTAATTTTTGCAGATATATCATTCAAGAATTGATCGACTGACACGGTATCATTGGTTGTAACCACGGCAGGGGTTACTACTTCCGGAACAATCTTTTTCAATGTTTCGATAGTGCCTGTGACGATAGCAAATAACCGTGCATTACCTGTGAGCTTTGCATCACGATATCTCTCCAATTGTCCAATCAGGTTTTTCCTGTAAGATTCTCCTTTCTTAGAAATATAACTTTCGAGCTTTTTAGATGCTCTCTCAACAATTACCTGATCTTGTGTACCTAATGAGTACGTATTAGCCACTGTGTTACTGGCTGCATATACAGATGAAAATAGTGTCTGTGTAACTATCGCTATGGTAATGGCAATAGTAGCTCTTCTTGTAAAAGAAATCATAAAGAAAATGAGTAAAAAAATAGGATGGCTTTTGCAAACCCCCTACTTTTCGGTAGAATGTTGTTACCTGGACAAATTTTGTGCAAGTAACAAAAAAGGGCTCGTTTAGCCGCAACCTATACACATCTGCTTTCCTATGGAAATAGAGCATATAGAACTAAACGA
>JBAZVV010000007.1:0-7412 GCA_041660685.1 Candidatus Altimarinota bacterium | reverse complement strand
TTTCCATAATAAAGCGAGTTCGAAAAAAACGCGCAGAAAATGCGGAATATGTATAGGTTGCGTGGGTAATATACAGAAAATCCAAGAGAATGCAAAAAAATCTCTACGTATGGCACATAGAGATTTTCTATTTCCGCATCTTTTATGGACTTTCGAAGATTGATCGGAGTGCCTGTTCTGTCTGAGCTTTTGAAACATGTTGGTTTTGAAAATCCTCCATACTTTGGATTTTAACAGTTTCGGAAATTGTAACATCTCCATTGGTCCAATATTTTAGAGAGTCGATGCTCACTTTTTGAATATTCATTATCAATCCAGGAGATAGCGCAAATATACTTATAATCAGAGAAATATTCACAAACAGTTCAAAATATTTTTTCATATGCAGGAAAGTAAGAAAATAATTTTTAAGAAGTCTATATTTTGCCTTTGTAAAGCCAACTTCATACTATGATTATACAAAAAACTCTCGTTTTTGCAAAAAGAATATCGGTAAGATTTCCTCTTAAATAAGCCATGACTACATATTTTTACAGGTTGATTTAGTAGTTTTTCAGTGCAATCAAGATCCTCTTTTTCTGTACCCGATAGAAGACTTATGTCATTCCGTGGACTACATACAAAATATTTACGGAACACGAGCTTGACAGTGTACCAGTACTATTTGACTTTATTTATAATTTAACTACAATACATCTACCAAAACAAATACCAAGGAACTTAAAATGGATACCACATCAAGAAGATTGACAGCAGATAAAGGTGTTGCATGTGTGCTAGTAGGTGCTATCGCACTTGCTGTTTGTATGCCGATACTTATCGCAATTCTCATTTTTCTATCAGACAATAGCAGGACGCAGCATGGCGATTTAGTACCCTTTTTATTGGGTTTGGCTGGGGTTATGTATTGGATAGTTTCATGGCGTTTCAAGTACATCGAATGTGCATTTTCCAATACTCCCATGTTGGAATTTGATGAAGAAACCATCTCAATACACGGAATATCCCATTCCTGGTCTGAACTGGTTTGGCTCAGATCTAAAATAGAACATGACCAAACTGTGAGGGGTCATAAAGTATGCAACATGGAATTTGGATTCTCGGACGGACACTATCCAGAAGTGAATTCCAAAAGCCTTGCAGACGCGGAGGATATGGAACATGCCGTGGAAATCGCATACAATCGGTATTGCGAATTTCACCCAGAAGCAAAACGAGCGGATGTCATTTTCAAAAAATGATCATTCATCAGAATATACCACAGGGGTCTACGGACCCCTTTTTTTGTCTTTCATATAAGGCTTTTTCCTAAATAAGATATGGATTTTTTTGCTAAATATGAGCAAGTATGATATAATAAGCTCGATATTTAGGTATATTTTATACTCTCCAATAAATGGCACTTTGAGCTTCATTACCTCCTGACCACCATCATTCGCAAATACAACCTCCTGCTGAGGTGAGATCTGCGGAGAGTCTTGGTGTGCCAAAATGACCCGAGATTGATCCGAAAAACCCTGTTCTCATTCTGCGGAATAAGGTTTCACGAAATGTTGGTGATATTATTCATGTTGCTGACAAAGGAGTGATCACAAAGACAACTGCTGAAAAAACTGGGGAAATCAGGATTGAGCAAAAAAAGAAAGAATTTCTCGTAAAATTATATCCAATATTAAAAACAGATAGTGTAACTTTGAAAAAGGCGATTGAAAATCATACAGTTCAATTATTTGATGTTCCAGGAAGAGATTTATATGCAGTTTCCCTGAATGGAAAGAATGTGGACTTTCTTTATGAGAAGAGTGGCAAGATATTTTTTAATTTACAAGGCAGGAGATCAGATCCTTTCAGATATGCTGCATTACGTGGTATATCTGATGGGGAGTTTGAAGAAAAATTAAACAACCAAACATATTTTTTAGTAAAAAACTGAAAAACATTGAATAGCTTTTCTAATGAATGATTGATTGAGTATGCAAAATGGGGTGATTACATCCATCAAATGGTAGTTGAAATGGAGAAACTCGAAAAAATGAAATGGTAATCTTTTAGAAGCAAAAAAACCGGGTATCCGGTTTTTTTGTTACTCATACTTTAAGGCTTTAATTAACTTTGAATAATTCTCTTTATTTATTATATGTTTTTTTAGAGCCAAGATCTTCTGTTCTGGACTCTCTGATGATTTCATAATCTTCTTAATTTCACTTACTTCCATCATAATTTTCTCCACTGCAACCTCCATCTTCGCAAGAGCCTCTTTTTCCGTCTCATTATTTCCTTTCATTTTCCTTTCGCGATATTCACGGATTTCAGAATCTTCAAAACCAGACTTTTTCATAAGTCCTTCTTTTATTCCTATTCCATCAGTTCATAGTCCAGACTGTTCAAGTCGAGAGTAAATGATATCATCTTTTAATGTGTATTCTACTCCACCTTTTTCAGCTTCTACTGAATTCCTCGCGAGGTTCACGAATTTCTGTTCCAGATTTGTTGGATTCGTAGCGGACTTTCCTCCACGTCCATTCTCTGGACTATGGATATCCTCATCACGCTTCTGTTCTTTTGGAGGCGTGATTTTTACAGACAACTTGAATACATCGAGATTCGCTTTTGCGAACGCGGCAAATTCCGGAGCTTTCGGATCAGCCTTATGTCCGTACTGGTCAAACACGAAAAACCCTCCGTCTGGACGGCTTGCGAAAGAGAATCCTTTTGCTTCAAGTCTCTTGTGCTCCTGAGCAAGAGTCGCGAAATAGCGTTCGAGTTTGTTTTTATCAATGGTCAATCCAGGCATACGCCCCATCGCGACTCAACTTTTCACAGCACTCACGAACCCGAGATTATACACATAGAGATCCAAGAATGTATTTGGGTCTTTGATTTCGGACAGTTCCTTTGCGACCATGTCGATCGCCTCCTTTGTAGTCAGTCCAGAATCCACCGCCTGCTTCACTGCTTTCTCGACACCTGCCAAAGTGGCTATGTAGAATGTGAAGAATACCGCCTCCGATCAGGTTTTGAGAACGGGAGTTCCGATCGTATCGACTCCCTTGAAGATAGGGTTTTTCATAATGGATTTCGCGAGCTCAGGAGTCATTGTGGAGTTCGTAAGTTTTCCTACGGCATCACGAAACGTATGTTCGGCAATTGCACTCGTTTTGAAGATACCAAAAAGAACTGTATTTGTAACAAGCTCCAATGATTTTTTTCGTACGATATCGCCATTCGTATCCTTTTCTTGAATCCCCATTCAAGCAAGTCCTTCGGAAACAGGGTCTTTCTCTCGGATTTTTCCGAGAGCCGCATATCAAACCCCAGAAACGGCGTTGTTTATTGCCGTATAGATGATTCCTGCTTTCAAAAGTCCGACTCATGCGGAGCTCTTTACTATCATTCCAGTCACTACTCCTGAAACGATCGTACTTCCTACATCGATGGTTGTCTCCCAAGGCTTATCCTTCACGTACTTCACTGCATTTTTCGCTGAATCGAATGCTTTTTCGGTGAATTCGTCACGATAAAGGGTCTCGAACTTGGATTCAAATGATGCAAGGAGCACTTTCTTGTCTTTCGATACTGAACCGAGATTTCCGAAATCGAGGGTGATTTTCTTGTCTCCTACGGGGAGAGAAAAGCGTTGTCCTTGAAGAACTATCTGAGATGTTGGTTCGGAGAGGATAAGATCCTTTCCGATATCCTTCGCATACTTTTTCACTTCGCCCTTGATAACTGTCTCATATCTGTCCGGAACCGACATGATTGCTTGCTGGTACGCCATTTCATTCCCTCCCGCACGGAGCATCGTGGCATGCTGTGTTTGAATAGCCTTTATATCACTGTTGATCGAATCTTTGAGCGAACCGATCTTTCGAAGGAGATCCGTCGTTTTTCCGTAGATTTCCCCAGTGAGTTTTTCTCCGGAAGATTCTTTTCATGAAGCTCCTCCTGACTCTGTAATACCAAGACCTTTTCGGATTTCCGATTTCATACCAGATTCAAATGCCACCCATTCGGTGTTTTCGAGAAGATATCGTCCCTGGTCGGTATTGAGGGATTTCTTAAATGCTTCCGTATTTGGTCGGTGTTTTGCGATAATAGCTTCCGACTGCTTTTTGAAAGTTTCCTCATGTAAGTTTATAGCACTATCCCATCATTGTGGAAAATTCCCCGAGTTGATAATGGGAATCTTCTGCTTTTCAAGCTCATCCCGAGCCTGACGCTTGCGGGTTTCGAGCATAGAGAGATCGTCGGATGCGAGAAAATTCGCAAGTGCGTCGGGATTCGTTTCTGCGGATTTGAGAGCGATATATGCGTCGGTAGAGAGTATTGGGATAGATACTCCGTTCACATCTCCTTTTGTTTCGAATTTTGAAAATGCCAAAGGTTCTGCTGGACGCTCGGTTGTACGTTCCGCTGAATGCTCCGGAACAGGTTTCTGTTCTGGATTTTTCGCGGGCTTCGGGCGTTTCGCGAGTTCGAGAGCTTTCGTATTGAAATAACTACAAAGCTTTCCGTATTCCTCTTGTGCCTCCGGTGATCCAGCACATACGATAGTAATGAAATTTCGAAGATTATCAGGCGTAGCGTTTTGTATGAATCCCTCCATCTGTAATGAGAGCTGAGTCATTGCTTCCCGATCACCCCGCTCCTTTCGTTCTCTCGCCAAACGCTCCGCACGTATCATTTCTTCGGCTGTTTTGGGTATTTGATTCGGGAGTTTTTCTTGGATTGAAGACATAGAACAGATATTTGAATTAAGATGAATGCTATGCAAAAGCAAGGGAGAGTTTAGATTCGATTTCGTTGTTTAGTGCTTCTTTCTGGTCTCTTTCAAGGCTTTCCTGCTCACGAATCTTCCGGAGGAATTCGGAACGCATCTCTTGAAGAAGGATCGGAGCCTTCTCTGGAAAACTTCCATCGTGAAGTCTCCGTTTCATGAATTCAATCATGAATTTTCGCTCGCTTTGCAAAAAGGCGACGATCCTGGATATTTCCTCGGTATCTATCACCTCATCTTCCATTCGCGAGAGCAGTGCGGCTTTCGATTCTCTGAGCAAGAGGAACGAGCTGTTGAGAATCGATTCGATTCGTTCTGTATGAACCGAAACGCCGACTTTTGGAATTTCAAAGTTCATACAGAAATCATAGCATTATTATGCTGTTTTGTCAAAAAAATGGACCAATATTAACACGAGAGAAAATATTATGATTTTTCCACATTTCCACTTTTTCGGTATACTCTAAATAAGAGGAATCAATCATACTTTTTTACAAAAACAACCATGAAAAACAAAGAGTTGAAAAAACGAGTGAACAAGATGTTTGCAGCTCTGCGAAAACAATGATTTTTTGCCGAACAGAATTTTCTATTTGATGATGGGGGCTGCTGGGGTGCTATACCTTGTAATTATAAAAATGCTGTTTTCTATAACGAGCAAATGTACGATATGACTTTCGTATATTGAGAAGAAGGTGATGATTTGTATATAGCATGGGATTGAGATGTATGAACCGTTCTAAAAGAGGCAATGAAAGCGTGACTGGCTGTCGAGTGGGAATGAAGGGAGGATAGGAAGGTTTGTGTGTCAATACCAAAAGAACTTCCGTAGATATTTATCGGGAACGGAAAAAAGGAAATACGAAAAACGGGCATCCACCTTTGTCGGGGACGGAAAAAAGAAATAACCCTCAGATTCTTTGATTCCCCCGACAGCTTATCGCTTTGAATTCAAAAAGTGGTACGAATCACCGACTTCCAAAATCTCGTTCGTTACAGCACTGATTACCGCGAATCCAAAATTATCCAGCCCGATATACGAGCGGTCTAATCTCAGAACAGTATCTCCAAATTCGACTAATTCCTGATCATCTTTTGTTCCGAATGCAGGATTTCAATTCATCCAGTGACCACAAATTAAGCGTCCGAAGTTGTTTCGATCGAGTTCTGCACGAAGAGTCTTAATTGTTTCTGGATATTTCTCATTGGTGTAAACACTATTAGCAAACCAGGTCGGAAGTGCATCGGTAACATAGTTGAAATTATTTTCAAGGGCCTTTTTATTACGGATAGCACCATTTCTTTCCATGTCCGCGAAAAGCTTTGGACCACAACTTTTATCGCGAGCGGTGAGCTTATATAATGTTTCTACATCCATGTTTCGAAATCCTTCATCCAAGGCTTTCAAGTACTCCATACCCGAAACATATTTCCCATCAATTTCCTCTCATACTAATTCGCCCGTTATGAGCGTTGCAAGTCAACCATGAGTTATCAAATTACCGACTGGATCAACAGCATATAGTCCGAACTCTGCAAGAAAATCCACGATATCGTCAATCGCATCCGCCATATGAACCCCATACGCTTGGGCGAAGGCGAAAATGGTGGCTCATCATTGATTGATTTCGAACTGCTCCTTATAGATTTGATACAAGGCATTCCGATCTATCTCTGGAATTATCTTCTCGGATCGTTTAGCGAAATCGCTCTGTGCACCAGGACGGAATCCTTGGGAGAATAAAAAGAAGCAGTCATGATTCCCGATGGCAAGTGTGAGTCTCTTTTCTTCATGAAGTTTTCTGACGACTTCAAAAACCTCATCGCTATATGCTCATCTATCAAATAAGTCGCCAGTGAGGACGAAATGTGTATCGCTATCATATGTATCATTATGTGTATCATTTGAAAATGCCTCAACAAACGGCTTAAAAAGTCTGGAACCATGTAAATCCCCACAAAAAATGATCTTTTTTGGTTGTGGGGTATTGGTAATTGAGTGTTTGGTAGTAGTATTTTTCATATTCAAAAAATGTTAAGAAACAGAACTTTCAAATACATCGGACAAAATCATGGATATATGCAATGCGTCAGTACCGGCATTATGAAAGTGTCCAACAGGATCTAAATCTAATAGCTCCATTGCATCTTCGATAGACAATGTGTCCTCTACTCCAACAGCGGATGCTACACCAGATTCGATATCAAGAGCATTCCGGAGCCACCGTCCATATTCGTCGGGTGGTTCGAGACCGAATAATTCCATTTCATGTGCGAAATGTGCGAGATGATTGGATCAATAAGAGCAGAGTATAGTATTTTTAGAGTCGTACATCTCCAAAAACATATCGTAAGCGCCGGGGAAATAATATCACCTTTTCGACTTACGTTCGGGAATGCCGGTTAATGCAGAGGCATATGACGTGATGATATCCGGATTGGGGTTCACAGTAATTTCACCTGACTCCATGAAATTAAATTTTGAATCAAGGAGACAGAATCCCGCCTCGATTATCCGGTCAGCACCAGGGACCGTTCGGACTCCCGCTTCGCGAGCGTTGGCTTGTATGTGTATGATAAGAAAGTTCTTTCCATCTTCCGACGCACGGAGGAATCGGGCAATGGCGGAACCGGG
>JBAZVV010000006.1:0-26645 GCA_041660685.1 Candidatus Altimarinota bacterium | reverse complement strand
TCTCATATGATATCAATGATTCGCCAAAGACCAAGTAGGTTCTCTTGCTCGCCTCTCACAAAACGGAACACTAGATCCTCTCGATTCTACCATATACACTACATACTCTACCAATGCAACTCAAACCAAGATGCAACTTATGAGTTTCTTGGAAGACTCCAATAATGTAACTTCATTTAATTCTTCTTTTATAACAGAAGCTAACGCTTCTGTTACTTCTGATTATTCTAAAAGATTTCCAATCACTCTCTGAGATACTCTTGGTATACTTCTCTCCAATGGAACAGGAAGTTTGAATCAGCCGGTGCAAGAAACAGGAACGGGAGTGGATCTTTATACCACTACTGGAAGCTATGTTTTACAGTTTGATAGCAAAGCGAAAGTTTCATGAACAGGTACAATACTTACATATGGATATCTTACATATTACCCCAAAAATGGACTTACTGGATATTGGGATATGAGTACATTAATAGCAGATGGAAAATTAAAAGACTTAAGTGGGAATGGAAATGATGGAATAAATTTCGGAGTTACATTTGGTTGAGTAAGTGGTAAATTATGAAATGCTACGAATTTCAATGGAGTAAGTGGATATATAGATATACCTACCAGTACAACAATTACAAATGCATTTCCAGTGACTTTATCTATTTGGATATATCCTACAGGAGATCAAAATTATAGAGATATAATATATAAACAATGACTTACTGCAATACGAATGGCTGACGGGAATGCATGGACTGCACCACCCATAGGAACAATAACGCCTAATAAAATTAATATTGGGAGACAATGATGTGGGGCGATGACTTCTACAATCGCATTAACTAATAATCAATGGCACCATATTCTTTTGACTGCCGATGTAACAACTAGTCTTCAATCTTTGTATATAGATGGTACTTTAAGTTCTAGCTTTTCCCTATGACCATGTTTTCCATCGTCATATACTACCGGTCTTATTATTGGTGGTGGTTGGTCTGGTACTTTTTCAGGATCTATTGATGAAGCCCGTATCTATAATCGAGTTCTTTCTAGTATTGAAATTCAATCTCTTTACAATGCAACGAAATAGAAAGACTATTTTTCTTTATGTTCGATAATATCTTCTTCATGTTGTTCGAGGAAACCATGAAAATCTTCCTCCTTGATTCGAAGAATATGTCCGAAACGTTCGGAGACGAGTTCTTTTCGGGAAAGGTCCTCGATAACCGTTTCCTCGAGACTCTTCAGTGTTTTTCGGAGAATTCGCTCCTGCCACTCTGGTATAGTATCGATATGTTGTAGATTAAAAGCTTCTTTTTTTAAAAGAGCTTTTTTTTGGAATTCTAGATAGAGTTTCAAAACTCGTGAATATTCGGGGAGTCGTCAGAGTGCTATAGCAAGCTCGTGGAGCACTGTCAGGGAATCGATAGTTTGTTCCAAAATCATTACTTTTGAACGGAGCATGATAAATTCTGTGAATGCAGGATTTGGGTCGGGATGTACGATGTGAGCGAGAAACATCTCTGCCCATTCAAAGAAATCATTTTTGTATGACTCCTGAAATATTTCACGAATCTGCGTTTTTCAAGATCGGAGTCTATATGACTGACGGTCGAGGATGGCGAGAAATCGCTTGAGTGGTTTCTCGGTAATATCACCATGGACAAAAAGTTCTTTGGCGAAATGACGTTCCAGAGAGAGTGCGTAGAGTGAAGCAATTTTTAAAAATGCAGAATGTGGAGCGTTGGCTTGTTTTACAAGCTCCTGACATCTCTGAAGAATATTGGACCGTCGTTTCGTATAGATGTCTGTGAGAGAAGTATATTCACGCTCTGTTAGATACTTTTGCTGATGAAGGCCATTAATGTTCGTGAGCATACTCGTAATAGTAATAAGCTTATCCTCTTCTTCCTCGATTTCTTCAATAACAGAAAGATTATTTATCCCAAGTTTTTTTATGAGCCATTCTAAGGAAAGCGTCTTTATGAAGATGCTGAAAAATACTGAGCTGATTACTAAAATCGAGAGAAAATCTCGGATAGAGATACTGTGTGTTCCTATTGTGAAAGTGAGATAAGAGGGAACAATCGCTACGAGAGCAAGAGCCAATCCTCATCTGAGACTCCCCCAGGCAAGGACGTGTTGCCAAGAGTGAGGGATTTTCTCGGACGCACTTTCTCAGAGATTCATGAATCGGATAGGGAAATAAATACTGATAGCTCGCCCGATGATCACACAAAAGACTGCAAGAGGAATAATCCATCCGAGTACCGAGAGGAGGGATTTATCTATTTGTAAAATGGATGCTCCCACGAGTATGAATATGGTAGAATTGATCAAAAATGCGATAAATGCAAATAAGGATTGAGCAAGTTCTTCGGTTTTGAGATCGATTTTATATCGTCCATAGTTTCCTATGATAAATGTGGAGAATATCGTTGCAATAATAGCAGAAGCAGGAAAGAAAAAAGAGTGAACAAGTTCCGTTATTAAATAAGCTGAATAAGCAGAAGTGATAATAATCAAGATAGATAGATACTGGTATTTTTTGAAAATAGAGAGGAGTTTGGAAAAAAGTATCCCCGAAAAAATTCCGATTATTATTCCTCCAACTATCATACTGACAAATGTCAGGATAGATTCTATGATAATATTTTTCCCGAATATATAGTTGATGGTTGTATCAAATAAAGTTACGTGTGTATTTGTTCCTACTATCCATGAGAGAACGAGAAAAAAAAGAGCAAGAGAAGCTCCATCATTAAAAAGACTTTCTCCTTCAAATAAAAGAACGAGTCTTTTTGGCACGCCGAGTTTATGAAATATAGAGAGAACGGTTACAGGATCTGTCGAACTCATAATTGTCCCAAAGAGAAGTGCTACCAGAAAAGGGATATGATATCCCATCCAGAAAGCACCTTGTTGTATAAATATCCCAATCATGAGAGAAGATATGATTGGTGAGATAATTGCCAATAATCCAATGGGGCGAATATCCCGAATTATGTCCTTGTAAGGCATAGTATGCGCAATTTGCAGAAGGAGCATTGGGAGAAAACCAAAAAGCAACAGTTCTGGATCGAGCCGAAGACTCGGAACAAGCGCTGGATAGAAAAAGTAAAATCCAAATACAAGTATCACTCCAGCAAGCGTCAACAATACTTCGTATACAATTCGTATTTTTTTGGAGAGTATGAATATGCTACTAATGACGAAAATAAGAATAATCTTGGAGAAGATTTCTGTAAATATAGTTGTATCCATTTGTTCTGTTTTATTTTTTTAGAAGATATTGTTTTCTAATATAGTACTTCAGTCCAATAAATCAAGGTATTTGTGAGAAAGGAGAAAAGTTTTGAGAAATTTCTATATTTTACTCTGAATGATCGTAGTAAATAACACATGAATTTTAATCATATATATTGGAAATTGCCTCGTGATAATGTGTGATTCTATGATTTATAATATATTCAGAAACAATAAAGAACATCCGCAGATGCTCTTTATTGTATCTCTTTCTTATGCAATTTTATATTAAAATACTTCTACTATTTTTAATTCTTTGTCTTTAAATTCATAGAGTTTTGCGGGACGATTGGAACTATCTCGATCAAGTTCTCCTGTCTCTTGAATCATATGGAGAGACAAAATCTTCTTTCGGAAGTTTCGTTTATCAAGTTCTTTCCCGAGAATCATCTCGTAGACTCGCTGAAGTTCGGAGAGAGAGAATTGTTTTGGGAGGATATTCATGGCGATATTGGTATATTCAAACTTCCAAACGAGACGCTGGTGAGCATACCGGATTATGCGTTCATGGTCAAAACCAATCGGTGTTGTGTCGAGAGAATTGTATTCTATAAGCTGAACACGAGTCAGGTCGGCAGTTCTGAGAAGTACTTCATTGTCCACAAGTGCATAATAGGCAACAGTTACGATATGTCCTCGAGTATCACGGTCTGGTTCCCCGAAGCTATAGAGTTGTTCTTTATATACTCCCATGATTCCCGTCTTTCGTACAAGGATATCATCAAAGTTTTCTTCGAGGGAAAATCCTGCTTTTGCAATCCCGCCAGGGAGGATAAATGTTCCTTTGGATGGTTCTTTGTCACGTTTTGCTAGAACCAAACAGAGGTTTCCATGGTAGATGGTAAATATAACAACATCGAGTGCGAGTACGGGGATAGAAAGACCGAAGATATTTTTGGTGAATTCTTGTTGAATAGTTGCTGATTGCATAGGGGAAAGTGTAAGAAATACAATCAGATTGTATAGAAGAGTCGAGAAAAAGCAAAAAAAATTATTCCTCTTTGATAGTATTGAGATACCACTGCAACATCATAAATGCCTTGGAGTCCACAAGATTTCCTTTGCGAGATTCCTCGACAAGGTACTGAAATGCTGTATCAATCGGGAGAGTGAGAACCGAAATAGATTCGGAACTATCGAGATCAAGCAAATGAGAAACTTTCTGGCAATTTCTGGCGATATAACAAGAAATAAGTTCATTGGTCAGGCCAGAAGATGTTGGAACAGTCAAAATATATTCTAGTTCGTCTGAGCTATATCCTGTCTCTTCCAGAAGTTCCCGTTTCGCCGCATCTATATTGGATTCACCAAGTTTATCATTGAGTCCTGCAGGTTGCTCGATAACTTCGCGACCGAGAGGTATTCGGAATTGTCGTATGAGGATAATTTCGTTATTCTGAGTTATGGGCAATACAGAAACGATACCAGCCACCTTATTACGTACGATTACTTCGTATGTTCCGATCCTCCCATTATATGTGTTTTCATATGATTGTTCGAGAACAGAAATATGTTTTCCTGCGTGTACTATTTTTGTATTTCAAAGTTGGATAGACATAGTATTTAAGATGAATGATAAAGTTTATTATCTGCGATGTATTCTCTAATTCTCGGGGCAAGCCCGTGGAAAATACGATTTTTGATATTTTCTCGAACCTGACTACTGGATAGTGTAGCGATATCGGAGGGAAGTTCCGGAGTGATAATGAGATGATTTGATATATTTGAAAAATCCACTTTTGGAGAACCTATACGACGTACAAATATCTTTGGGATTTCCTTTTCCACTCGTCCACTCGGATCCCAGAGTTTCATATCTGGGATAACATCAGTCCCAAATACCTGAGTGGGAGAATGTCCAAATCTTTCTCGAAATACTCGATCTACTCCCAGAGTAGTTCCATTTATGATGCGTCCGACCATAAAATCATCACAGAGTTCCACACCGATATCGGAGAGATCTTCTGTAAAAATCGAAAGTATTTTTATACGATGCTCGAGAGATATCTTATAAGATTTATCACTTCGGAGGCCAGAAGGAACTATGAATAATCGTTCTGGATTGTATTTTTCTGCAATCATTCGAACAAGGTGTTCGTGCGCCATGTGTGGTGGATCAAAAGCTCCACCGTAGATGATAGTTTTCATATTCTCAAAAAATTAGTTATTGTAATAGTTACACTTATTAGAAGACAAAGAAAGAATAATTTTCTTGTGTAAATTCTTATTAAGTGTAACTATTACACTTAATATATTCGGAAGAGAGTTTTTGTCAAAAGATTTTTTCTGTATTTCTATTTGACAAGAACTTATAATTAGATATAAGTTCTATATTCTGAATTTAGGATTTAGGTCCTAATACAGGGATTATAAATAAAATCAAATAAATAAGAAAGGAAGTAAAAATGAGCATTTGGACACCAAAACCAAAGAAAGAGTTACTAAAATATCGTTCGCGATTGCGAGCAAGAATGCAAATAAGATATCAGAAATCTTTAAATCCACAACCTTTGAGACATCAAAAATTCGATCCTGTTGAGTTAGGGAATGGTATGACTTTTGACCCTTTGATGGGAATAGTAACTAGTCCATTATTTATACCAGCTACAAATAATGAACCGCCTCACTGAGGCGGTTTTTCTTTGTTTTACACCATCTCAAAACCTTGTTCCGATAAAACTTTTGCATCCCAAATCCGTCGATACTCATGAGATATAAGAAGTCTGATAGAGTGTGGAGATTTCTTCACAGTGATTTCTACTTTTCCTGTATATTTTTCGAGTACGGGAGTACTGTCTGCATAGAGCGAAATCGCTTGTTCACGCTCAGTATTATTGGTGATGTGGACATCGCATTGATTTTCATAAAGTACGGGTTTAATATGCCGAGGAGTGAAGGTAAGGAGAGGAGTTGCGACAAAATGGGATGAAGAATGTGGCAATATAGGACCCCCAGCAGAGGCATTGTATCCAGTAGAACCAGCAGGCGTGACGATGAGGAGTCCGTCACCACGGAGTCGAATCCGAGAATGTTCTCGGATGACGAGATTGAGATCGATCATATGTCCTCCAGATGTTTTGATCTGTGCCTCATTAAAAGCCACATGCTCATATTTATTATCTTGCGTTTGTATTTTGACATCGAGAAGAGGATGTATAATGGATTCAAAAGCATCCTTCTCTCCGATATAAGCACGATTATTCATGAGGAATCCCTTTGATCCGAAATTGATACCGAGAAAAGGAAGTCCCTCTAAATAGCAGGATTGTACTGCTCGAAGCATTGTTCCATCTCCTCCGAGTACCATGATGAATTTCTCCTGAACCATCTGTACAATATGGCGAAACTCGGGAGATTCCATAAAAACACGAATTTCTGTTTTCTTCTCATAAGCAAAAGTGTCACAGATAATAGTTGCATTATCTTGGTGAAATATCTTGAGTGGTTCCATAGAAGAGAGGATTAGGAAATATTTTGACAAATAAATTATTGTGAATATATATAACTCAGGCTTCACATCCAAATCAGGTGTGATTTTCAAAAATTGATTTTTATAAGGAGAAGTTCATGGAATACATGGAATATATTTATCCAGTTCTTATGACTTTGGGGTATATCGCAGCAGTTATGGTATACATAACAAACATTCGGTGTTTCGTATGGAAAAAAGCAATATTCATTGCTGGACCATTCGGGGCGATTGTTGGTGGATCAATCAGCTGGATTGTTTCTTAACATTTAGGATAGGAGTAATAAAATGAGTTTTTTCGAGGGATTCAAAGAAGGTTTTTTTGAAAGACGGCAAGAACGATGGAAAATGCTGTTATTGCATTGTGTATGTTTTGCTGTTTGGAATCTTATTGCCATCGGAATTGTTTACTTGCTTCTGTTAAGAGGGTATCATCCTTCTGATTCGCATATGATTGAGATCATAGGAATTGGTATAGCATATGTTCTAACGGGAACCTTGCTTTACTTAGTGATTCTCAGAAAGTCCGATAATGCAGAAGTACAGGCAATTGGTTGGTTGTTTTTAACTAATCCAATGATTTATTCTTCAGTATTCGATCAAAAACCATGGGTCATAAGAAATCGCATCTTCTGATCTTTCCCTAAACCCAGAGGCGTCCATCGGACGCCTTTTTTATATCCTCAATAATTCTTCTTTCTTTTCTTCATATTTCTTTCCAAAATAGACACTCATTTCTGAACGTCGGAGGTCGTACCCGAGAGCTCGACGGCTGATAGAGAGAATCGTTGGAGTGTATTTTCCTTTGATGGTTGATGGTCCTCGGAAAGCTCGCCAGATTCTCTCTAGATCAGTAATCCATTCTCCAATACTTTTGAAGTATCCATGTTCCCCGACAATTGGTTTTTTCATCGCATACTCATTTCCGACATCATATGTCCAAGAGTTCAGAAGATCTTCCAATTTCCCATTCTCAAAAGCCTCGAGAATATTTACTGGATCTTTTCGTATCTCGAGAAACTGGTACATAAGTCGATCGTGGTACTCGAAGAAGAATGGATCCCCCTTCCCTTCATCGATGGATTGTTCGTGAGAGAGTTCGGCAGATGGTGGAATATTACATATTTTCGCGAGCGTTGGAACTGCATACTTTATACTCATTCTCTTTGATAATGCAAAAATTTGTGTCTTATAGAGGTCTGCGATCGGAGCGATGGCACCATTGAGATCTCCTGCGATACTAGCGTATCCTGTCGCCATCTCGAGTTTATTCCCATTATTTGTCATTATACAACCGGTTTGTGCAGCGAAAGTCATCAGAAAAGTAGAACCACGGAAACGAGCTTGGAAATTCTCATCAATGAGTCATTCTATCGTCAGACCGATAGCATCTTTGATCTTGCTTTTTGTGAAATCTATGCTTTCTTGTATCGGCATTATGTGATACTCGATACCAAGTTCTCTCGCCAAATCTCTCGCCAAATCTTTGGTGGTGTCAGAGTTATAAATGGATGGCATATTGACGGCGATAATGTTTTCAGCGCTGATGGCTCGTACTGCGAGTACCGCTACGAGAGCGGAATCAACCCCTCCAGAGAGACCGATAACGAGTTTTTTCTGTCCAGAGCTTTTCATATATTCTTGAATACCATAGACAAGAGCATTCTCTATTTTTTCAAGCTCTGAAATCTCTGCAAAATGCAGACTTTGTACTCAAATCTTCCGTTCCTCGTTCGCTGTACTAATTCGTACGACTCACTTCAGTACGCGATTTTCATTCAAATCCCCTCATTTTTCAAGAGATTCTGGATTTTTTGCGAAAACTTGATTTTCAATAATCTCAAATACTCATTCCTGAAATGACGGAGCTTGAAATATCTTTTTTCCATCACGAAACGCGACACTCGCACCGTCGAACATATAGAGATTTTTGCTATTATTTTGGGCACCAACTTGATTTACATAGATGAAATCTACCCCGTCACTTTGTCCTCCGATGAGCCGATCACGCTTTCCTTGTTTCCCTATGCCGAATGGTGAAGCAGAAAGATTTACGATCATATTGGCTCCATTTTCTTGGAGCATTTCTGCAGGATTAAGGATATAATCATCGTGCCAGCTATCTTCACAAATCACTACTCCAACTTTTCTCCTGACTCATGCAATCACTATCTCAAATGGTTGGTAGTATTTCTCGATATCAGTAAAACTAGCTCATTTTTCAAATGCATAATCTTTGAGAGAAGTTATATGACGTTTATCGTCAAATTCTCGATAATTCGCCAGATTGGTCTTGAGAGTATATCCGTCAAAAACTCCATTGGGAACAAGTACCCCATTTTGAGCTACGAACGCCGCATTATATTTTCGTATTCGTCCATCCTCGTTTGTTTTATTTGGATCGATGAGGACATTTCCCCAAATAACAGACATGGTTGATCCTTTGGTAGAGTTGATGATTTCTTGATTCATATTCATACATTCGCGGACAAATGAGGAATTTTCCCATTCGTCCCCGATGAGATATCCAGAAATCACCGATTCGGTAGCAATATGAAGATCAGAACCCTTATCCTGAGCGATGTGAATATCCCGAACAAGACTTTTAGTATTGATATCAGGTCGTCATGCGACAACATTCATTTGAGAGAGAGTAATCATAGTAATATTTATTAAGTGTTAATAATACACTTATATTCCGATTTGTTGTAAAGTCAAATTTATTTGTGTATATTTTACACTTAGTTGGGAATATATAAAAAATGCAGGAAATTATCTGCCCTGCATTTTTCTAAAAACCTGAGATTTTTATAACTGGTAATTATTTTCGAGATTTTTTATGCGATCATCCAAACTCGGATGAGACATAAAAAGTGACATAAATCCTTTCTCAGAATGAATTTTAAAAGCAGCAAGCTTTCCATCATCGACGATTTCCTTATTTGTCACGATATACTGAAGACGTTTGAGAGCAAGAATCATCTTGTCTTTTCCGACGAGACGAGCACTTCCTTCGTCTGCACGAAATTCCCTGTATCGTGAAAATGTCATAAGTACGAGAGAAGCAAGCATTCCTAGTATTATTTCCAGTACCATAACCGTGATAAAATACCCCCAACCCTGTCCTTCTTCATTTTTGAGAATAGCCTTATCGATAAACTCCCCGATAATACGAGCGAAAAATATTACAAAAGTATTGAGAACTCCTTGTAGGAGTGTCATAGTAACCATATCACCATTGAGAATATGGCTCATCTCATGAGCGATAACCCCTTCGATTTCAGCGGTTGTCATACTACTGAGAAGTCCAGTAGAAACTGCAACAAGTGATTTGTTTTTCGATGGTCCTGTGGCAAAAGCATTTGGATCCTCACTTTCGTATATTCCCACTTCTGGAATAGTGATATCGTTTTGTTTTGCAATTTGAGCAACTGTTGTATATATGGCTTGTGTTTTAGAATCATAGTCCATAAGTCGACTCTCAGAAAGAAGTTCTATCGCATATGTTCTTTTTGCCATCCATCGAGAAATAGCAAGACTCAGGAAAGATCCAGCGAAACCGAAAAGGAGAGCGAAAATAAAGAGACTTCCATAACCATTTGCCGCACTAGAAGTCACACGAATTCCGAAATAATGTTCAAGAATAAATATAATCGCGGTGATTACGAGGATAATAGCAATATTGGTTGCAAGAAAAGAAACATTCTCTTGAAAAAGTTCATAGGGAAATAGTTAAGATATTATAATACCAGCATTGTATAGAAAAATATCTAAAAATCAATATACGCTAAAAAAGAATATATAGAAAAATATGAACTTTTTCAAAACTATTCTATATTACTACTATTCATAAAAACTCTCACAAATAGTGAGAGTTTTTATGGATTTTCATTAACTATATTTTACAATCGAAATGCATTTACCACTACTTTTGCTATTTCAGCACGAGTAATAGGGTCATTTGGACGGAATATTAATTTCCCATTTGCTACCTCTCCAGAAAAGAATCCAAGAGTCTTAGTAGTTTCAATATATTTTGCAAGGTCCGAAGCAGGATCAACATCCGTAAAGGTAGTTTCTGTATTTCCTATATTGACTCGGGAAATTCCTACAATAATCTTAGCAACTTCTGCACGACTGATAGAATCATTTGGTCGGAAGTTTGTATTTGTATCTGATATAATACCATAAGAAAGTGCCAGGGAAACATATGGTGCATACCACACATCAGATGCAACATCAGAAAATACAGCAATAGTTCCTGTTCCTATTTCCCATCCAGCAGCATTTATAGCAATTTTAAGAAATTCTGCACGAGAAAGATTGTTATCTGGATTATAAGTCTCAGTATTATTTACTACTCCTCGAGCAACAAGATGTTGAATATATTCTTTTGCCCAATGATGAGTAATGTCAGTAAATTTTATTTCTTGAAGTGATTTAAGAATAACTTTAGGAGGAATATTGCCAACTGTTGAAAAAGCCTGAGCACATGTTCAAAGAGTGAGACAATTATCTATTCCAATAGGCACTATCTTAATAGATGTTCTCATATCTGAACATTTTCCATCGTAATAACTTTCTGATGTATCTCCAGATGGACAGTAGTCTATGGAAAGACCGGCACCTCAGCCACCACCCGAAGAAGAAGTAGTTATAGAAGAAGTATGAGATGTAATAAGTGTTGGAGCAAAGAAGCTGAGATGATCCGTATCAAATGTACAAAGTTTATTTGCATCGAGCGTACAAGTAAGACTGGGACTATTTATTTCCCATAACATTCCATCGACTGACCGATATAATCTCAAAATATCTCCGACCGTACCCGTAGGAACAATAAAACTCACTTGAAAATTTGCCCCACTCGCAAATAGAGAGACTCCACTTTCTCCTCCTACTTTAACTGTTTGAAGAATATTGGAAGTATAGGTGGTCGTTGTAGTGGTACTACCAATCGTACTAGCAGTGGTTTGTGGTATAATTGTAGAGATTTCAGTTGTTGATGCATTCTCAGTTGCTCCTGATTGGATCAAGGTCGGTGGCATAAGAACCCCATTCCATGATAATCCACTTGCAGTAATATTGGTTATCCCAGAGAGTACAAGAGATCCTGTAATAGCATTGAGATCATTGAGATTGGATAATATGGTTATCACACCACTCAGTACCAATGGAGATCAAGAGGGGGCAGATATTCCTGTAAGAGTAGTGGCTCCCGTATTCGTAGAGGAGCCTGTGAGGTTAATTGGTGTACTTGCTGTAACAAATGACCCCGTAGAGGCAGATGATATATTTCCGTAATTATCCGTAACAGATAAGGCATAATTATATACAGTACTAGCAATGAGTGAACTAAATACTGACGAAGCAGTATTGGTTGCTCCCGTAACTACTACGAGAGATCCAGTGTCCTGATTCGAAAGAGAAGTTCCTGTACCAATAGTAATATATCCAGTTCCTGTTAATGAACCAGTTCCAATAGTATAGTTTGCATCGGTAAAATCAAATCTCACTGTGGCGGTTGTTGCAGTAAGAGCATTTACTTGCTTGTTTGAAATTACCGGAGCACTATTGTCAGTAGTTATAATTGTAATAATATTGGCATCGAGTGTCACTTGGGTTTGTGCTAATGCTCGTCCATTAAGCACCGCACCTGTTTGTAAAATGACTTGTTTTGCACTTAATATCGTTCCATTGAATGTAGAATAGGTCCCAAGAGTTGCACCAGTAACACCTCCGACTTGCCAAAATATATTAGAGGCCTTGGCTCCACCAGAAAGTAATACTTTGATACCTGAGGTGAGATTACCAGCACTGGCGATATTGAGATTTCCTGCAATTTGGAAAATCCAAACATCCGTTGCACTACCAGACAAAGTGACGTCTGTATTTATCGCAACATCTGTACCCCATTTATAGAGTCCAGAGGCTATTGTGAGTCCACTAATGTCCCCTGCACCCAACTCAGTCGTAGTAGGAATAGGTATTCCTGCAGCATTTGTATAGGCAGTTTCCATATCACTTACAGCGGTAGTAAGTAATGTGGCATTTGTTACTTTACAAGAAGGTCCAGCAGCATCAACCGAGTAAATCACCCCTGTTACTTCTGGACAACCAAGTCAAGTTATCGATGCTCCCGTAATAGGACTTGTTCCAATATCTCCAGTAATAGCAGATGTAGGAATGTCTGTAATTCCTGCTTTGGATAAAATCGCGAAATTTCCAGCTGATCAAAGATTGATGGGTGCTGGAGAAATGGTATTGATATTATATTCACCGTTGCCGTAACTGAGCCAGTATTACCAGCAGCATCAACGAAATTAAAAGTAAATGATCCATTTGCTGCAAAAACTTTTGAGAGAGATCCGCTATTATTCGTAACAGTAATAGGTTCGCTCGCTCCAGTAAGTGTCGCTATAATAGGAGGATTGCTCCCTCCAGTATTGGAATATACGATAGTTGCAGTCGGAGGAATAAAATCACCGGTTCCTGTTCAGATTATCCCTGTTGCATAGGCACTTGCTGTACCAGAAGCATAAACACTTCCGCTAAAAGTGAGAGCTCCATTGGAAATTCATGAAGAAAGATTAGTGATAAAAGTCTTAGATCAACTTCCATCATTTGATCAAGTATAGGATTGAATAGGAGTACTTCCGGACATAACATCCAGATGGATAATATCTCCTGCACTCAAGACGCCACTAAAACCAAGAGTTATAGGATAAGAACCAGAATTCGAGAGGTTTACATAATTATTATTTCCACCAGAGATAGTATTTCCAGTAGGATTCACAGAGGCAAAAGCCAGATCACCTAATGGACTTAACATAGGAAAAAGCAAAGCAAGAACCAGAGTTCCTGATGTCACTTTTCTTATTTTCTTCAGAAAAACAGTTTTCATAAAAAGAAAAGTAAAAAAATAAAACAAAAAATCGTATGTAACTAGTATGTCTCATTATATTAAAAATATAATTCATTTTCTCCTCATTTCTTCGTCATAAAAATGGCTATAAAATTAATACAGATTCCAGTATACGTGAAAAGGAGAAACAACAAGGGGCGACAAAAAATGCCTATTAAAAATAGGCATCATTTTTTCATTTCCTGTCAGGGTTTCTATTATCAATAGACGAACAAAGACAAATTCAAGACAAATGGATAATCCTTCGTATATAATAATAAGCAAGAGATTTTGAGCTAAACTATCACTCCTTCCATTCTTAAGATAGCAGGAATATTTTTCAACAGAGGATGTGATTTGAATGATTCTAGAAAGAGAGAAAGTTGTTGCGGACAGTCTTCACTTTTAGCATCAATAAAATCTAGGAATTCATCATGTAAGGCAATAATATCTGTTTGTCGCCCATCGGGATTATAGAAAATTTCTCCAAATATACTCATCGTGAGCATATTGAGTTCCGAGAGAATTTCTTTCCAGTTCATGATAGAAAAAAGCAATTCCTTTACTTCACTATTTCACTGAAGAAAATAGACACATATAGCACCATAATTCATCGAGGTTCTTTTACTAGAAATCTCGTGCTTATAGAAAAAATTTTCGAGTAGCTCATTGATAATATTGGCATTATGTCCATGGGTAATAAGGAGACTTGTCGATTCCATTGATGGAGAATCAAGATTTTCTAGAAACTCTACCATGGGTTTTGTATTCATATCTAGGATCATCGTGGAAAGGCGAGATCGAGATTTCCTTCTCCTCCAATAACTCTCCAGATATTTCTCTGGATTAGTCAGAGATTCTTCGATATGAATAGGACAAGATAGTTGAATAGGATTATCCTCCACCTGAACAGGAAGAAGAGAGTAGATATCTTTTATAACTTCTCTACGAATAATATTGGCAGTCTCAGATGCTCGTGGAAGGGGACTAGAATATATATCCACCGCAAGTCCTTGCAATTTTTCTCAGATTTCACGAGAAGTATCTTCTCATTCGATTGCAAGTGACTCGTCTTTATTTCCGGATTTTCAGACTTTATCACTTTCACCCAATCCATGCCGAGTGAAAGCGATAATACTTCTCGTATTAATTTTACCGATAAGTTCTCCAGTGAGTCTACTAATCTCTTGAAATGACTCTTTTTGTGTGTTTGTATCTCAATATGCCCATCGACCCCTATCATACTGAGTCTCGATATCTCGTGTTCATTTTAATATCTCGTGCCAAATATTTATATATTGAGTATATCGTTTCTTTCGGAGTTCCGTTATGGGATTATAGTGAGTCGAACGAGGTAGTATTTTTGGCAACAATCCATCACTATTAAAACTTCTGGAAAATATCTCATAGATATTGTTATCGAAATACCCACCTTGCGACCATTCGTTCATCCTTCATATAGCACTTTTATGATCTCTGGATGAGCTCAGTAATGCTTCATAGGTTCGAATAATAGAATAGATTCTGGATTCAAGTGGGATCTTACTTTTGATGAGCCCAAAGGGATATCCTGACCCATTCATGGTTTCGTTTCTGGACAGAAGCATAAATTTTGTCATATTCAAAACCTGTCTCTCTATATTTCCTCATAGGATATCATCGATTTCTTGTTGGAATTTTTCCTGCTGAGCTCATTCGCCTATCCCAGATCCAAGCATAATGTTTCGACAAATATCGAGAGCCTGCAAGAGATTATCGATATATTTTTCTTTGGAACCATGAAATCCAAAAGGATCCGTATATTCCGAAATGGCCTGAGATATGAAACCTCGATAACCATTTATTTCTGATGGTATCTCTTGATTCTCTTCTGCTGTCTCAAGGATGCTAGAATTGTCCAAAATCCATGTAAAAAACATATGTTCTTTCCTCCTAATAAGAACACCTATCAATGGATCAATTATGTGTTTGAGTTGATATTTCTCAAACTGACATATAAACTCTTCACTTCCTCGATCTATCCGGATGAGGTATTCTCTTTTTCTATCGAAAATATCCACGGCGATATTATGAATATATGAGGGAATCTTCTGTGAGTTTTTTATCTCAGACTCCTTAAATCAGTGATTAAGAATAGTTTCCCCGCTTTCTTTTGAGACAATATGAAGTCTCAATGGTCCGGATATTCTTTCGAGCTTGCTCAGGATATCACCAACAGAATCACTATCTTTGATATAATTTCCTATATCCATTGCTTCCTCTTGTCACTTCTGTATACGCATATTACTTTCCGCCATTATAGCGGTACCTATTAATGGTATTAATTGTGGCATAAATTCTTTTGGGAATTTACTATGAATAGTCGTGTCTATATGCAGGAGATAGTTCTCTATAATAGCTTTACCATAGGAAGTGGTGATATAATTTTCTCAGAGAAATTGTCTTGCTACCTCAACGGCACTATAAAAATAATTTTCTCGGTTTTTTTCTTCGATGCATAACTTCACAAGAAGAAGATATGCATCGATTTTTATCAGCTGATCTTCTCATCTCCCCGTACACAGGACAGATTTTTTCAGATATTTGATAGCAAGTTTCTGAAAGTCAGAACCTTCATAGTCTTCCTGGATTATCTGACCTTCCTCGTGAAGTGGTTTCAATGACTGGTGATAATAACTCACTCATTTCTGATAATGAGATAATATGGAATCGCCCCCTTCTAGAAAATCACCACTTCATATATTCGAGTGTATTATGTGCATAATAAATTTGAGAATAAAGATTATATTCGTCCTACATTCTTGTAATTATACCTATGCGAATCGATTCATCTCGATCTAATCGCAAACAATAGGAATTAACTCACCCTGAACAGAAAAGAGGAATTTCTTTTCAAAAATATTTTTTAGTAAGTTTCCGGATAGGAAGTACTATTTTCCCCATAATTTCATTCTTATTATGAGAATAGGACGATGCAGGAAGTGAGGTATTTAAAATCTCTTCTCCGATATTTTCTAGCAATATTCTCATAGTATCGATAGTAGCACCTTGTGAATGAATTTCTTTTGATGTAAACTTCACTTCTCAAATATATATTTTCCCTTCGATAGTATCTAAAAGAATACAGTTTTTCTCATTTTTAATGATAGTATCATAGTCTCAGAAATAAGTTTTACCGAATGTATCTGTAAATTTCATATTCCCTGCTTTGGTATATTCTGAATAAAGATTCTCAGTGAGATATTGCTCGAGATATATTCCATCGGAAGAATATCCATCCCTCCAAGAGGTATAATCCAAGAAAGCTATATGACCATTATCCCGAAGATAATTGAGTACTTTTTGTATCGTTTCACGACTTTTCCCATACTTCATAACAAATAAAAGACTTCCGCCTATTTTTCCAGTATTAAAGGGCATTATACCTATTTCCTCATCCTCAAATTGTTTGTATTGAGAGAAGAAATATTTGAGGGCAAAAAAAAGTTTATTCTCTTTCTGGTAAGAAAAACTTGTAAGACCTATGCTATTTATAGCACCAATAAATGTACTTCCTATATTGTCGTCATGTGTATTTTTCAGAAGATAATCAAATCACTCTAAGATTTTGAGATTCGTATTATCTACATTACTGTAGTGAACTTTGTCTTTATTGAAATTGAGAATATTTGAAAAATTCATCCCATCTGCTTCCTGTATATGTAAGGATTGAATAGTATTTTTGATAAAGGAATCTACGCGATCACTCTCTTTTTTCACTCGTTCTCTCATTGATTCTATCTCACTGAAAGTATATTCCATACCCGTATATATAACACCGTAATCTAATGGGAGCTCATCGAGAGAGTTGTTATTTATTCATAAAAAATGCAAAAGAGTATCTTTATGTGTCACGATATCTATCGAAGAAGAATCCTTGTCATCGAGATTACGATTCCCGGAGAGATACACTATCGGTAATGAATGGGCTGGTAGCATAGCCACATAATTATTCGCATTCCCTATACTTTTCCCTTGGGAGATGCAATCTGATAATCCAAGACTGAAATCATAAAGCTCATCAAATAGAGTCTTTTCTATGATAGATAGCTCACGACTGGATAGTATTTTTGTATCAAACTTTCGGGCAATCGTATGAATGAGGAAGGTAAGCAAAACCGAGATGACTCCTGTAAATGAGAACCCATGTCATCTCGGAGCTTCAGAAAGAAAATCTATCTCCATACCTCCAGAGAATCCATTTTTAACCAGAAAATCCTGGAGGAATAGTGAAATCCTTTCGGTATCATGCTTAAAAAAGATATCAAAATTATCTTCTTTGAAATTATCTTCCTTACTCGAATAGTGAAATATACTTCAAAAGGTAATTTTACTAGAAGAGTTGAGATTTGCCGCACAAAAAGTTTTCATCGGCAACTTTTGTTTGATTCTGAGGGCACTAATACCATGGGAAATATCCGCTCACCAAGTGAGTATAGAACTGGAACTTAGTACAATATTATGCGCATTAAAAAAGTTTTTATAAATAGCAGGGAAATTTTTCTGAAATTCAGAAGAATTCATCTTTATGTTTTCTCTTGTTTGCTTATCATCTTTCATTCAGTGATTGCTCTCCATTTAGTTCTCGAGTTATGAGATCTGCAACCACCAGTATAGTCCGTTTCCCTTGGATAGCAATTTAAAGTAATTAAACGCCAGAAGACTGATTATTTACTGAGGAATAACGGTATGTATTACTTTTTGTATATTCTTTTTTCTATTCGGTTGAATTTTCTTATAATATTCAGATATATAATGTTCAAATCCTTCGGAAGTAAGATCATCGATAAAACTACAAATAATACTTGCATTCTCTTTATTTCACTGAAGAAAGTCCAAAAGCTTTTCAAATGATTCATCTTTCATGCGGAGAAATAAATTTTAATAACATAAGTTTATCACTTCTCCTCTTTTTTACAAGAAATCTACACTAAAAAGCCCCGTTCTCGAAGAGAGTGGGGCTTATGTAATGTGATTTTGGTGACGTCACGGAGAATCGAACTCCGATTGCGGGAATGAGAATCCCGCGTCCTAACCGTTAGACGATGACGCCGCATCTCCTGCCGAAGCAGGAAAATAGACTATTTTTTAAGATCTGTAGTGATACCCATGGAACGAGCAGAACCAGCGATGATAGACATAGCATGTTCTTCGTCATGTGCATTCATATCCACCATCTTCATGGCAGCAATCTTTTTCAATTGTTCTACTGTAAGATGAGCAACTTTATCTTTATGAGGGAGTTTAGATCCACTCTTTAAGTTCAGTTCTGTCTTGATGAGGTAAGTCATCGGTGGTTGTTTTGTGATGAAATCAAATGAACGGTCATCGTAGATATTGATGATAGTTGGAAGAACCATCCCCATTCGATCTTTGGTAGCGTCATTAAATTGTTTACAAAATTCTGCAATTTGAATACCTGTAGGTCCAAGGGCCGTTCCGACTGGAGGAGCTGGATTAGCCATTCCCGCCTTAAGTTGGAGTTTTACGACCTTACTTGGTTTCTTTTTTGGTGCCATAGTATGTGGTAATTATAAATTAAGAAGTCTCTAAAAAAAGTGTCTTGCTTATGGAGAAATAAACAAGAAATGAAATATGTATATTTAAGAAGCCTGGGTATTATAGGGAAATATTCAAAAAATCAACAAAAAATAGATTTTTTTCTGGAAATGGGTATAAAGGAGAAAATAGAAAATAGGGAATACATATTCACGAATCTATATTCTTATAACTAATCCATCGAATATATGGCAATACAATCTACCAAAGTATCGGAAACTTCAGAGCTTCGTGCCGTTGCTCCGCAGGAACGAGAAAATGATACGATAAATGAAAATATTCTCCGTCCAAAAACACTCGATGAATATATCGGACAACAGTCCATCAAGAAACATCTTCGAATCGCTATACAATCAGCTCAGATTCGGAAGGTTTCGCTTGAGCATATTCTCCTCTATGGTCCTCCGGGTCTCGGAAAAACGACTCTTTCAGCGATTATCGCATCGGAAATGCAGTCTCATCTGAAACAGACGAGCGGTCCTGCTATCGAGAAACAATCCGACATTGTTTCACTTCTCACCAGTCTTCAAGAAGGAGATATTCTCTTTATCGATGAGATTCATCGCCTCCGCCCACAGATAGAGGAAATACTCTATAGTGCGATGGAGGATTTCGCCATCGATATCATGATTGGAACTGGAACAGGAGCAACATCTATCCGTATGGATATCCCGAAATTTACGCTTGTTGGTGCCACAACAAAACTTGCCAAAATCAGCGGACCTTTACGTGATCGATTTGGAAATGTTCTGAAGCTCGATTTTTATGAAATTTCTGACCTCGCAGAAATTGTCCGTCGCTCGTTTCATATACTCGGAATTCCTGTGAAAAATAGTGAAATATGGGAATTGGTTGCCAAGAAAAGCCGTGGAACTCCCCGTATCGTGAATCGGTTTGTCAAAACTCTCCGCGATTATCAGATTGTCGGACATGATATCGGAGATTCTCTTGAGGCAGAGAAAATATTTACTTCGCTCGGTATCGATTCTCTCGGACTCGATGAGCTGGATCGTAAAATCCTCGAAACGCTTGCTTATAGTTTCGCGGGACGAACGGTGGGACTTCATACGCTCGCTTCCATCGTCGGAGAGGAGGAAGAAACCATCGAAGATGTCGTGGAACCATATCTTCTCAAGATCGGGTTTCTTGAGCGGACTCCACGAGGTCGGAAGCTCTCGGAAAGTGGAGAGAGATATATTCGGATGGGGAAATAGCTAAAATTTTAAGTAAAATTGACATTTTGATTTATTCTATATCATATTAATTGCTTCATCCATTCACTTTAGTTGGGAGTTAAGAATATGAGTAATGCATTGAAACAATGTCTGGAGACAATTCGATCTGGAGACTTATCGATAGAAGAGAAATTGGCAATTGGTTTGAAGTATCCCCATAACATGGTTATTTGGAAAATCATCGTCGATTCTATTTCTGCCTCTCTTGAATGGCAAGGATTCATTGTTAATCAACAATTTGAAATCGCAAAAAAAGCGAACCAAATTGGCATGTGGCAAGTATTTGCTAATGGTATCAATTGGGAGTCAATGTCTATCGATGACATGATTAATTTTGGAAAAAAATATCATGATTGGCATGTTTCTGAGAAGATAGCTCATTTGATTAATTGGAAAGATTCATCTCTCGTCGAAAGACTCGATATTGCCGAAAAATCTAATGATTGGCATATTCGAAAAGCGATGACTAATTCTATCGATTGGAAGGCATTAACCATGGATGATATACTCAATATCATCCAACATACAAAAAATTGGCATGGTCACAAAGTAATGGCTGAGAACATCAATTGGGAACTACTTTCTCTCGAACAATTGTATCGTATCGGCAGTCTTGCGAATGACCATTCTATCTGGGAGGCTATATTCATGACATCGGTCTGGCGTAAATTGACCATAGATGAGCTGTTGAAGTTATAACTGTTGAGAAGTTATTTTTATTTACTAAGATTAATCTTTGAAAACAGAGTTTTAAAAAAGAGGGCATCGCGCTCTCTTTTTCTGTTTTTCCATTGAAAACTTCACAAAAATCTATATACTCTCTCTCAAGAAAACTATTCATAAAAACTTCTTTTTATGCTCAAAGACTCTCCTATTGCACCTGATTATTTTCACATCAATATTCTTGTAAAATCGATTATTGATGAAGTAACCGTATATATGAAGAATGTTCCAAAAGAAATAATTTCTGAGGAAATTCAGAAAGCTTATATTTATGCGCGAAATGCTCATGAAGGACAGTTTCGGAAATCTTGAGACCCCTATATTCTCCATCCTGTTGAGGCAACGAGAGAACTCCTTATTCTCCGTCCCGATATTGTAACCATCCAATCTTGTCTCCTCCATGATGTTCCCGAGGATACCGATAAAACCGTGGAAGATATACGAGTAATATTTGGTGATGAAGTGGCGTACATAACAGCAGGAATGGAGAAACTTTCCCATCTGAAATATCGGGGAGAAGAACGAACTATCGGAAGTCTCCGAAAGATGTTTATCGCTATGAGCGAGGATGTACGAGTTATTTTCGTCAAACTGGCAGATCGTCTCCATAATATGAAAACGCTTGCATTTCATCCGAGCAAAGAAAAACAAGAGCGAATAGCTATGGAAACACTCAATGTATATGCACCGATTGCGGATCGTCTTGGAATATTTGACTTCAAAGAAGCACTGGAGACAGAGTGTTTTAAGATCCTCCGTCCTACTGAATATGCCAAGATTATGGGAGAGCTCGGGGTTTTTAAAGAAGCTCAAGAGATTTTCGTTACCAAGGTAAAACAACTTATTATAGATACGATGCCAGAAGGAGTATCTATTGTGGATGTTTCTTATCGAGTGAAATCTCCCTGGAGTATCTATAAAAAAATGCAAAGAAAAGGATATGAACGAGTGCAGGATCTTTATGATCTTTTTGCGCTTCGTATTATTACTGATTCTGTGCACCATTGTTATGATGTACTCGGGACGATACATACCGTTTGGACTCCAGTTCCGAATCGTTTCAAAGATTATATAGCTCTCCCAAAAGAGAATGGATATCAAAGTCTCCATACCACCGTTGTTGGGATGTTTCATGAATTCCGAACACAACCCACCGAGATTCAGATTCGTACTCTTGCTATGCACCGTCAGGCAGAGATTGGAGTTGCGGCACATTTTGCCTATTCAGAAACTGGACAATCTAAGAATGCAAAAGATGCTTATTGGGCAGCAGAACTCAAGGAAATTTTGAGTAATTCAGAAGATTCTGATTTTATGACACAGATGAAAATTGGAGTTTTTGATGATCGTATTTTTGCATTTACTCCAAAAGGACAGATTCAGGTTCTTCCAAGAGGCTCTACTCCTATTGATTTCGCTTACTCTATACATTCGGATCTCGGTGATCATATTATCGTTGCCCGAGTAAATGGTCGTGTCGTACCATTGGATTATGAGCTTCATAACGGAGAAAGCGTGGAAGTTATTATAGACAAGAATAAATTTCCAAATATCACCTGGCTTTCTTTTGTCAAAACAACGCGTGCTCGAGAATGTATCAAAGCATATAGTAACAGAGTAAATAGAAGTGAATTGATAGAAAAAGGGCGTTTCATACTCAATTCGCATTTGCTGAAACATTTCAATAAAGCTCTCGACAAAGATTTTTCTCTCCTTAAGATAATTGATGGAAAAACACTGGATACAGAAGGTCGAGAAAACGTACTTGTGCAACTTGGGAATCTTTCTCGTAAGCCCTCATCGGTCACGAAAAGTATTCTTGAGAATAGTAGTTCTGAACTTCATAAGATCAAGGATCTCTATGAACAGGTTAAAAAAGAGAAAGTTGTTTCATTGCCAAAAGATGAATGTATTATTCGAGAACTTATTATCGGTGGAGAAAAAGGTATTCCGTATCGTTTTGCACAATGTTGTAATCCAAAGGTACTTGATAAGGTAGTAGGATATATCACCAGTAATGGGGTGAATATTCATAAGATTGACTGTATTTCCCTGACTCAGAAAGATTTCGATCGGTATATTCCTGCTCATTGGGATGGCATGAAAACACAAGGACTCCAGATTCGGGCCGAGATGATTTTTGAAAATAAAATCGGAGTACTTAAACAACTTACTGAGATATTTTTTCTCATGCGAATTAATATCGATGAAATGAGTGCTTGTATAGAGGAAGATGGTTATTCTCATGTGGTATTTTCTCTGAAAACTGAAGAAGAAGATTATTACCTTTTTGAACGTCTCATGGAACGAGTGAGACTTTCCATTATCTGTTTTAAAGAAGGGAAATTATTAGATATGAAATAGTTGTATTTTCCTTATTTTCACTATACTCAAATTGTTTTAATTGTTGTAATCTTATTGTTCTATGTTTCTCTCTGACATTGATATAAAAAAAGCGATTACCAATGGTTCTATTACTTTGAGTGATTTTGATTCCAAACGACTTGGTCCTGCAAGTTATGACATCCTTCTTGGGAATAAATTTTTGGTCATCAAATCCCATTCTACTGCCTTCATAGATCCAGTGAATAAAATCCTTCCTGAGTATGATGAAATCATCCTAAAAGATGACGAAAGTTTCACGCTTCATCCAGGGGTAAGTATCCTCGGGATTTCTCATGATTATTTCGGATCAGATAAATATCTGATACAACTCTCAGGGAAAAGTTCCCTCGCTCGTATCGGACTCATCGTTCATAATACCGCAGGACTCATTAATCCAGGGGATTACCTCAATATCGTTTTTGAACTTTGTAATCTGAATAGTGTACCCATTATTCTCCGTCCCAAGATGGAAATCGCACAACTTCTCTTCGCAGAGATGTCATCTGCTCCAGAGAGGGATTACAAAGAAACAGGACGATATCATGGAAAGAACTGGTCCAGTTATGTTCCAAAAGAATAATTTATTTTCTCAAATTTTTTAAAATATATGAAAGTTCGTATCAAAAATAGTACGGGAAAAGTTCTTGAATACAAGACTCCTGGAGCTTGTGCATTCGATTTTGAATCACTCGAAAAAGTGGTTTTTGCGCCCGGAGAATGGAAACTCGTAGACACCGGAACGGTTATTGCAACACCCGAGGGATATTGTCTCGTGATAGCACCAAGATCAGGGACATTCAAAAACTATGGACTCATGCAGGTAAATAGTATCGGGATTATCGATCAAGATTATTGTGGGGATATGGATACAGTGAAATTTGCTTATATCAATATGCGTAAAGAAGAAGTAGTTATTGAAAAAGGAGAACGAATCGGACAAGGGATGTTCGTAAAAATAGAAAAACCAGAATTTGAGCTCGTAGAAGTTATGGGCGGAACAGATCGAGGAGGTTTTGGAACTACAGGAGTGAAATAATATTCTGTCATTCCAAAATTTTTCGATTACATAACTTGTGAAAATCACCTCATATTATCCGAAAAATATTTGGAATCTGCCTTGTATGAAAAATGTAAGAATCTTGTTTTTATAAAGAAAGTAGGAAGATCCTGAAACAAGTTCAGGATGACGAAAAATAAATTATTATTGAATTAAAAAAATATTTAATTTTTAATTATTTTCATATGTCTCATAGCGAACAACAGTATCTCGACCTCCTCCAGAAGATTATGGATACAGGGGCTGATAAAGGAGATCGAACTGGAACAGGAACTCGGAGTATTTTTGGACACCAGATGCGATTTGATCTCTCTGAGGGGTTTCCACTTTTGACAACGAAGAAAGTATTTTTGAAAGGGATTATTCATGAGCTTCTCTGGTTTCTTCGATGAGAAACTAATATAAAATATCTCGTCGATAATGATGTTCATATCTGGGATGAATGGCCCTACAAAGCTTATGTGCAAAAAGGAGGACTTCTTTCACAGCTTGATTTTACCACATCTATAAAATCTGATGCAGATTTTGCAAAACAATGGGGAGATCTCGGTCCAGTATATGGATTTCAATGGCGTAATTTTAATAATGAAGGGGTTGACCAGGTGAAAAATGTAGTCGAAACATTGAAGAAAAATCCAAATTCTCGTCGGATGCTCGTTGTAACCTATAATCCGGTTCAGGCAGATAGTATGCTCTTGCCACCATGTCATATGATGTATCAATTCTATGTCGCGAATGGGAAACTTTCCTGTCAGATGTACCAGCGTTCTGCCGATACATTCCTCGGAGTTCCGTTCAATATCGCTTCTTACGCACTCTTGACGATGATGATAGCTCAGGTTGTCGGACTCGAGCCAGGAGAATTCATTCATGTACTGGGAGATACGCATATTTATTCCAATCATTTCGAACAGGTAAAAGAACAACTTTCTCGAGAAATGCGACCGCTTCCTACTATGAAACTGAATCCTGAAGTAAAAGATCTTTTTTCATTCAAATATGAAGATTTTACTCTCGAGGGATATGATCCGCATCCATCTATTAAGGCACCAATTGCAGTCTAAGAGAATTAAGAATTAATAATTATGAATTAAGAATATATGAAAAGTAATATTATATAGGACAAAAGTTATCAGTTTGCAATACGAATTATTCATCTCTATTCGCATTTTTGTGAGCAAAAGAAAGAATTTGTACTTTCAAAACAATTACTCAGAAGTGGTACGTCTATTGGTGCGAATATCGAAGAAAGTAATCAAGAATCTTAATTCTTAGTTTTATTCTTAATTCATAATTCTTAATTATATTTTATGTACATAGTCTTCGAAGGAATGGTCGGTTCCTGAAAATCTACACAGTCCAAGAAACTCTTTGAATATCTGAAAGCAACATACCCTACTCGGAATATCATCCATGTTCGCGAACCAGGTTCTACTATTATCGCTCAAGAGATTCGACTTCTAGCTCAGGCACGCGAATTCGACGAAGATATGCATCCTATAACTGAAGCATATCTCTATGATGCTGCTCGGGCTCAACTTCTCAATACGGTTGTAAAATCGACAATTGATGATGGGGGTATCGTTATAGCTGATCGAAGTTTCGTTTCTTCTCTTGCATATCAATGAGAGGCTCGTGGACTTGGATTCGATATGGTTATGGATATCAACAAAGAAGCGGTGGGAAAAGTCCTTCCTGATCTGGTATTTTCTATGCAAATCGATATTGATATTGCTCTCTCTCGCACATTTGATGCAGCAGGAGATAAGTTTGAAAAGCTTGGTCGAGAATTCTTTGAATGAGTACAACGAGGATATGAAAAAGCTTCGAAACTTCCGATTCTAGAAAAAGCGTGGCGAACGATTGATTCACACGGAACTCAGGATGAAGTCTTTGCAAAAATACTCGCCGTACTTCCAGAAAATATGTAATTGATTATTTATAAAAGCCTCATCGAACGATGAGGCTTTATAAAATGTT
>JBAZVV010000005.1:0-28304 GCA_041660685.1 Candidatus Altimarinota bacterium | reverse complement strand
AGAGTACTGCCCTTCGGGGAGCCTCATCCCTCGCCCTTCTCCCAGAAGGAGAAGGGAATAAGAGTGTTTTTTCTTTACTCTCTCTCCATCTGGGAGAGAGTTGGAGTGAGGGCTATCTCGTTCCAGAAGCTTTCGCAAGCTCTACTTCTGATTATAGTAAGAGATATCCAGTCATTCAGTGAGATAGTTTAGGAATACTCCTTTGAAATAGTGGAGGAAGTCTGAATCAACCAGTACAAGAAATGTATAATGCAAGTAGTTTTACGGGAGTAGATGTTGTGAATACAAATAGTGGATATTTGGCGGTGTTTAGGAAGAATAGTAGTGTGAGTGGGACAGGCTTAGTCCTATGAGTAACAAGTAGTCACTTTAAAATTTTTAGATCTTGCAAAGAAATATCCGATACTTATACTTTAAGTGGATCCACAGGAAGAGATGGAGTATATCAAATTAATCCAGATAATAAACAAGATTTCTCCGTATATTGTGACATGACGACCGCTGGAGGTGGATGGACAGTATTTCAAAAACGATTCAATGGACAGGTAGATTTTTATAGAAACTGGGCAGATTATAAGACAGGATTCGGGGATGTGAATGGAGAATATTGGCTCGGAAATGATAAATTGAATATTCTTACAAATACTAATAAAGAACTCTATGTTACACTTCTTGCAAATGATGGAACGGGAGCATATGCAAAATATACGACTTTTCAAATAGCTAACGAGACGAATAAATATAAATTGACGGTTGGAGGATATGCTGGAACTGCAGGAGATGCAATGGTTGTACAAAATGGAATGTATTTTTCTACCTATGATCAGGATAATGATATCTATGTCGGTGTACGCTGTGCCGAATTATATCATGGAGCTTGGTGGTATCGATCCTGTTATCATTCTAATTTAAATGGAGGATACCTTCCAGGATACCATGCTATCTATGCAGATGGAATGGACTGGGTCTATTTTAGAGGATTCTATGAAGCAATGAAGGAAACAAAGATGATGCTCCGATAATTTACTTATTTATTTCTCTTACCCATATTATTTATGCGAACTTCTATATACCAACTCGTTCATCCGAACGGAGTGACGGAAATGAAGAGTCTAGAAACTATTCTCTTGCAGACACCAAGAACCATTCTCTATTTTTACCCTGCGGATAATACTCCAGGTTGTACTTTGGAAGCACAGTCTTTTACTCGCCTGCGGGAAGATTTTGCAGCTCTCGGTATTCAGGTTATCGGTGTTTCCGCTGACAATGAGGTCTCCCACAAAAAATTCCACGAAGATTATCATCTCGGGATTGACCTTATTTCCGATACTCATAATACTCTCCATAATCAATTTGAGATTATTGGAGAAAAAAAGAACTATGGCAAAACCTATGTTGGGGTTATTCGATCTACTTTTCTTTTGAGCAATACTGGTGGTATTATAAAAGCGTGGCGTAATGTCAAAGTAAATGGACATGCAGAAAAAGTTCTTCGAGAAGTACAGAAATAAAGTAATCGTCATACTGAACTTGTTTCAGTATCTTCCGCTCTTTTCAATATGGAGATTCTTAAATTTCTCATAATAGGTAGATTTCAGATATTTTTCGGAAAAAGTATAATTACTTCAAAGAATTTCCTGCTCGAAAAATTCTGGAATGACAATACTTAACTTTTTTAAGCTTCACTTAAGATTCTCGTCTATATTCACTTTTAATTATTTTGTTTACTTTTTACACTATGCGACATTCTGAGACTCGTAAACTATTGGGTACCGCCATTGAAATAACAATCATTTCCGATGAACCAAAAACAGCCGAACGAATCGGGTATATATTCGATTATTTTTATTCTATTGAGCAAGAATTCTCACGATTTCTGCCAGATTCGAGTCTAAGTCTCTTGAATACTCACAAAAAAATGAGTGTTTCCAAGCGTTTTCTCGAACTTATGGAAGTTTCTCGCAAGATGTATCAAAAGACCAATGGTTTTTTCAATCCTCTTGTTTCCGTTGCGAAACTCGGATATTCTCACTCTTTTGAACAGGGCGATTTTGAGTCGCAAGGATGAGTAATTGACACAGATTTTGAGGCGATTCAGATCGAAGGAGATATTATCACTCTTCAATCAGGACAAACATTGGACTTCGGTGGAATCGCCAAGGGCTGGGCAGTAGATAAAGCCGCTTCACTTATTCGTCTCTTTGGATACGATGATTTCTTCGTCAATGCGGGTGGTGATATATATGCCAGTGGAACCAACGAAGAATGAGATGGTGGTTGGATTATCGGAGTGGAAAATCCTTTCACTCAGGAAATTATCGCTTCACTCAATCTTAAAAATACTGCTATTGCGACTTCTGGAAGTTATAAACGAAAATGGGATATCGCCGAGAAAAAGTACCATCATTTGGTAAATCCATTGACTGGATGAAATGAAAATGCGATTATCAGTGTGACACTTATTTCTCCCGAATGTGCGAGTTCTGACGGATTTACTAAAAGTGTTTTCAATGCTCCAGTTTCCGAAGGGATTCGTCTCATAGAACAAAATAATATGGAAGGAATTATATTTACAACATCTGGACAACTCCTTTATACAAAAGGCTTGCAAGAGAAATATGATTTACAATTTATGGAAACTAACGGATAATTAAGTTTGTCTTAAGGTGAATAATTAATATACTTTTATAAATTTTTTATTATTTAAATTTTCAATATATGAAACGATCTCTCAAGATTATGGTTATCGGAAGTATTTTCCTTCTTTATGGAACTTCTTTCTTTGGTGTTATTTCTATGAAAGACGAAGGAATCACTAGTAGCTTCTGGAATGTACGACAAATCGTAACAACTACTCATGCAGATGATGATAGAGATGATGATAGAGATGAAAGTCATAGTAGAGAGAGTGAAAAAAATGAAGGTCATTCAGAATATAGTGCACCTATCGTTACTCAACCAACAACTTCTACAAGTACGAGTATTCCTGCTACGAGCACAACACCAGCAGCGACCAAAACTTGTACAACCGTATACGATACAGTTACGAGTCCTTCTGGTACGAAGAGTCAAGTCCCACGACAATCATGTACAACAAATACTGCTCCTGTAGCAACCACACCTACTCCCGTAGTAACTCCTAAACCTGTAATAACTCCCGTAGTTACTCCTGCTCCAACGCCTGTTACACCAGTTGTCACTACCACTATTTCTCCTTCTCAGTATAAAGATGGAACATATACAGGAGTCGGAGCATATACCTTCCCAGGTGGATCTATTGATTATTCTGTATCTCTTACTCTTGTAGGTGGTAAAATTTCTCAAGCATCATTCATTAGTTTTACTGTTTCAGGAAATGGTAAATTTACTCGTGCTCAAGGGGATGCGGAACTTCAGAAGCTCGTAGGTACAAGCAATACAAGAATTAATACAGTTACTGGTGCTACAGGTACTTCTCAAGCTATCCAAGATGCGATTGATAATGCTCTTTCAAAAGCACAAACAGTAGCAATTGCAATAACTTCTACTGCGGTGAAAACTCCAACACCAACTCAAGCGCCTGCCGCAGCCGATACTTCATTTCTCGATGCGCTTCTCGGTCTTGGTACTACTTCAAATACCCCAGTAGCTACTACCCCAGTAACAGCTGACCCAACACCACATACGACACCCAATGGAAAGTCATATACTATTCTTCCTCTTACTAATGGACAGTTCACATTTAAACGAGCAGATGGAAGTGTATCATCTCAACAATTTGCGAGCTTTCAGAGTGTAGTGGATTTGATTGATAAAAATAATCAGAATATCCAAGAAGTAAGTTTACTTACCGCACCAAACGGAAAACAGTATACTATTCTCAATAATTTGAGTACAGGAGCATATATGTTTAAACGACCAGATGGAAGTATAACTACTCGAACATTTGTTTCAAAGGACGCAGTTGTGGCATATATTCGTGACAATAATACACCAGCCCCAGTAGTACAGGCAGTAACAGTACGACGAACTGTTGTACCAGCAGTATCAAGAATACCAACAAGTACGGTAAAAACTCCTACAACCACTGCAATCATAAAACCTGCAACAACTCCTGTGAGTCCTGCTCCAGTAAAACCTGCAACAACTTCCAACACCGCAGCAACAACTGCAGCTAATGTTGCTGCCGCAGCGAAAGCTCAGGCCGCAGCAAACGCAGCTGCTGCCGCAAAGGCTCAAGCAAGTGCTGCCGCAGCTGCAAAAGCAAAAGCAGCTGCCGCCGCCGCAAAAGCAGCTGCTGCACCAAAGGTAAATACTACCACGGCTGCCAGCTAAAAGAAATATATAAAATTGCTTTTTTTGAAAAATCCGTAGGATATATATTGGGTAAGAATATCCATTTATCTCCCACGGATTTTTCTTAAAAATTTTATTCATTCTCATTCATTTCCTATGCTTCGATATCTCTTTGCGCTGGTTCCTGGAATAATTTTGTTCCTGAGTTTTTATGTAATGAAATCAGGAGAAGTGAATATTTTGCTCCGAGATTTTTGACGAATATCTTTTGTGTATCTCGTTCTTGCATTGATGGTGACTCCCATTATAACACTTACGAAAAAAGATACATTTGCACCATATAGAAGAACTTTCTGAGTTCTTGCATTTCTGGTGGCGGCTGCACATGGGATTGTATATTTTTATGCAGAATATATATATCAAAAAACATTTTTCGTTCTCGAACATTTTAAAGCACTGGATGTTGCTTCTGGAGTTGTCGCTATTATTATAATGGCATTTCTCGCTGTCACTTCCAATAATATTTCTATTAAACTCATGAAGGGGAATTGGAAAAAGCTCCAGTCATTTGTGTATCCACTTTTTCTCATTGCTGCATTTCATGTGGCATTTGCTTCTCGATTTGATTCATTTTATATGATTACTATCGGAGCGCTTATTCTCCTTCGTACTCTCGCATATCTTTCAGAAAAACAGATTGTCGTATCGGGGAAAACTTCCACGAAAGTGACTCGTTATCGTTGTGTTCCTTGTGGATGGATATATGATGAAAAATATGGTGATCCCGATGGAGGAATAGCTCCCGGAACTCGTTTCGAAGATATTCCTGATAATTGGGTATGTCCTGTTTGCGGAGTTGGAAAAGGGGATTTTGTCCCTTATGAGGATGTATATGAAGAAGAAAATACTCCTGCAACGGTCATAACAACTACTCTATTGAATCCTACTACTCTTGAGTTGGTTCTTGAAACAGAGAAAAAATTTGAAGTGATTCCTGGACAATATGGTCGTGTCGCTCTGAAAGATCGAGATGGGATATTTTATCGTTCCTATTCTGTTGTGGCTTCTATAGATAAGAAACTGGTTTTTTGTATTAAACTCGCCTGAGGACGAGGAGGAAATGTTCTTAAGAGAATGAAAGTAGGCGATATAGTTGCGGTGGAAAATATCTATGGATCATTTGTTCTTCAAAATACACCGACTCCAAAAGTGTTTATCGCAACCGGAACGGGACTGGCTCCTATTGTTAATATGATGCGACAACTCCCTAATGAGGATAAAGTGTTACTTTTTGGAGTACAGGATGCAGCAAGTCTTTTTTACACAGAATTGCTTAAGAATATCCCTCGTCTTACGACTCATACCTTTCTCTCTCGTGAAGAACTTCCTGGTTTTCAATATGGACGTATTGAAATTTCAAAATTCACTTTTCCGAAAGAGAGCGAATTCTATATGTGTGGAAATCCTGCTATGATTGAAAAAACAACAGCAGATTTAAAGGCACAAGGATTTGCGAAGATTTATCATGAACAATTTTAATTTATGAAAAAACTCAGCATATTTCTTTCAGTTTTGATAGTGACAGCACTTTGTTTCTGGGCATTCTCTCTTATTTCTATGGATAATCAATATACCTCCGTACGAAAATATACGAAGCCGAAAGCAAAAATTCCAGTAGTAGAAAATGTTTCATTGCCATCAACAACAGTGGATTCTACTGTTGTGCCAGTAGACAATACTACTCCTATAAAACGAACAGTAGCTCCTATTAAAGAAGTGGTAGTTCCTCCGACAACAACAGTTGTAGTAGATACTACACCACCAACGATAGAAATTCTCAATTATAAAGATGGAGATGTTGTTACTACATCAACTATAGATATCCAAGTCAAAGTTACCGATGATCATACGCCTCCTGATAAGATTGTAGTAGATGGAGCCGGAAAACATACGCTCACAAATGGTTCCAATACTATTATCATAACTGCACTCGATGAGGCAGGAAATGCAGGAAGTACCTATATTATTATCGAGAAAAAATAATGAAAGTATTACTTATAGAGGATAATCGAGAAATTTCCAGAAATATTAAACGGTATTTAGAACTGGATGCTTGGAAAGTGGATATTGCTTATGATGGGAAAACAGGTTTGGAAAAAGCCCTCCAGGAAGATTACAATATCATTCTCTTGGACGGAATGTTGCCAGTGATGGATGGGCTGGAAGTATGTAAAAAGGTTCAATCTCAAAAGGAAACTCCGATCATTATGATTACCGCTCGAGATGAGCTTTCTGATACGATTCATGGACTCGAAAGTGGCGCGGATGATTATCTCGTAAAGCCTTTTGATTTGAAAGAATTGGAGATGCGAATGTTTGCAGTTCTTCGTCGTGCACAGAAGCAAATATTCAAAGAGATTATATATAAAGACATTGTTATCCATCTTCAAAAAAGAGAAGTGGAAAAAGGCGGTGAAATTATTCACATTCCCCTGAAAGAGTTTCAGATTCTAGAATACTTGATTACACACGAAGGAATAGCGGTTTCTCGAACTGATATCATTGACCATATCTGGTGAGGAGAGTCTCTTTTTGAGAGTGATAAGCTCGATGTGTATATTTCCAATATACGCAAGAAACTCTCTCCAGACATTATCCAAACTATCAAAGGATATGGATATGTTTTTACTCTCCAAAAATCATAAAATTTATGCTTTCCACTCAATTCAAGACATCTACAAGAACCGCTATTATATTCACTCTTTTTACAAGTGTTCTTTTATTGGTATTTGTTGTGATACTAAATATATATTATTTTTACAATTGGCGTCTTGATGAGAGAAATGAAGTAATCGATAAAACAGAACAACTCGCAATTTTTAGTATCAAAACTCAGAGTGGTTCAGTAGCCAGTATCACTGATGCTATGAGTCCTTTTTACAATAGAATTATGGCAGAATGAGGAATGATTCAAACGACTGCATGAGCATCTTTTATTTCGCCAAAATGGAACACAGCTCATCCGAACATTCTCTGACTCTATAAAAGCGGAGACAAATGGTATATGCAATATATTTTCCCTTTTCGAAATATAGGAACAATTGGACTTCCTTATGATGTTACAGAACATGTAGATGGGCAATTCACTCTTTTGAGAATTTCCCTTTTATTGAGTCTTGCTTTTTTTCTCATCATTACACTTGTTTCATTTTTATTTGTAAAAGCTTCTCTTAGCCCACTTGGGAAAATTATTCGATATATTCGTTCTTTTCAAACGGATTTTTCTCTTCCAGAATTTCCTCTCGCTGGTCCGAAAAATGATGAATTTGTCATCGTTGCAGAAACACTCGCTGAGGCTTTTAAGAAGATACAATCTCAAACAGAAGTATTGCGACAATTTAGTATAGATGCAGCACATGAGTTTAAGACTCCACTCATGATTATTCATTCAGAGATCGATTGTGCACTGAAAAGTGGAGATTATCAGACATGTTTTGATAATATACGGAGTCAGATATATTTTCTTGACACTATGATTGGTACTCTCTTAACTATTGCTCGTATTGAAAAAGAAGATATTAAAAAAGAAAAGATAAATATCTCTGAATTATTTGAAATCAATATTAGTGAAATAGAAAAGATTTTCCATGAAAAAGGACTTCATGTGATAAGAAATATAGATAAAAATATCGTATTTAACACCAATAGATCTCTTTTTCAGATGATTGTATCAAACCTTATTAAGAATGCTTTCAACTATACCAATGCTGGAGAAATTGAAATTACACTTACGAAAAAAGGATTTTCCGTGCGAGATACAGGGATTGGTATTGTTAAAGAAAATATAGATAAAATATGGGATCGATTGTATCGTGTAGATTCTTCTTGGAGTGTTCAAAATGGTCATGGACTTGGATTATATCTTGTGAAAACGATTGTTGAAAAACTTGGACATACGATTCGCGTGGAGAGTATAACAGGGAAAGGAAGTACTTTTTCGGTGAAGTTCTAAATTATTCTTCGATTTCCCCATATTTCTCCGAAATGTAAACGAGAAAAAACTCTCCAGTTTGCGTTTCTTGTATAAATCTGATACTATCCTCTCAAAAGTAAGCAGTATTTTTCTTTTCTTATCTCCTCTATGAATTTTGATTTTTCTCTTATTCCAATGGCACTTGCGAAGATTAATGGTGTTTCTATTGGATCAGTTCCAACACAAACTTCCGCAGCAGTTGCAAATAGTGCAGCAAATGCTCCAGCTTGGTATGATACGCTTTTTTCTGGGATAGGATATTTCTTTCTTATTATTCTTGTATTTTTTGCATTATTAAAGCTTATTCGACTGGCATATGAAATCTATGCAGCGAAGAATCTTATCTACATGCGAATAACTTTGCCACGAGCCGATTCCAAGCTGGACAAGGAAAAAGAAACCAAAAAAGATTTCAAGGAGAAGACAGGAATTATGTCTATTTTCTATAAAGGTATCCATAAGATTTCAGAAGCAACTCTTGCGGAAACACTTTTGAATATATTGTTTAATCATGCAAAGATTTCTCTGGAACTCGTCTATGATCAGGGGCAAGTGTCTTTTTATGCGGTAACATATAGTGATTATGCTTCCCTTATTTCCCAGCAGATTACTTCGAACTATCCAGATGCAGAAGTGAAGATTGTTTCCAAGGAAGAATATGGGGATATTAAACCTGCCGGATATACTCTCAGAACAGCTTCCATATATAAAAAGAATGATGATATCTATCCGATTAAAACCTACAAATATTTCGAGGATGATCCACTATCAAGCATTACGAACAACATCGGTAACCTGAAGAAAACCGATCGTGCAGCTTTTCAGGTGGTTATAAAGCCACTTGGATCGAGTTGGAATAAGAAAGCAAAGAAAGCAGCTGGTGATGTGGCAAAATGAAATTATAAGAAAGGTATCAAATGAGGATTATTTGTCACTATTATTCAGTCGATTCTCTCACCACTCTATTGGATTGCACAACGCCTCATCAACAATGAACCAACTGGGGGAGATTCTGGAGCACCAGGAGCTTCTTCTGGAGATTCTTACAAGATTTTCAACCAAGCAGAACAAGAGGCACAGAAAATGGTCGGAGAATCTGCTGGGCAACCAGGATTTGAAGTGTCTATACGGGTTCTTGTTTCGTCAGATACGCCACAAAGTGCCGAAGCTGGACTCTATAATTTCATCTCATCGATGAATATATTCACCGATGAATACAATAATAAACTCGATAATCCTCAGGTTATGGAGGATATGTTTCGATTCTTTTTTACTCCTATTCGGTATCTTGCTTTTCGATTGCGTCTCGTGGGACTTTTTCAAGTAAAAAGTGTATTGTCTACAGATGAACTTTCGACTCTGTATCATTTTCCTGATATCAACTATAACAAATCTCCGATTATCAAATGGCTCGATTACAAGATGCTTTCGCCACCAAATAATCTGAAAACTCCGACCAAGCCAACGATGCTTATGGATTATATCCGAGATAAGAAGGGAAATGTGCAGACGATGGATGGAAGTTATCTCAAAGTCGATAGTAGCTGGAATCTGATTCGTGATACAGAGCGGAATTTTATAACTACCAAAGATGAAGTTGTAGCCATACAAACGGAAGGTGATAATAAAGGGAAGCCAGTCGAGGAAGGAAAAACTCCTCGTCAAGAGCTTCAACAACGTAAAATTGCTGGATTTCCAGTATTTACCGATGGAGTTCTCATGGGATGGAATGAATACCGCAACAATAAACAACCCGTGTACTTTACACGAAAGGATCGAGGTCGTCATCATTATATCATCGGTAAATCTGGATGAGGAAAGTCGGTATTTGTCGGGTATCTTGCTCGTCAAGATCTCTGGAATGGAGATGGACTCTGTGTTATCGACCCGCATGGAGATCTCGTTGAGGATATTATTGCTTTTACTCCGAAAGAACGAGCGAAAGATGTTATCATATTTAACCCTGCAGATTTTGAGAGACCGATGGGATTGAATATGCTGGAGATTATTGCAACTGATCCAGCTCTTCGTGCTGTAGAAAAGGACCGTGCCGCACTCGATGCTACTTCTATATTTATCAAGATATTTAATGAAGAAGTATTTGGGCCACGAATACAACATTATTTCCGAAATGGATGTTTGACACTTATGGATGACGAAGAGGAGGGGGGAACTCTCATCGATGTTCCACGACTTTTCGTCGATGAAGCCTTTATGAAATACAAAACTTCGAAAGTAAAAAATGTCGTCGTAAAAGCCTTTTGGGATAATGAATATGCCAATACTGGAGATCGTGAGAAACAAGAGATGATCCCATATTTCAGTTCGAAATTTGGACCATTTGTTACCAATACTACTATCCGTAATATCATCGGACAACCAAAGTCGGCATTTAATCTTCGTCGTGTGATGGATGATCAGAAAGTTCTCATGGTCAATCTGAGTAAGGGTATGATCGGAGATCTCAACGCTCAACTTCTGGGGCTTATATTTGTCTCCAAGATCAATATGGCTGCAATGAGTCGTGCTGATACTCCTGAGGATGAGCGAAAAGATTTCTTCCTCTATGTCGATGAGTTTCAGAACTTCGCTACCGATACTTTCGGAGAAATCTTGTCAGAGGCTCGTAAATATCACCTCGCACTTATCATGGCCCACCAATTTATCGCCCAGATTGGAGGATCCAAATCCAAAGATGGAAAGCCGTCCATTAAGGATGCCGTATTTGGAAATGCAGGAACCATTATGTCCTTCAAGGTTGGTGCCGAAGATGCAGAATACCTCGAAAAGGAATATGCTCCACTTCTCTCCCAACAAGATATCATCGGAATTGCCAACTTCACCACCTACTGTAAGCTCAATATCGACAATGCCACGACGAGACCATTCGATATGAAAACCATTTGGGATAATCACTACAAGAACCCTGAAGTTGCCAAGGTCATCAAAGAGTATTCACGAAAGATGTACGGACGCAAGAAAGAGTATGTCGATATGGAAATCGAGGCAAGATTGGGGATTGTGAAGTAAATTTGCATTTATTTACAATTTAGTTATAAAGATGTATGTTATTTATAACCATAATTTCTTATGACTAAATTATTAGATTGAAATAATGTAGATAAATGAGCATCATGAGAGATTTCTTTAGAATGAAGATTGAGCTTCGCAACAACCCAACGTATTGCAGACGCGTGTGAACAAAAAATGACAAAACAGTGAATTGTTTCTATAAAATTTGAATTAGTTCAAGATCCTGAAATTATTCGAGTTCTTGCTATGGTTGATTGATTAGATATCCCTAATTGGGAAAAGGAAAAAATAAAACAGGAATTGCAGGAATATCTTTTGTTTCGAAGAAGTGAGGATGGAATGATTCCAAATGTAACACATCTTTCAATTGAGGATAGACCTTATTCTTTATGAAAACGGATAATTCCTTTGTTTAGAAATACACATAGTATTATCATAGGCAAATCTATAAGAGCATTTTATGGATATAAGATCCCTCTTTTTAACAAAAGAGATGTGCTTGTACATATCGTAAATACCCCAAAAGAAAAAGTCATTAAAGATGCTGTTCTTGAATAAAAAAAATCACCCTCAGCTTGCCTGCGGGTGATTTTTGTATATACTCTCCAATAATACTATTTTCTATACATTTTTCTTATGAAATTTTCTCGAATCATCGCTCTTTTTCTTATTCTTACAACTCTGAGTATTTTTGGTACGGCTTTTGCAGCACCGCCAACGACTCGTGACTTGAATGTCAACTATGACGCAACGAACGGAACAACCAGAGAGGGATATATAGACTCTTTTAAATGAGGATTTGGTTCCTATTTTTTTGGAGGAGATTTGACGGGGGAAAAAGGAGCGAAATACCTTATGATAACCATCGCACGAGATTTGAAAAATGTTGTAACGCTTCTCGCGGTTATATATCTGTTCATCATGGTAATTAAGATAATATTCTCCGATGGAAGTGAAGAAGATATGAAAAAATGGCGATTGGGAATTGTTTACGCATCGATCGGAATCGTGATGATGCAGATATCGTATGTTATCATATCGATACTCTTTGATAGACAGGTGACGGGAGTGACGGCATTTGATTTTCTAGAGAAGGTCGTCTATCCATTTGTTCGAATGTTGGAACTTCTTGCTTCGTTCGCTTTTCTTGCGATGGCATTTTATGCATTCTATTTGATTATTACGGCTGGTGGAGCAGATGACAAAATCAAGAAAGGGAAACAAACGATCATCTTTGCAATTATTGGATTTATCCTTATCAAAGTTCCTCGTGTTTTGGTATCGAGTATTTATGGAGATGCACAGTGTAGCGGTGGACTTTTTGGAATATGTCAGGTGAGTGCTCCAAATCTTGGTGCAACCGTTCAGATTATGACGAAACTGGTAAATTATTTCAATGGATTCATTGGACTCATCACGGTTATTCTCATTATCTATGCAGGATTTCTGGTACTTACCGGCGGGGGCGATGATGAAAAACTCAAAAAAGCAAAATCCATTATCAAGTATGCTCTTATTGGTATATTTCTCCTTGTTGCCAGCTATGCTCTGTTTAACTTCTTTGTTCTTAAAGGTTAATTTCTCTCTATGAATATACCTTCAACTCCATCATCATTTGATTTATCAAAGGCAAAAAAAGAACTGCTCGATGCTGTGAAAAAACATTTAATGGATAAAAATCCAGAAAATGAGATAGATATTATTATATGGCAAATAACCAAAGCCTTAGCTATAGCAGAGAAATCTCATGCAGAAGAAGAACGTGATGATAAGACAAAATATATTTCACACCCCATTGCTGTCGCCATAATAGGGATGGAAATATTTCCCGATACTATACCGGAAGATACTTTAGTCCAAATTCTCCATGATGTAATAGAGTCAAATCCTGAATCCTATCAAGAAATAGTTGTATGATTTGGTGATGAGATAGCACAAAATGTTTTGGCACTTTCTAAACTTCCCTATACTCGATACCTTACATCCTTGGAAGAACCCATATATCTAGGACAGTGGCATTTAGACACATTATGGCTTTCTATTCTAAAGATTCTTGGTACAAATAAAAACACTATCAATAATGTGAGTTGGACGAGTGAATATTTCAGTTCGCGATTACGAATGAGGCGAAATAGCGCAACTTTTAGTAAACTTTTTGATTTAACAGACAGAGAACTGAGAGCGAAGATATCTGATCGTATTCATAATCTTCGTACACTTCAGTATTGTAATCCAAAGAAACAGGAAAAAACTCTCCAAGAAACAGAACAGTATTTTGTTCCAGTCGTTCAAAAGAGATTTCCTGAAGTTCTCGATTTCTTTCTCAGAGAAATGGCACAAGCGAAAAAAGTACACTGAGACGAAATTTCCCCTTGAGTCTCTCATATAGTAAACCATATTTTGAGAAAATAATATATCCAATAGCTTTTTAATATTTTAAAATATGTATCGATGTCGTGAATGTGGTGCCACCAGTCAAAAATGGCAGGGGAAATGTCCAACTTGTGGTGAATGGAGCACTCTGGAAGAGGAAATTCCTCTTTCTAAAAGCAAAAAACAAGCGAATGGAAAGGAACAAGAAATTTTCAAAATCCTTCCTTCTCGGGAGTCCATCACCAAAGTGCAACTTCGAAGTAATGAACTTAATACGGTTCTTGGTGATGGATTGACCCCAGGAAGTCTCATTCTCCTCTCCGGAGAACCAGGGATTGGGAAATCGACCTTGGCACTTCAAATCACCGACTGGTTTGCTGGGAATAATGATGAGAGAATAGAAAATAGAGAACAGAAGGAATCTGGAACTTCTCAAAAGCGAAGAGATTTGTATGAAAAATGAGAACCAGAATGAGCTGTACGAAATAGTACAGCGAATGAGGAAGCGGAATTTTGAGTACAAAGATCAAGTTTTTCAGAAGTTCCTACAGCTGTATATGTTTCTGCCGAAGAAAATATCCACCAAATCTCTGATCGAGCACATCGTCTCGGTATCGCCAATGAGCATATTCATATCTTCACCGCCAATACTCTGGAAGATATCCTCGAGACGCTTGAGAAAGACAATTCTGAACTCATCGTCATAGATTCTGTGAGTATGATATCCTCGCTTGATATCGGTTCGCAATCGGGAAGTATCGGACAGATTCGGTATGTGACTGAGGTTTTTATGGAATTTTCCAAACGAACGGGACGTTCGATTATACTCATCGGACATGTGACGAAGGAAGGAACAATCTCTGGTCCGAAGATTCTGGAACACTTAGTCGATACAGTGCTTTTTCTCGAAGGAAGTAAGCATGAGGATTATCGTATACTCCGAGCGCTTAAAAATCGCTTCGGTCCGACTGATGAGATTGGTCTTTTCCGTATGACAGAAAATGGACTCATCGATATCCCGAATCCTGGACTCGAATTTGTGGACAAAGAAAATGAACATCTTTCTGGTTCGGCTCTCGGAATCACTCTGGAAGGAAATCGTCCAATCGTCATAGAGATAGAAGCACTTTCGACCTATACCAAGTTTGGTTATCCAAAGCGTTCGGCTCGTGGAATCCCGAGTGGGAAAGTAGATCTCCTCATCGCGGTACTTTCCAAATGGAGCGATACGAAACTCGAGAGCTATGACGTCTATGTCAATGTTGCCAGAGGATTATCTATTTCTGAGCCAGGGATCGATCTCGCAACCGTCGCAGCGATTATCTCTTCCAAGAAAAATACTCCGCTCGGGAAGAGAATATTCCTCGGGGAGATATCTCTCACAGGGATTATCAAGAATATATTCGGACTCCAAAAACGCGTCGATGAAGCTATTAAGCTCGGATTCTCGGAGATTATCCTCCCAAAGAATGCTGGAATCAAGCTCAAAAAAGGAACTTCCGTGAAACTCATAGAAGTGGGACATATCGGAGAATTGGGAAAAGTGTTGTAAAAATATTTTTGGAGATTATTTTAAAGAGTGTGTTTTTTTGCAAATTTTTTATAAAAGTGTTAGCATAGGGTCATAATATCCATTAATATATAAAATATGACAGATAAATGCGAAGCTGCAAAAGAGACTGGAAAGAAACGGACTATGACAGGAAATATCGATATTGAAGGAGACAATCGTGAAGATATAAGTTTATCTTCCTGAAATGTTGATATTTCTGGAAGTAATTTTTCCAATATACTGATGGATGGTGGAAATCTCGAGATTTCCAAGAATAATCTTGGGGTTATTACTGTCTGAAAGTGAAATCTCGAGATTAATGGAATAAATACCCCAGGGGCACATATCTGTATTATTTCTGGAAATGCAGAAGTTGCTTCAAATCAAGGAGTTATAACATTAAAGGGTTGACATTTAGAGATTGGGAAAAACTTAGAAATTTCTATTTGAGATTCTGAGAGTATTTGAAGTAATAATATATCCTTTTTGAATGGTAAATTTTCTATAAATTTTTCTCTTATAAATACTGGCAGTATGAATAATCCCAATGTGGCTTCTGATAAGCCATCCATTCATTCAAAATTCCATATAAATAAAGAAATTTATTTTGATACTGAAAATTTTAAAGTTGAGCATAAGTGAAAAGTTTATTCATTCGATAATATTGACAGGAAGCTCGGAGAATATGTTTTTCGGAAAAATCCAGATAACACTGTTAGTATTTTTTATAAAGAACAAAAAATTATGTATTCCAAACAGGATGGAATTCGTGTCGAGTCTATAAGGTAAAAGGTTAATATATTAATATCTCATTGAAGACCAATCCCAAAGAGGATTGGTCTTTTTCTTTACTCCAAACTTGCCTTCAATCTCAATACCACAAAAACTTTTTGATTTTAAGGGGATCTTACATATACTATGGGGAGTAAAATTTAATATTTTGAATATATGAATCTCTCACGTTTAACAAAAAATCTTCCAGTAGAAACCATCTCAGCGGAAGAGTTGGTTGATCTTCGGGCTCGCGAGTCTGAGGAGAGTTTTGACTTTGAAGATATCAAAAAATACATTCATATCAGTAAAAAACTTTCGAATGTATAAAATCATCTTCAAGAAAACAGCGACAAAAGAGTTTCTGAGTCTTCCTGCGAAGTTACAGGCAGAAGTTGAAGAAAAACTTACTCTTTTATCTATCGGACGAGAAGAGTTACTCGATATAAAGATACTCTCTCCAAAAGAAGATAAAAGATACAGACTCCGAGTCTGAAAATATCGGGTGATTTATAAGATAGAACAGAGCGAACTGATAATCTGTGTAATAAAAATCTGAAGCAGATGAGATGTATATAAATAGAATAGCATATTGTCAGAAGAAACTAAAACAGAGAAAACTCTAAAAATCTTTTGACATAGAATCCTTTTTCCATACAATGCCACCACTTTCAAATTCATGAAGCATGATGTTGTACAGAAATAACAACCTCTCCAATGCATAATAAACGAGAAATCATATAAAAGTTTTATCTTCATCACCTTAGGGATTTATTCCTTACTCATGAAGATTCTCCGCTTTTATATGCAGTAACATATTATAGTTTTTGTAACTTTTTATATTCAGATGGCTGGACTTATCGGGAAAAAGCTTGAAATGACTCGTATCATTAAAGATGGTGCAATGGTCGCAGTAACGCTTGTTAAAATCCCAGAAATTAAAGTAGTACAAATTAAAACTATCGATACTGATGGTTATGAAGCACTCGTTCTTGAAGCAACTGACGGAAAGCTTTCCCATATGAGAGAAGTCTCATTCACTGGTGCTATGGCAGACTTGAAGGTTGGTGATACCGTATCTCTCGATATCCTTGATGGTATTGAATTGGTAACAGTATCTGGAATCTCTAAAGGTAAAGGTTTTGCCGGGGCTATGAAACGTCATAACTTTGCCGGAGGTCCTGCAGGACACGGATCAAAATTCCACCGAGCACTTGGTTCTATCGGTTGTCGTAAACCACGTCGAACGAAACCAGGACAGAAAATGCACGGACATATGGGACTTGATAAGATCACTCTTAAAAAGATCCGTATCGAACTCGTTAATAAGAATATTAATGTTATCGCTCTTCATGGACCAGTTCCAGGAGCTCGTAATTCACTCGTAGTTTTAGATTTCTAATTGTATCTTATCCATGGAAGCAGTTCTCTACACACAAGAAGGAAAAGAAAATGGGAAAATCTCCCTCAAGGACGAACTTTTCGGAAGAGAAGTTCAGATGGGACTTATTCACCGACTTCTTCGACTTCAGCGTTCTAACGCACGTATTTCTATTGCTCACGCAAAAACTCGTGCAGAAGTAAAAGGATCCACTCGTAAACTCTACAAACAAAAAGGAACTGGTAGTGCCCGTGTGGGTGATGCTCGTTCTCCAGTTCGTCGAGGTGGGGGTGCCGCATTTGGTCCTACAAAAGACAGAAATTTCACGATTCGTATGAATAAGAAGGAACGTCGTGCTGCTCTCTTCTCTCTCCTTTCATCGAAAGCAGGAGAAAATGGTATCAAGATTGTAGAATCTTTCGCCGCAGATGTTATGAAGACAAAGAGTATGATTGATCTTGTTACCAAGATGAATGTAACATCTGGAGTTTTCGCTGTTTGTCCAGAAGATACTGGAGCATTCGTTGCAGGTAGAAATATCCCAACGGTAAAATTCATCGGAGTTAATTACTTAAATCCTATGGATCTCCTCAAATACAATAACCTTGTTTTCACAAAAGCATCGATCGAGAAACTCTACTCAATGTACTTGTAATTACCAATAATTTCTTCGCTATGTCAGTTTATACTATTATTAAAAGACCTGTTATAACAGAAAAGAGTCAACGACTCGAACTCGAAGGGGTTTACACTGTTATAATATCTCCTGAATCTACGAAAGTAGATATTCGTATCGCATTTGAACGTCTCTATGGAGTTCAGGTTGCAAAAGTGAATATGATTACTACTCGTGAGAAATTCCGAAATAGTAAACATGGAGTTCAGGTAAAGAGAAAGAGTCGTCTTAAAGCACTCGTTACTCTTAAGAAAGGACAGAGAATCGCTGATCTTCAAAAGATTAAGGAATAAAGCAGAAAGGAGAACTTTCAACCTTTAACTTCAAATTTTAATTTTCCATTATGGCAATCAAGAAATTTAAACCAACTACCCCAGGACGTCGACAGATGACTGGATATACGTTCGAAGAACTTACAACCAGTACACCTCATAAGGCTCTTACTCGTGGTGCAAAAAGTCAAGCTGGTCGTAACAGTGCAGGTCGTATTACCGTTCGTCATCAGGGTGGTGGACATAAGAAGCTTTATCGAAAGATAGATTTTTTCTTCACTGATAAACTGGATGTTCCTGCAAAAGTAGAAACTATCGAGTATGATCCATTTCGAACTGGATATATTGCACTTATCTGTTATGTTGATGGAGAACGTCGATATATTCTTGCTCACAAGGAAATGAAGGTAGGAGATATGATTATTACCGCTGATAATGCAAAACCAGCAAGTGGAAATCGTCTCGCGATTGGAAATATTCCAACAGGACTTTCTGTTTATAATGTAGAACTTATCGTTAATGCTGGAGCTTCCAGTGTTCGTTCTGCTGGAACTTCTGCTACTATCGTTTCTCAGGAAGGAGAATATACTCAAGTAAAACTTCCTTCTGGAGAGATTCGTCGAGTACATAAAAAATGTTACGCAACTATTGGAGTTGTTTCCAATACTGATCACAATCAAATTGTTATAGGTAAAGCGGGACGTTCTCGTTGGATGGGTATCCGACCAACCGTTCTTGGTATGTCCATGAATGCTGTTGATCATCCACACGGAGGTGGAGAATGACATCAATCTCTCGGACAACGAAATGGTCCAAAAACCCCTTGGGGAAAACCAGCTCGTGGAGTCAAGACTCGACGTCGAACAACTACTGACCGATGGGTTGTAAGAACTCGCCGAGGTAAGCTTCTTGGATAATTTCACACTATATAGTCACAACATATTTAACTTCATTTAATCCGTCAATACTATGACACGTAGTCTTAAAAAATGACCTTATATAGACGCTCGCCTTGTACAAAAGGTAGAACGTTTGAATGAGTCAGGAAAGAAAACTGTTATCAAGACTTGGTCACGAGCTTGTACAGTTACTCCAGAATTTGTTGGACACACTTTCGGTGTTCATAATGGAAAAGTTCATACTCCTGTTTTCGTTACTGAAGATATGGTAGGACATAAACTTGGAGAATTCTCATTCACTCGAAAATTTACTGGACACTCTGGAAATAAATAATAGTTATTTTTCATTCAATTTTTCTCTATGAAAGCAATTGCAAACAATATTCGAATATCCGACAAAAAGCTCAATGTTATAGCTAAAATTGTTCGAGGTATGGAGGCAAAAAAAGCACTCGATATCTTACGGTTTATGCCAAACAAAGGAGGATTCCTTATGCACAAGGTTCTTGCAAGTGCTATCGCTAATGCGATACACAATGATATGCAAGAACTTGCAGGTCTTACTATCTGATCGGTGAGTGTTACAAAAGGTATCGTCTATAAGCGTGGAAATCCTATTTCCCGTGGACGATCACATCCGATTTTGAAGAGAACATCAAACGTCACTCTCGAACTTCGAGTTAAATAATTCTTATTTTCATAATTTGCTTACGCATTATGGGACACAAAGTTAGCCCCCTCGCATTCCGTATAGGATACATCAAGACTTGGAAGAGTACTGGATACTATAACAAGAAAGATTATGGTAAGAAGATCGCTTCCGATGTTCAACTCCGTATCTTTATTCAGAAATTCCTTACTGGAATTCCTGTCGGAAATATCTTCTTGAGCCATACAAACTCAGAAACGAATATTACCATCTACACTGCTAAGACTGCATTGGTTCTTGGAAAGAATGATGAGAATAAAGAACGTCTTGAAAAAGATATTGCTTCTCGTTTTCCTGGAAAGTTTACTATCGATGTAAAAGAAGTAAAAAAACCAGAACTTTCCGCATCTCTCGTAGCTGATTCTATCGCTCGACAGATTGAAAAGAAACTTCCATATCGCCGTGTTATCAAGAATGCTATTTCTAAAACAATGGAAAAAGGAGGTCTTGGAATCAAGGTTATTCTTGGTGGGCGTCTCAATGGTGCAGAAATTGCTCGTGTAGAAACTTACAAAGAAGGAGCTATTCCTCGTCAAACAATCCGAGCTGATATTGATTATGCTATGGAAAGAGCCAATACCATTTATGGAGTAATTGGACTGAAGGTTTGGATATACAAAGGTGATATCTATAAAAAATAAAAAACTGTTGACTTTTCGACAATATCTCTATACTTATTTACCATATTAACGTATGTTACAGCCGAAGAAAATCAAATATCGGAAATCTCAACGTGGAGTCCTTAAAGGGGTTGCTACAAGAGGATCTGAAATTGCTTTCGGAGACTATGCCGTGAAAACGGTAGAGGCAGGATTTCTCACTTCTCGTCAGATCGAGGCAGCAAGACGTTCTATCATCCGATTTCTTAAGAAATGAGGAAAACTCTGGATTCGTGTTTTTCCAGATCGTCCGTATACAAAGAAAGCATTGGAAGTTCCAATGGGATGAGGAAAGGGAAGTCCAGAAATGTACCGAGCTCCTGTAAGACCGGGACGAATACTCTTTGAAATGTCATGAGTATCTCCAGAGGTTGCAAGAGAGGCTTTTGAATGAGCTTCATATAAACTTCCTGTAAAGACGAAAATTCTCATTTAATTCCCTTTAAAAATTCTTATGAAAAAATACTCTTTAAAAGATATGAAAACTCTTGAGGTACTTGATGCTACAGAGCTTGCAAAAGAAATTACCAACGCTGAAAAAGAATTATTTCTTCTCAATATGAAACACCGAGCAAATGAATTAAAACAATCTCATGTTCTTGGAGATCAGAAAAAATACCTTGCAAAACTTCAGATGATAAACTCACGTATCTAATTACTACATTTTTAACACTTTTCACAATGAGAACTAAAACTGGTATCGTCACAAGTACAAAAATGGATAAAACCATCGTTGTTACCGTTGATTCTTACAAGATTCATCCAAAATACAAGAAACGTTATAAAGACTCTTCAAAGTTTTATGCTCATGATGAGGCAAATAGCTCAATTGTTGGACAAACTGTTATTATCGAGGAAACTCGACCACTCAGTAAGATGAAACGTTGGAAAGTTATTACTGAAGCGTAATACGATATTTCCAAGAGATTTTAAAACTCGCACCTAATAACTAATAACTATTTAGTATGATACAAGCAGAAAGTAGACTACAAGTCGTTGATAACACTGGAGCAAAAGAGCTTCTTTGCATCAAGGTTCTCGGTGGTTCAAAGAGACATTATGCATCCGTTGGTGATATCATCGTTGGATCTATTAAGAAAGCACTTCCAAATGGAAATATCAAGAAAAAAACAGTAGTTAAAGCTGTTGTTGTACGAACCTCATTTTCACTCAGACGAGAAGACGGTACTTATGTTCGATCTGATGATAATGCATGTGTTATCATTAATGATAGTAATGAACCGAAAGGAACTCGTGTATTTGGTCCTGTATTCCGAGAACTTAAGGCAAAAGGATTTCAGAAAATCCTCAGTCTTGCCCCAGAAGTTATTTAAAGAAAATGAATCATTATTTTATTTATTATTAGTTTGCATCCTATGAGAATCCGCAAAGGAGATAAGGTACAAGTGATGGCCGGTAAAGATAAAGGGAAACAAGGAACAGTCCTTGCTACAAATACTGAAGATAACCGATTGGTTGTTGAAGGCGTAAATATTGCTACTTGTCATATTAAAAAACAAGGAACAACTCCTGGTCAGATTATCAAAATCGAAAAACCTATTCAAGCTTCTAATGTTATGATCCTTGATCCAGAAACCAACAAACCAACTCGTATTGGTATGAAGATGGAAGGAAATAAAAAGGTTCGTATAGCAAAAAAATCTGGAAAAACTCTCTAGTTCTCATCTCATTATTTTCAATATTATGTCTTTCAAAGAACACTACAATAAAATTATCCTTCCACAGGTACAAAAAGCCCTTGGTATCGAAAATCCTATGGAAGTTCCACGAATTGAGAAAATTGTTCTCAATATGGGTATCGGAAGTTATGTAGCAAGCGGTCATAAAGACTATTCTAGTCTAAAAAGTGATCTTGCACTCATTGCCGGTCAAGCACCTATGGTTATTAATTCCAAGAAAGCGATTTCCAATTTTAAACTCAAGATTGGTATGCCCGTTGGTATGACTGTTACTCTCCGAGGAGATCGAATGTTTTTCTTCCTAGAGAAACTCATTCAGATTATCCTTCCTCGTGTTCGTGACTTTCGTGGTATTTCTGGAAAATCATTCGATGAAAAAGGAAATTTCAATTTTGGTATCAAGGAACATACTATTTTCCCAGAAGTACCTCAACTTGATGTTGTAAAAACACATGGTCTTCAAATAACTATTAAATTTAAAGCTCAAGAAAAGAAACATACTCGTGTTCTTCTTGATGCTCTCGGATTCCCATTCACAAAATAAACCCTATTTTTATTATCAATTACTCTCCTACTATGGCAAGAAAGGCTCTAGAAGTGAAATGCAGCAAAGCTCAAGAAAAGGCAATTCGTCTTTTCGAATCAGGTAAAACTATCAAGTTTTCTACACGTCTCTATCATCGTTGTGCTATATGCGGACGATCTCGTGGTTACATGGGGAAGTTTGATATGTGTCGTATCTGTGTACGTGAACGTGCAAATGCCGGTGAGTTGATGGGCGTACGTAAATCAAGTTGGTAATCTTTTTCTAGATTAAGACTTCTATTAACTATAATATTTTTAACTTAATTGTTACTATGATTAATGACCCAATTGCAGATTTGCTCACGAGAGTCCGAAATGGATATCTTGCACGACTTGCAGTTGTAAGCATCCCTTACTCTGCATTGAAAGAACAGATTATTTCAATTCTCAAGAAGAATGCTTATATCGTATCTTATACTGTAAGCGAAAATAAACGAGAAATCATCATACATCTCAATGATGTTCGTAAAACAAAATATCTCCCTTCTTTTAATCGAATTAGCCGACCAGGACAGAGAATTTATATCAAGTCCGCAGATGTTCGTAAATCACGAAATGGACATGGTATTTATATTCTTTCTACTCCAAAGGGAGTTATAACTGGATATGAAGCTTATTCTCTTGGAACTGGAGGAGAACTTCTCTGTGAAGTATATTAAGAAGCTATAACTAATTATTAACAATTATTTTATGTCTCGAATTTGAAAACTTCCTGTTACACTCCCATCAGGAGTAAACGTGAAGGTAGACGGAAAAAATATTACCGTCTCTGGACCAAAAGGAGAGCTTAAGTATACTCTTCAAGATTGTACTTCTCTCGAACAAGTAGATAATACTCTTGTAGTATCTATTAAAAATGAAGAATCTAGTAAAGAAAAAGCTATGTGGGGACTTACCCGAGCACTTATTGCCAATATGGTTGTAGGGGTATCTGAGGGGTATAAAAAATCTCTTGAGATTCAGGGGGTTGGTTATAAGTTCGAAGTTGCCGGACCTTCTAAATTGGTTCTCGCTGTTGGATTTTCTCATAAAGTAGATCTTCCAGCACCACAAGGGATTACTATTGCTGTAGATGAAAAAGAGAAAAACATTATCCATATTTCTGGAATTGATAAGCAACAGGTTGGATACTATACGGCACTTGTTCGATCTATTAAGAAACCTGAACCATATAAAGGAAAAGGTATCCGATATGTTGGAGAAAAAGTTCGTCGAAAGGCTGGTAAGACAGGAGGTAAGAAGTAATATCTTTCTCATAATTCAATTTCTTTAATTTCTTAGTAATTCACATCCTATGTTAGAAAAGGTTATGAAACGCAAACGACGACAGGTTCGTGTACGTGCAACTATTGTTGGTACTGCTACAAAACCACGTCTTGCTGTGTTTCGAAGCAACACATCTATCTATGCACAAATGATAGACGATACTGCTGCAAAGACTCTTTGTGCTGCAAGTGATATGAAAATTACAACTGGTACAAAACAAGAATGTGCAACAAAAGTAGGTGAAGAACTTGCGAAAAAAGCACTTTCACTTGGTATTACTACTTGTGTATTTGATCGCGGAGGATTTCTCTATGCTGGTCGTGTAAAGAAACTTGCCGAAGGGGCACGTTCTGGAGGACTTCAATTTTAATTATTTATTTTTTCCATTTGTATGGCTGATACAACTAATACTACTGCACCAGTAAAAACTCAAAGAGACGATCGTCGTCCACAGGGTGATAAACATGGAGGAGGATTCAAGGATGTTCAAAAAGAATTCCAAGAAGAACTTCTCGGTATTGATCGAGTTACTCGAGTAACTGCCGGAGGTCGTCAACTTCGTTTCCGTGCTTCTGTAGTTATCGGTAACGGAAAAGGAACAGTAGGTTTTGGTATGGGAAAAGCTGGAGAAGTAGTTATTGCTATTGAAAAAGCGGTTCGTGATGCTAAGAAAAATCTTCTTTCTTTCAATATTATCGATGGAACGATTGCTCATGATCTCACTGCAAGTTATAAAGCAGCAAATATTTTTATTCATCCTGCTTCAAAAGGAACTGGGCTTATTGCAGGAGGTTCTGCTCGTAAAGTCTTTGCAGTTGCTGGTATCAAAGATATCCTCGCAAAACAACGCGGAGGAAATAATCCTATTACCAATGCTCGTGTTACTATGAAGGCACTTGCTGCTCTTAAGAAAGTAAAAGTTACCCCTAAAGCAACTCCAGTAGTTTCAGAAGAAGTTGCAGTTGCTCCAAAAGTTCCTGTTGCTCCAAAAGCAAAAAAAGCAGAATAATATACTAGTTTATAGAAGTTAGGGAATAGTTTCTAGGAAATAAATAGAAAACTCCCTGATAACTCACTACTAATAACTCACTACTAATAACTAATAATTCAATTATGCTCTCTCACAATACTATAGAGTCTGCTCCAAATTCTCGTAAACCTCGTATGCGAGTAGGTCGAGGAGTTGGTTCTGGGAAAGGAGGTACTTCTGGTCGTGGAAATGGTGGACAAAATTCCCGAACTGGTCGTGGTAAATTCAATGCTGCATTTGAAGGAGGACAAACTCCCCTTTTCAGACGTCTTCCGAAAAAACGTGGTTTTACTGCACATGCACCAACTGTATTTTCTATCGTAAATGTTTCTATACTTCAGAAACTTGCGACAGAAGGTATTACTACTATCGATAGTGAAATGCTTGCAAAGAAGGGTATTATCCCAAATGCAGGAGCTCTTATAAAACTTCTTGGAAATGGAGAGATTACGTCAAGTGTAACTATTCGTATTCATAAAGCTTCCATTCAGGCTCAAGAAAAAGTTACAAAAGCTGGAGGAACTGTAGAACTTCTTTAATTTTTTTTACAAAAAATCTCCTCATTCATTTGACTGAGGAGATTTTTTTGTATGTTTTATTCTTTCTTCTTTGTACTCTCTAATGGAGTATTTTCTACTTTCTCTCCTACTTTCATATGAACAATCAATCTGCTATACGACGAGATATTGCTATTGAAAATTCTCGTAGAATCCGAGCAAAAATTCCTGGAAGAGGACGTATCTTAAGTCATGAGTGAAAAACTTTGGAAAACATACAAGATGAGACAATATCAACTGTTATTACTGCTCTTGATCAGCCTCTTAGATTTATTGAAATTTTAGATATGGGAATAAAAGTGGCTTGTCTTCCACTCTGACCAACTAAATCTCATATTGATGGATTGGTACAGGCAGGAAAACTCGATATTTGTAATATTTTTCTTGGTAAACAACAATGGAGGGCTGCGGAAATTAATCCAAAAGTTCCACAAGTATTTGGATATACGATTAAAAATAGTAAAGAACTTCAGAGAATTATAACTAATAAGAAGACTCTTGAGAGAGTGCAAAAAGAAGTAAAGATATCAGGAATATTCCCAACTATCTACACTTTAAATCAGGAGGCATTACTGGTCCATGCCACTCACCTTGGAGGATGTCTTCCGCTTGAAAAAGAATTGAAGGATATTTGGGATAAACTCCCAGGAATACATATTCTTGAAAAAGTAATAGTTGCTGATATTCCTTTCTTAGGACACTTCTATACTTCTAGTCGTGATTTTTGTAATGTCGGTGATTGAATAGTTTTAATGTCTTCGTCCAAGAATGATAAGATGATTGATGGAAAATTTAAAGGTCTCAGTTTGTATTCTAAAAATCGTAATGTTGTTGAGACTTGTAATTTTCCTTGGCATGGATTCTCTTCTCTCATTATTTTTAAATTAGGAACCCTACAGCAAGTTGATGAGGTATAACAATTTAATAAAATTAATTCTTCTTCTTTGTTTTGTTAAACTTTTTACTTTGAATAATAAAATACTCCAACTGGGGGTATTTGGTTTAATAGACAAAAGTTGGTAGGTAAAACCATATCATCACCCCTTCCTGATGCGGAAAATCTCGATAAACTTATGATTTATTTACTGGTTGAATTAATTTTTCCCTCTTACTGTCCTTGGTGGAGGGAAAAATTAATTCAAAAACCTACCAGAAAATGTCTATTAAGCCTTTTATTTTGCATTCAAATTTTGGTATACTCATAAAAACAAGCTAAATTTAGCGAGAAATATAAAAGTTGATAATTTGGATGGCTTAGAAAAGAAAATAATCTATATTTTTAACCACACATTATTTTCTATTTAACTAAATTTCTTGTTATTTATGACTCATAATCGAAAGTAATCGAAGAAAAATAAAAACATTCTCTTTCCTTTCAATAAACTTGACTAAACCATACTTTTTCATACAATCCTCCCCGTTTAATACATCTTTTTATCTCTATCAATATACTTTATGATTCTCAAAAATGTTTCTCGTATCTGGAAATCGTCTGATGTAAAAAATAAGATCCTCGTAACGCTGGGTATTGTAGTTCTATATAAGTTCCTTTCTATCGTTCCAGTCCCCGGGGTAAATACAACAGCACTTCTTTCTATCAAGGATTTTCTTGCTGCCAATCAAGGACTTGCTTTCTTTAGTTCTCTCATGGGTGGAGGACTTGAGCATTTTTCTATCGTTCTCATGGGTCTTGCTCCCTACATCAATGCGGTTATTATTATGCAACTTTTGGCAGTTATTATACCACAGCTCGAAGCTCTCAAGAAAGAAGGAGAACAAGGACAAAAGAAGATCAATAATTATACTCGTTGGGTAACAGTTCCTCTCGCTTTTGCACAGAGTTATGGGATGATTATCCTTCTCAATACTCTGATCGGTGGTGGAGGAAAGATTATGGACGTGACAAACTTCTGGGGTGTAGTACTTCCTGCGATGCTTTTCATCACTGCCGGAACACTTTTCCTTATGTGGCTTGGTGAGGTTATTAACGAATCAGGAATCGGAAACGGAGCGTCTATGATTATCTTCGCGGGAGTTCTCGCGGGAGTTCCTTCTCATATTATGCAATATATCTCTGTTCAAAACTATACACTTCTTTTGATCCTTACGATTATGACTCTTGGAGTTATATACATTATCATTAAATTTACAGAAGGTTTTAGAAAGATTCCTTTGATTTATACTCGAACAGGACGAGATGAGAAATCATATTTTCCTATTCGTGTTAATCAAGCAGGAATGATACCGATCATCTTCGCCGTGTCTATCGTAACATTTCCTGCTCTTATTGGACAAGTTCTCTCGAATCGTGGAGCGGGAACTTCTGCAAAGATTGGACAATTCCTTCTCGAATATTTCTCTATGAATAATCCAAGCTGGCTTTATATCGGAGTTTACTTCCTATTGGTACTTGGGTTCTCATTCTTCTACATCTCTATAGTATTTAATACAGAAGAAGTTGCTGAGAGTATCCAAAAACGTGGTGGATATATCCCAGGGGTTCGTCCAGGACGAGAAACTGCAGAGTATCTTG
>JBAZVV010000004.1:0-32207 GCA_041660685.1 Candidatus Altimarinota bacterium | reverse complement strand
GCATTCTGAAATCATAAGCTCGTCATTCTGAACTCGTTTCAGAATCTTCCACTTTCTTTTCATATAATTTATGTCTGCATATATCTACATTACCAGCAATGAGAAAAGATGAGCTCTTTATGTAGGAGTTACTTCCGATATAACAAAACGAATCTGGGAACACAAAAATACTATAGATCCAAAATGTTTTACTGCTCGATATAATTGCAAACATCTTGTATATTACGAAGTATTCGATGATATTATCAACGCAATTGAACGAGAGAAACAACTGAAAAACTGGCATCGGGAATGGAAAATAAATTTGATCGAAACGAGAAATCCAGACTGGAAAGATTTATATGAAGAAATAACCTCATAAAAAATAGGAAGACCCTGAAATAAATTCAGGGTGACGAAACCACTTTTTACCCATTTACCCCCACCCCCATTATGAAAACATATCTCGCCCTCGGGCTCCTCTCCTCACTCCTCCTCACGAGCTGTTCGGTGGATTGGAATGACGAGAAAGAAAAGAGAATAGGAGAAAAAAAAGATCCAGTAGTACAGGTTATAGCACCCCCAAGTTCCTGAGTTACTCTGACAGGAAATATTGCAAATACAGGAAGTACAACTCTCTCTGGAGCAAGTAAAAAAGAACCGATGGAAATAAAACATTTACCATTTGTTTCAAGCTTATTGGATATTGAAAAAAATGGGATTATCGTACCGCTCATCGATGAAAAAGAATTTTATAATTTCGTAAATGATAATTCAGGAGCAGTATTTATTGGAAATGAGGAGGACTGGAAGGCGGCACTTTCTTTGCCTTGTGAAAGTGCAAGTGGAAAAGTTATTAAAATATATTCAGCAGGGGAGCAAGACTATTGAAGAGATGATGTTCTTATACAACTAGAGAGCACATGTACGAAAGATATATCTGATGATACTCCTCTTAAGGAGCTCTTTAGTCACTTACACAAATGAAATAAAAAAGAATTTCCTTTTTCTGAGCTTGATCCAGAAAGACTGAAAAGTGATCTTAATCCTCATTTATTAAAACCAAGATCACCTTTGGAACGGTTATTATCAAGTGAATATTTCTATGGGAATAGGGTTATAAGGTTTATAACTGCCCAACCATATAAAAATGAGATTCTCATGATATATATTCATTCCCAAGAACCGGGGATTTGATATTATTACCTCGTCAGGATCTATTTAAAGGAGTGAAAACTTTATATAAAAAAGAGTAGTATCGATCCCGTAGACAAAGAATACAAACCAAACACCCCCTATAATCCTTTAAATGAGCAATTTGCCAAAGTGCTAGATCCAAGATATTGAACAAGCTTTAAGAAAAAACTTGAAACTGAAATATATGATATAGCAACAGACAGAGGAAATCACTCTATAGAGAAGATTGATTCCGAGGAAGTAAGACTCTTAAAATGAGATTGGCTTAAAAATCCATCCATCATCAATAAAAAAATAGAGGAGCGACTCATAAAAGATTTACAAAACCTCATAAATAAATAATCTCTGTCCGCAACCGACACTAAACTACACCAAATTATTACCTATTTTAACCCACTACTCCTATGTCCTACCCTATTACTACTACTCGCCACTCCCTCGCTCACATAATGGCACAAGCAGTTAAGTCCCTATATCCTGATGTCAAACTCGCCATCGGACCAGATATCGAGAACGGTTTCTATTACGACTTCGACTTCGGTGAGGTGAAGTTCGAGGAAGCAGCACTGAAAGATATCGAGAAAAAGATGAAGAATATCATCAAACAAAACCAGAAGTTCGAGCACTCAACTATGCCCGTAGATGAGGCGATCAAGTTCCTCGAATCCAAGGGGGAACCGTACAAGGTCGAGATGGCTCGAGACCTGAAAGCCACCGGAGAAACTGAAATCGGATTCTACCGAAATATGACTCAGCAAGGTCAGGAAGTATTCGTGGATATGTGTCGCGGACCTCATGTGGAGAAAACTATCGAAATCGACGAGAACACATTCAAACTCGATAAAATCGCCGGAGCCTACTGGAAAGGAGACTCAAAAAATCAGATGGTAACTCGAATCTATGCATTTGCTTACGCGACTCGTGAGGAACTCGACGCGCACCTCAAGATGCTCGAAGAAGCCAAGAAACGAGATCACCGGATACTCGGAAAGAAGTTAAAACTCTTCACGATTTCTGAGCTCGTCGGGGCGGGACTTCCACTCATGCAGCCGAAAGGGATGATTATCCGAAAAGCCATCGAGGATTACCTCTGGCAGCTCCACACCGATAAAGGATACGACCGTGTTTGGACTCCACACCTCGCAAAGGAAGCACTTTACGAGTGCTCTGGGCATGCGGGACATTATATGGACGATATGTTCTCGGTAAAAGGAGGTTCAAGCGGTGAAGGATTCTATTTGAAACCTATGAATTGTCCGCACCATATGCAACTATTTGCTGATAATCAGTTCAGTTACCGCGATATGCCGATCCGATATTTCGAGCCTGCGACCGTGTACCGAGACGAAAAATCCGGACAACTCTCCGGACTCACGCGTGTTCGAGCCATCACTCAGGACGACGGACACCTCTTCTGTCGAGTCGACCAGATTAAGGACGAAGTTTCTACGATTGTGGAGATTATCAAGACATTCTACACCACTTTCGGACTCCTCGAAGGGTACTGGGTAAGTCTCTCTGTGCGAGATCCAGCAAATCCAGATAAGTACCTCGGAGGGGACGATGTATGGAAAATAGCCGAAGGAGCCCTCGAAGATGCGGCAAAGGAAAATAAACTCAATTATAAACGTGTCGAGGGTGAGGCAGCATTCTACGGACCAAAACTCGACTTCATGTTCAAGGATGCGATTGGACGAGAATGGCAACTCGCGACGATTCAGTGTGATTTCAACCTCCCAAATCGATTCGAACTCTCATTCATCAATCAACAAGGAGAAAAAGAACGTCCAGTAGTCATCCACCGTGCCATCTCCGGTTCTCTTGAGCGATTTATGGGAATCATGATCGAACACTTCGCTGGAACTTTCCCTCTCTGGCTCGCTCCAGTGCAGACCGTCGTAGTGCCCGTTTCCGAGAATTTTATAGAATATGCTCGTGAAGTACAAATGCTCTTGAAAAAAGCTGGAATCCGAAGTGAACTCGATGCGAGCAATGACGGACTCAATAAAAAAGTTCGAAATGCCGAAACTTCACACACAAACTACATCCTCGTCATCGGAGAAAAAGAGATGAATGAGAAAAGTGTAGCAGTACGAAACTACAAAACCAAGGAACAAACCGAAGTGAAACTCGATGTTTTCATAGAGAATATCTTGGAAGAAATTAGTGGGAAAAGATTGTAAAATAAAGCTTATGTATAATTCATGTAAATTAATTGACTTTATATAAAAAATATAATTTAATATATATGCTTTCAAAGCTTTGTATTATATCTTTATATTCTACTCTATGAGTCTACTTAAATACCAAGATGTTATTAAGAATATGACACTAGAGCAACAAAAGGAAGAAATGAACTCTCTTACTTCTTCTTGAGCATGCCAAGAAGAAGTAAGAGTAAGAAAATCTATTGTATCACGAATAATGAACAATCAATAAATATTGACTTATTCATAGTAATGACTATATTCCCGTGATTAATAAATAGAGAACATATATGTTCTCTATTTATTAATTTTGCTTTTTAAACATTTTCGTAGTAATGTATAAATAAGATATTTAAATGTACCATAAGTATATTTATATTTAAGTATTATTTAAGCTCTATAATTATTATACATCAAATTAGACAATAATAACCTTCATTTATAAATCAAAATATATGTCTCCAAAAAACACTCTTTTTAATACTGCTCATATACTCAATGAAATTGGGATAAATAATTCCAATGATCGCAGAGCACTCATTGAATGAATAGATGTTCGTGAAAAAATATTATGAGTACTCGGAAATCATCCAGATATTCAAGAAGAAATAGCTCATGCTATGGGTATTGGGATTGAGATAATAGAACATCTTCATGCAGTTATGAAACAGGATTTTCATGAATCTGATATCCTATTTCATGAACTCATAACTTTTTTCCATAAACATGGCAGTATCCATCTCAAGATATATGACATAGATAACATACATGCTCGTTTATTTCAGACAGACCATAAGCAAGAACGCATACAAGATATCAATTCTCTTTTCCCTCTTCCAAAAGACTGAAAAAAAGATTTTTTTGTAAATGAAAGAGGATTATTGACTATGGAAAATGGTGAATCCTACAATAAAATGATGAGATTTTGATGAAAACTTTGTTTTAAAATAAAGACACGTTCATGAAAAAAACTCATCTTATCCTTTTGAGATGAAAATACACAAGCAAATGAGATTATGAAACTCGAACAACTTTTTCAGAAAACAGGCTTTCAAGGTCGTCTGGAAGAGACACTCAAACACATACATACAAAATACACCGATGGACTCACGGGATTATACAATAAAACTTATATAAATCACGCAGTAGAAAACAATATACCATATTCTGTTATATTTTGAGATCTCAGTAAATTTAAAGAATACAATGACATCTATCTACATACGGAATGAGATAAATTCCTCCAAGAAATAGCAAAAATATTACAGGCATCTGTTCGACGAAATGATAAGGTATGTAGGAACGGGTGAGATGAATTTCTTATTTTATCGATGGTTGTGATGCGGAAACTACTATTACTCATATCATAAATCGTATACAAGAATATATACAAAATTTCAATGAAAAAGAAAGATTTACAGCAGATGGTAAAATAATCGAACTCACTGCAGGTCTATCAACCTGATACAAGGTTTGGGATGGAACAACAACATTGGAAAGACTCATAGAACTGGCTGATGAAGAGATGTATAAGGCAAAGCAAAAAAACTGAGATGTATGAAATAGCTATCGCACAGCCTATGACATCAGTCAGCAATCTCCTCTATGACAAGCAGAGACATTAGATTCTTTACTTGCAATAACTCCAGATTTTCTATCGGCAAATATTCATGTGATACGAGAATTAACTCTTCCATTACAAGAAGACTTGATAAATAAACTTCTGGCAGATAATCCCGAACTGAGACAAAGAATAAGTAATACTCTTTCATAGTAAAAAATATTAGAATCAAAAACTCCTAAAAAATTTAGGAGTTTTTTTTATTTTGATTATACTCTCGGAAAATAATCTATGATAGGTTTATAGAATCAATTCAGAGAGTATTATTTTAATATTATTCATCACCAAAAATCATTATTATGACAGAATTCAAAAATCTCAGTCTCAAAGAAATTATCACAGAAATAAAATCTGGGAAAACGACACAAAAAGAAGTTTATGAATATTTTTTGAATAGAATAAAAAGTCTCGATCCAAAACTCGAAGCTTTTAATTTGGTTCATGAAACAGCTCTAGAACAAGATATCTACTCCCCTCTTGCAGGAGTTCCTATCGGTGTAAAAGATGTATTTTCTGAAGTAGGAATAGAAACAACCGCTGCATCAAAAATGTTAGTAGGTTACAAGCCACCATATGATGCAACCATCATATCTTCGCTCAAAGAAGCAGGTTTTTCAAGTATCGGAAAACTCAATATGGACGAGTTTGCCATGGGGGGAAGTGGAGAAAATAGCGCAATGAGAATTACTCGAAATCCATGGGATATTGAACGTATTCCTGGTGGATCATCCTCTGGTTCAGCAGCAGCAGTTGCTTCCGGAATGGTTCCAGCGGCACTTGGAACTGATACTGGTGGATCTATTCGACAGCCTGCGAGTATGTGCGGAATCGTCGGATTCAAACCGACTTATGGACGTAATTCTCGAAAAGGAGTTATTTCTATGGCAAGTTCCCTAGATACTCCAGGAACCTTCACAAAAACAGTCGAAGATGCAGCATTTCTCTATGAGATAATGGCAGGTTATGATACTGGTGATTCCACAAGTTTACAAAATTCAACTACTATTAATCCTGCTATCTGGGATAAAAAAGACTTAAAAGGAATCAAAATCGGAATCCCGAAAGAATATTTTATAGAAGGAATCGAGAAATGAGTACAGGAAGAGATCGATGGGGCTATAAACAAACTTCGTGAACTCGGCGCAGAAATCAAAGAAGTAAGCCTTCCTCATACCGAATATGGACTCGCTGTATATTATATCGTGATGCCAGCAGAAGTTTCAACCAATCTTTCCCGTTATGATGGAATCCGATTCGGACACACTCATGGAGGCGGAGCCGACATTGCCATGAGTCGAAGTGAGGGATTTGGAACAGAAGCCCAGAGACGTATTATGCTTGGGTCTTTCGTTCTCTCGTCTGGATTTTATGATGCTTATTATCGTCGAGCATCGCTTGTTCGAGAACTGATCAAAGATGATTTTAAAAAAGCATTCGAAGAAGTAGATATTATCATCACCCCTACAGCACCATCTGTAGCATGGAAAATCGGAGAAAAAGTAGATGATCCACTCAAAATGTATCTTTCCGATATTTTTACCGTAAATGGAAGTCTTGCTGGTCTTCCATGACTTTCACTTCCTATTGGATATACTCTCCCGGAAGATGGTGGAACCATCGAACTTCCTGTAGGACTTCAGATTCTTGGACCATTACTTGGAGAAGAGAAAGTATTTGAAGTAGCATACGTTCTCGAGCAGAATATGAAAGAAAAAATTCATGGAAAAAAACCACAAATTTCCTAAGAAACATATTGAACAAAGAATATCCACTCTGTCAATGCTTTATATAGGCGTATATCTTGCATTATAGAGAACTATCCTGTATAATGCTCACATAGATAAATATTCTTTTTTTACATAAAAAATATATGTTTCATAAAACAAAAGATTCTGCCGTTTTTCTTGCCATGCAAACCAAGAGTGATATTGGAGATATAGTAGATTATACTAATCAACTTTTTGATTTTGCTTTGGAAACGAACATTTCCGACATTCATATCGAGCCAAGTAAACATTTCATCACTATTCGTTTTCGACAAAGTGGTGATTTTCTGTTTGTTGATAAAGTAACACATGATGAATATACGAAACTTCTTTCTCGAATAAAAATACTCGCAAATATGCGTATCGATGAGAAACATAAGCCTCAAGATGGAAAGATATCATTTGTCTCAGAAAAGGCTGATGGAGAATTGGTGGATATACGTGTCAGTATCATACCTATTGTCGATGGTGAAAAGATTGTTATGCGTATTCTCCGACAAAATGCTGATATGCTCTCTCTCGATAAACTCGATTTCCTCGATGTGAATCTTGCTAAAATCAAAACCAGTCTCGCTAGTAAATATGGAATGATTCTCGTTGCTGGACCAACGGGGTCAGGTAAATCTACCACTCTTTTTTCTATGCTCCGATATTTTGACCCTCTCGCATACAATATAGCAACTCTTGAGGATCCTGTCGAATACAATATTCCTCATATCAATCAAACACAAGTAAAACCTCAGATTGGCTTCGATTTTGCAAGTGGACTTCGCTCTCTCGTGCGTCAAGATCCTGATATCATCATGGTCTGAGAGATTCGAGACAAAGAAACTGCTATGTTGGCGATTGAGGCAGCCCTCACATGACATCTCGTGCTTTCAACTATCCATACAAATAGTGCTGCTGGAACTATTCAACGACTTATTAATATGAATATAGAGCCATTTCTGATTTCATCTGCTCTCAAGATGGTTATATCACAACGACTTGTCAAAAAAACATGTCCTCATTGTCACACTCCATATAAGATAGTCGATCCTGCTATGCAATCAACGATATCGGGATATCTGAGTAATATTATCGAGGACGATGTAGCCAATATTGATTTTTATAAATCATCTGGATGTGAAAAATGTGATATGTCTGGGATATCAGGAAGAATGGGAGTTCATGAAGTATTGGTTATAAATGAGGAATTAGATCCTCTTATTCTCGGGAAAGCTCCCGTGCATGAGATTGAAGAAAAAGCGTGTGAACTTGGTATGATTACGGTTATGCAAGATGGTCTTATAAAAGCAGCAACAGGAAAAACTACTATTGAAGAGATTATGAAACTTATATAATCATACTGTATGATATTTGCAAAAATTAAAAAATTCTTCCAGCGAAATTCGCAAGAATCCGAAAATATTACTGATATTTCGGAGGCTTTGACATGGCTTAAAACATGTCAAAAGACTGGAGATTTTAATACAGCAATCATTGCAGCCAAAGAACTTATCTTAAAGAATCAGACAGGAATTACTTATTATGAAAATGCAAAACGAAAAATTCTCGTTCTTGAAAATTCAAATATTGAAACCATTTCACTAGCCGCAAAAGAAAAACATAAAAAAATAGATACTATTCTTATTAATCTTTACAAGGAAGTAAATAATATCGAGAAGGTTCTTGTACAAATAGAAAAGGAATATCTTGAAAAGAGAGACAAAGAGGAGGTAATAGAAAAGAAGTTGAAATTTAAACTTCTTACGAAAGATCTCAATGAGCTATTTCGTAAGAAAGAATATACAGATGCACTTATTTTGGCAAAAAAACTTCTATCAGACTTTCATAATGAGAAATGAGCAATTAAGTTCCTCGCAAAAGCACAAAAACTCTATGATAAAGAGAAAATAAAACAGAGCAAACATAAGGAAAAAGATGAGAAACTCAATAATATCTTACAAGAAGTAGGTGTAGAAATGGAAGATGTAAAAGATACTAAATATACTTCTGTGGTTGATAAATTCTCCCTCTGGATAAAAAGTTTCAGATTCAAAAGTCTCGAAAAAAAGGAATTTCTCAAAAGACAAAAAGCATTGAATGATATAGAACAATTACTTTTGAAATCAGGAACGATAGATAATATAGGAATAGAACATGCTGATGGAGATATACTCTCCGCAGTTCATACGGGACTTACCAAAGATATAAATAATTTCTCTATTCATGGTTTCGATTTTTTTGGGAAAATTCATGGAAAAGACAAAATTATCGGTGATACTTTTGGATATTACAAAGAATGAAACAAGACGCTTTTTTACATAGGTGATGCTACTGGTCATGGGGTTCAGGCTGGTTTTACAGTCGCTCTTCTTTCGAAGATATTCTTCGAATTCTCCAAAAAAATAAAAGATTTCTGAGAGTTATTTGTAACGATGAATAATGAGCTCAAGAAAAGAATTAAGGGGAGAATATTTGTAACCTCTGTTTTTTTTCAACTCGATAATTCTAATAATAAGTTTACATTTATCGGAGCAGGACATGATCCTATGCTTCTTTATAGAAGACAAACAAATTCTATAGAAAAGATTATCCCATGAGGACTTGCTCTTGGAGTACGTCTCATTCCTAATGTTTCATCCGTAAAAATCAAAGAAATTGAAATGCTAGATGGAGATATTTTATTTGGTTATACCGATGGTATTATAGAAGTAAAAGATGCATTTAATACAATGTACGGTATTGATAGAATGGAAAAAAGCTTCAAAGCACATGCTCATAAATATGAATATAATCCAGGGAAAATATATGAGATGATGATGCGAGATGTGGATGAATTTCGTGGAAAAATGCCTTTCGAAGATGATGTATCTTTCTTTATTTTCTCCAGAAATTTTAAAAAGGATATTGTATCTAATAAGGAAGAACTCGCGAATCTTATGAAGGAAATGGACATTAAAAAGGTAGGGAAAAAAGATATTGATTTTATGAATAAAACAAAACAACAAATTATAGATACTATGAAACAGGAACGTCATGAGCGAGAATTAAAAATCCGACTTGATCGACTTGATCGACTCTATCAAATGGCGGAATTCACGAAAATTAAACAAGAAGTCTATCTTTATTTCCGAGAAGGATACGTACATGAACGAATGCGTTTTTATCTAGAAAAAGCTCTAGAAAATGAACATAAATCCATTATTAAAAAACAAGATGAAAAATTAAAAAGAAAGTATGAATTACTACAAGAGCTCTATCGAAAAGGAGAATATGAGCTCGTTATGAAAGAAACATTAGATGTTCTTTTTAAAAACGGAAAGATATAATTATAGAAGAAGATATCAGTACTAAAATTACTAATCTTTAGAAACATGCTTTTTTGAAAAAAACACTTCATACAACCCGATGGTACATTCGATAGTACTCTTTTTCAGGAACTTCTCGGAGATACAAAGCATGCTATAAAAACAGGGAAAAAACCGGGACATTTTACTCGAAAGGAATCAAAACCCATCATCCTCGGTGGTATTGCTCCAAAAGAGATATGGAACTTTATCAATAAACTTTCAAGTTTTCTCTCTAGTGGTATCGATCTCAAATCTGCATTTTCGATCGTACAAAAACAAGTAAAAAATCCAAAATTAAAAATGATCGTAAATGAAATCCGCATCAATCTTGATCATGGACTTTCTATCTCCGATACGCTTAAGCAGTATAAAAAATACTTTGATCCACTCATTATTTCTTTGATCGAAGTAGGAGAAAAAACGGGTGCTCTCCCAAAAGTACTCGCAGAATTGGAAGTAAGTCTCTTGGATAGTATTGAGCTGAAATCAAAGATACGAGGAGCTATGATTTATCCAGTGATCTTAATCACTCTCGCTCTTGCGATGGTAACTTTTATGCTTACTTTCATTCTTCCAAAAGTTACAGAATCATTCACTAAAACAGGTGTTGCCATACCAGGACTTACCCAATTTATGATGGATCTTTCACAATTTATTGTACATCATTATATTTTTCTCCTCCTAATAATTGCTGGATTCTTTGCACTCTTATGGGCAATGAGACGCTTTTATTTCGGACAAATAATACTATCCTACATATCATTCAGGATTCCTATATTTGGATATATTAAAAAACAGGAAAATGTTATATTGTTTATAAATTCTCTCAAACTTCTTCTTGATTCCGGAGTACTTATGCTCGAAGCCCTAGAAACTGCCGCTAATATCGTACCAAATATTCAATTCAAAAAAGATATTATTCGTATAAAGAACGAGGTAGAGGCAGGAGTAAAACTTAGTAATGCTATGTGATTGGCTATTGGAAAAGACAAAGAAACCCATTTTACCAATAGTTTCTTCCCAGAAGATCTCGTACATATGGTAAGTGTCGGAGAAGAGACTGGTACAATCGGGAAAAATATCGAAAAAGTAGGGATGAACTATACAAAAGAACTAAAGAGATTTATCGCCAATCTTATGGCTGCACTGGAACCATTTATTATAGTCTTTGTCGGAGCACTTGTAGGAACGATTATTATCGCTATCATGCTTCCATTCTTCCAGCTCGCAAAAGTCGCAAAGAACCTGTAAATATCATATATACTTCTTATTTTATTTTTTACCATTTCTTCCTATGCTTCATAATATGATTGCAGATTATCCCGAGAGCGATGCCTTGCTCGGTGTTATTATCGATAATAAATGATCGGATTTTTATTATACTGTTGGTACTTATCCTGCGATTAAAATCTCTGGGGAAATTATTCTTATCAATGAAGGGATTGAAATTATCACTCCCAAAGCAGCACAAGATTTTGCTCAATCGCTCATAACCGATGAACAACATCAAAAACTCCTCGCAACCAAGAATCTCGATTTTTCTTTTCAATTTCAGAACTCTCGTTTCCGCGGAAATGTTTCTTTTCAAAATGGATATTATATGACCGTTCTGCGTCTTTTATCACAAAACATCCCATCGATTGCCGATCTCCACCTTCCAGTTATTTATCAAGATATCACAAAAACAGGACAAGGTCTCATACTCGTAACTGGACCGACGGGAAGTGGTAAATCTACCACTCTCGCAGCGATGATCAATGAAATCAATACGAATTATGCGAAACATATTATCACCATCGAAGATCCTATAGAATACATTCATGGTCATAAAAAATCTATCATGGAACAGAAAGAAATCGGACGCGATGTTCCTGATTATAATACCGCTCTTATCGGAGCGATGCGACAAAATCCACAAGTAATACTGTTTGGGGAAATGCGTGATATGCACGAAATCGAAATGGCACTCAAATTGGCAGAAACAGGACATTTGGTATTCTCAACACTCCATACACGAAGTGCTTACCAGACTATTTCTCGTATTATCGATGCATTTCCTTCTGGACAACAAAACCAGATTCGTCTCCAACTTGCAGATACACTTGTTGCTGTTTTCTCACAACGTCTTCTCAAGAAAAGTGATGGAACTGGGATGATTCTTGCCAAAGAAATTCTCATCAAAAATACCGCCATTTCTCACCTTATTCGAGAAAATGAACTCCATCAGATTCCATCTATTATGCAAACATCTAGTCGTGAAGGAATGCAAATCATCGAGCATGATCTTTTGAACTTTATTAATGAGGGTGATATTACACTGGAGGAAGGACTCAAATATGCCAATATGCCAAAATTTATCAAGGAAAATGTAAATAGTTAAACTCAATATTTATGATTGGATTTTTTGATTCCTGAATCGGTGGACTGACCGTTCTACGAGAATTTCAGAAAATATTACCCGAGTACGACTATCTCTATTTCGGGGATAATGCACGATGCCCCTATGGTGGACTTAATGATGCAACAATCCGTCAATATACAGAAGAAGGAGTGCAATTCCTCTTCGACCAAGGTGCTACTATTGTTGTACTTGCCTGTAATACTGCGACCGCTCATGCGATTCAATATCTTCAGCAAACGAAATTTCCAGATCGTAAGATTCTCTGAGTTACTATCCCTGGTGCCGAAAAAATTCTCGAAGGGAATTATAGAAAAATTGGAGTTCTTGCCACTGAATCTACTGTTAAAAATCGTGCCTATAAAGAACGAGTTCATATCATCAATAATACCATCGAGATTCAAGAAATCGCCGCTCCAGAACTTGTTCCTCTCATAGAAAATGGAGTTTTTGAATGAGAACTTATTCAATGAATATTAAAAACTCATCTTGCTAAATTTGATAGTGATATCGAAGCGATTGTTCTCGGTTGTACTCATTATCCCTATGTTCGCGCTATCATCGAACAGATTCGCCCCGGGATAGATATCATCGATCCGGGATTTGAATCAGCAAAAAAATTCGCTTCCTATCTGGTGAGACATCCAGATATAGAAGCGAAAATTGGAAAGTGAGGAGAAGTAAAAAAGATTTGGAGTAAAAATTTATAGCCAAAATTTACATCTATCTATATCTTTATTGTATCATATTTTGTAATGAATTCTTTGTAATTAAATAATGTTACCTTTTTAGGATAATCTTTATAAAGAACTTCAAGGGAAGAAGAATAAGTATCTTCCGTAGTAAAATATACCTGATCCCCAATTGTTAGTGGTATAAGAAACCCGTGATGTCACTCGTCAATATTAAATGTCCCTTTTTTATAAAATTTTGATTCTTTAGGAAAAAGAAGGTGTTCCAAAATTTTTTCTTCAGAAAATCCAGACATAAGTCCTATTTCACGAACCGCTACTTTAATATTACCAATTGTTAAACATCAGAGAAGTCTTGCTACCAGAGAAAGGACTTTTTTCATATCGTAAATCTCATGTTTACTAAATCCTGTTTCATTTTTATTGGATACTTTCACAAATTGAGCCTCAACACCAGAAAATCACCCATGTTCTTGATGTTTCTTTTTATAAGGAACGGATCATCCAAGAGAGGCATTTTTAAAACCATCGGAAGTGGATTCCTTCGGCTTCACTTGACGCAATTCTATTCCGCTTTCTTGAAGGAATTCTTTTCAAAGGAGGCCTTTGTCATCTAACACACATTCTCCCTCAAATATTTTCTTCGCAAAAAATGATACCATATCATTACACATTTCTGCACCATCATCATCGTTAATTTCTATTCGAAATCCAATAAGATCTGTCATAAGATCCGCACTTCTATACTTTCTATTATAGATAAGTTTCTGGAGGATTTTACTAAATTGTTTGGCACGATATACAAGCTGTCATCGAACGTGAATTGGTTCAGTTTTATTTGGGGAATTATATACAAAACTAAAACCACTATCATTTTGACTAGTAATTTTCAATCCTTTTATAGATTTAATCTTCTCAGTAATATTTTCCAATTCTTTATCCAATTCGGTTACGCGAGGATTATCTATAATATCTTCTATAGCGGACATCGTTTTCAGAATAGCACAGTTAATAATTTTTGAATATCCATGATTTTTATCATGAGCAATCTCTTCCATAAAATCAAGAAATTCATCAACAGAATTCCACTTCTTTCCTATTAATCCATATGGAATCTTCAACAAGAAAGATTCTTCCATTTGTTTAATAGTTTCCGTATATACTCGGTTGATACGTTTCAATAATCTCATCTTTGCTGTTTTTAACTGAGATTTCGTATTCATTTCAATATGTGCATTTTTGTATAATAAATCTTCTAGTTCTTTTCTTGAAAGCCCTTTCACTGAGTACAAATCAAGCATAGTAAGTCATTCCCATATTCATTTTTCCATGATTTGAGAAAAATCTTTATACGAATCAATTTCTAGTTTTGTCAGTCCTGAAAATTTGCCCGCTGTAGTATTCATAAAGAATTTATTTTTAATAAATAGATTTTTGTTTATACTATCACAAATACCTCTTTTTTTCAACTATTATGATACTTTTTTATGGGAAATGACGAGTGAGTAATGGAGTGAAAGCACTTGCAGAATCTCTCTATATTCCTATTGATATCCGAGATGATGCAGATGAAAATATCAACTTTTCTCTCTATAGTGGCATAATTCCTACTCCGGGAGTTTCGCCAAACAACCGAATATATCAATCGAATAAGATTCTCTCCGAGATGGATTTCGCAGCGCGATACTTACCAAAAAGATTCAAAACTATTTGTATCACCGGAACTGATGGGAAATCTACGACTGCGTGGATTCTCTACAAACTTCTCTGCGCAGAATATGGCGAAGAAAAAGTTTTTCTCTCAGGGAATTTTGAAATCCCTTTTTCGGAAACCGTTCGGCAGATTAGAGAACAAGGACTCAAAAAAGGCTTTATCGTCATAGAAGTTTCCAGCTTTATGACATATAATCTCTCTTGTTTATCAGGATTAAAAAGTCTTGAATTATTTCCAAAGTGAGAACGAGAATGAGGTTTTCATCCTGATTATTCTATTTTCACCAATTTTGAGACCGATCATCTCAATTGGCACTCTGATTTACAAGATTATTTCGAGGCGAAAATGCGATTATTTCAGTTCACAAAAGAGGCATCTTTTATCAACGAACAAGTATTTACTCGTGCAAATGAATTTGGATTGAAAATTCCGACAAGCATACCGAATGTACGGATATTCTGAATAGATAAAAATGATACTGTCATTACGAACGAAGCAAAGCTATCCAGAACAAATAAACCCTTAGATTCTGAAATTATTCCGAGCTTCCTCAAAGATAGAACCGATGGTGAAGATATTATTATCTCTGGTCGCAAGAAATATCTCCTGAGTGAGACGCAATTTTCAGGAATTCATAATGCTATGAATATCCTCTCTGTGACACTGGTGACAAATGCTCTCAAAATTTGTTCCAAACGAACGAGAGAATATCTCAGACACATATCTGGACTCGCGCATCGTCTCGAGTTTGTGACTGAGAAAAATGGAATACAATTCATCGATGATTCCAAATCCACTTCCGCACAAAGTCTCATTGCAGCACTTGGATCATTCGAAGATAAGAAAGTAATGCTCATCGCCGGAGGTTCGGACAAATGAGACATATTTGAACATCTTGGGCCGATTCTTCAAGAGAAAGTAAAACACACGGAACTTATCGGACAAACCCGTGAAATTCTCGGAAAAATCTGTGAACAATACGGAGTTTCCTATCATTATAGTGAAAGTATGGACGAAGCGGTTCATTTATCAGTAAAAGCTGCGAAATTCTGAGATACTATACTCCTCTCCCCTGGATGTGCGAGTTTTGGAATGTTCCGGGATTATCTCGATCGTGCCAATAAGTTTCGGAAAGCGGTGATGAAAGTTTAAGGAAAATACTTTGTCATACCAAATGATTATCTTCGGATAATCATTTTTTATTGCATTTTCCCAGAAAATCCATACTATTTCGGTGCCAAATTAACAGTTTTTTATTTTCCGTTTTTTATTGAATCTCAAATTCCTACGAATGATTCAACCTGGAGTAATTATCCAAGTTCATCCTTCGTAGGAACGGATAGACTGTTAGTTTGGCGACTACGGATAATTACTCCATTTTTGTTGCCAAAAAACACAAAAGTTATGAGCGATTATCTCACTAATAGTCGCTTTTTTAGTGTTTTCTTGTTGTTTTCTTTGTTTTTGAAAGCAAACTTGATTTACAAAAAAAAAAAAACGATAATGGTTTTAATTTAATTTCTATTTTCTTACTTCTTTTTTATGAAAAACATTTCTTTTTGGAAGAAATCGATGTATTCCGGGTTGATATTCTTCTGAACAGTTGTAGTCCTCACAGTTGGGTATGCGACATGGAACAATGCTATGAGCAAAGTAACCACTGGAAGTCCTCTCTCAGCAAACGCATGGAATGCGCTAGTGGATAATATAACTGATTTAGATAGTCGATGGAGTCGAATAGGAAGTGATATAGTTTTTACAGGAGGAAATGTAGGGATTGGAAATCCAAATCCGGGGGCGAAGTTGGAAATAAATGGAAATATCAAAATAACTGATGATACTCAATGAGCTGGAAAAGTGCTCACAAGTGATACAAATGGTCTTGCTTCATGGTCCAGTCCCTCCTATCAATTTGTCACAATGAATCTCACCGCTGGGACGATTGTAAATAGCACAAATACTACATTTTCAACCAGTGATGTCACTCTCACTCAGGGAGTATGGTTGTTGAATATGGGGTACTACCTGTATCCAACTGTTATAAATGGATGCTTTGATATACATATAGATATTTCTACTCCAACGTCTGGAACTTTTACCACTATAGGCACACTTCCAAATTTCAATTCAGAAGGTGCTTATTCATCAAGTCGTCACTCTTACCTCACTACAACACAACTTATCAATGTAACAAGCTCAACCGCTACTGTTCATCCGCGTCTTTATCATGTATGGTGTATTGGAAGTTCCTATACAATAGGCAATGCAACTCTCTCTATGATTGCAACAAAAGTACGATAGATTCTCTCTCTTCTGAAAGGGTTTTTATGGTATAAAAATATTAAGCGGATTTTACATGTTCAATTTTCACTCCCAATCTTCCAATCTTTCCGATGATATCTTCGTAACCACGTTCTATGTATTCTACATTGGTGATGTAGGTATCTCCTGTGGCGATGAGTCCGGCGATGATCATCGCAACTCCCGCTCGGAGATCCCAGCTAGAAACCGTCGCACCACGCAAGTGGGTAGGACCAAAAATAAGTGCCTCATGCGGGTTCATAAGAGCTGGGTGACCTTTCATCTTCTCTAGTTCCACGAGGAAATTGAGACGTCATTCAAACATGATTTCTTGTACTCGAGAAACTCCTTCTGCTTGCGAAAGAAGGATACAGAATACGGACTGAAGATCTGTGGGGAATCCTGGAAATACATTTGTCTGAAAAGATTTGATGGCTTGGAGATGTTCACTCCGATAGACACGAAGTATATCGTCTCCCCTATCTTCAAATCTGACCCCTACTTCTCGACACTTCACGAGAAAACTCGTCAATCCTTGGATACATGCATGGTGAATATCGATATATTCCTGACTTGCGAGCGCTCCAAGTACGATAAATGTTCCAGATTCTATATAGTCATGGACGATAAAAAATTCACCAGTAGATGCAATTTTTTCCACTCCAATTATATCGATCGTGTGGTCATAGTTGATAGTAATATTTGCTCAGAGATTTTTCAAAAAATCCACGAGATTCACGACATGTGGTTCGATAGCCGCAAGATGAATCCGAGTACGTCCAGGACGGAGAATATTAGCTGTAATAAGATTCTCCGTTGCTGTAACCGCAAAACCTGCATAAAGATTCTTTTCACCTGACTGGAGTTTTCCTGATAAATGAATACTTTCTTCGGTATCTTTTGATTCATACCCAATCTCACGAAGTCCATTGAGATGTTCATCGATCGGTCGTTTTCCTATATTACATCCACCAGGAAATGGGATATCTACTGTTCCAAATCGATAGAGAAGTGGTGCGAGGAGGAGGATAGAAGCACGAATTTTATTCATAAGTCCACGATTCATATGATCGAGAGAAATATGGGTCATATCCATAGTGAGTGTATTTCCCGTGAAATCCACCACTACTCAGAGGCTCCTGATGATGTCTAGAAGAGAAAAAATATCTCCAATCCGTGGAACATTATGAAGTGTCACTTTTTCCAAAAGCAGACTCGCTGCGATAATCGGAAGACTTGCATTTTTAGAACCACTAATTTCAACTATTCCAGAAAGACGCTGACCTCAGACTACTTTGAGCATGGACTATTTTATAAAGAGATAGGAAAGATCTGGAGGATACGGAAAAATACAGAAAATTCAAATATTTTTATCGATCTTATACTTTCCTTCTATAATAAGGAAAAGAAAATTAAAACCCTGCTATTTTTGTATGTTGTTTGATTTCCTTGAGCTGACAATTTTCCATCAAGCATATTTTTTCCTTTCTCGTAAGTTGCTTTATAACATATTCTCGCTTTCTCGCCTCACCTATCGTTTCAAAAACTTCATGATAAACTAATTCTACCGGACGGCGAATCTTAGTATAATGAGCTCAAGATTTCAGATTATTATGCTCATGAAGACGTTTCTCTAAATCATTGGTCGAGCCAGTATAGAGGGAATCGTCCGAGCAGCGGAGGATATAGGTAGTAGGTGATGTCATATTTTATGATAATTCTTTAGGAATCAATCTCTGTCGATATCAAAGCATACAAGAAGAAGTGTCCATCATGCATTTTCCTGAAAAAGAATTATATTTTTTATTCCCACGAGAATAATCCATATCCCATAAGAAAACGGGTGAGGTAATACTTCTCATCGAACAATTCCAATTGTATAAGGGATCGCTCCAATAAGATAAATTATCGTACTAATAAGAGCGAATATCAGAGTATTTTCCATAAAAAATAAATGATGAAAATCTGTAAGTCGGGTTTTTAGGGGTAAGACTGTTTGAGTCTGATGATAAACAGCTTATCTATTGCGACCCGACGAGTTTTTTACCCATGAAAGCTTTTGGTACTTTTGGCTACAAAAGTATATAAATGGTTTGATTATCCTAGATTGCTTCGTTCCTCGCAATGACGATGTCTTTCGACTGACCTCTATCTATCGAGTTCGAGATATTCATCGATTCGAATCTGCCAGAGGAATTCATCCACGTGAGATACTATTACCAAAGCACCTTCGTAAGCATCGAGTGCTTCAGCGATAATAGGAAGATGTCGAAAATTAATATGATTTGTTGGCTCATCAAGGATCAAAAGTCCTGGCTGTAGGAGCACGAGTCGTGCAAAAGAAACCAATCCCTTTTGTCCTTCTGAGAGATACCGGATTTGCATTTTCATAATCTCTCCAGTAATAAGGAAACCGGCAGCAGTTCCTCGAAGATATTGCTCTTCTACGAGTCGTCCTGTTTCCTTTATGGCGTCAGAGAGACAATCATATACCGTTTGATCGAAATCGAGCGTGGAGAAGTCTTGACGGTAGTATCCGACACGAATCCCCGGAGTAATCGTTACCCCAGTAGATTTTCCTGATGCAAGTGTTTCAAGAAGTGTTGTCTTCCCGATTCCATTGGGACCAGAAAGTGCGAGATGTGAATCTTTTCCGAGTTTAATATCGGCAGTTTTTTCGACAATTTCATGATTTTCGATAACGGAGAATTTTTGGATCGAAAGAATAGTTCCACCAATGTCTTCCTGTATAGGAATAATAAATGGTTTAATTGCCCGATCTTCCCGTCTAGAATCCACCATCGCATCTTCCAATTCTTCTGCTTTATCTCGCATCTTCTTAGCTACGAGACGGAGTTTCCCTCCTTTATGAGCGAATACATTCGCCTGTTCTTTATTGGCCTGTGCTTCTTTGGCAAGTTGTGCATTTTTCATATTTTCACGCTCGATTTGAGCCTTGATTCGCTCGACTACATCGTAATAATCTCCGACGAATTGTTCTACTTTCTTGGTAAATATATCGAGATAGAGAACTCCGTCTGTAAACGCGTTGAGAAACTCGGCGTCATGAGAGATGACGATACAGGTTTTCTTGTACGCTCGGAGAAAATCGGTCAAATGATCGATTCCTGCACGATCGAGATTATTGGTTGGTTCGTCGAGAAGGAGAATATCTGGTTTCTGAATAAGAGCTGCGGCGAGCAAAAGTCGCGCTTGTTGTCCTCCAGAAAAAGTTCCGATTATCTTGTCGAGAGCTGCTTTAAGATTGACGATTTCAAGTACTTCTGCGATTCGGGCATCGATATTATAAATAGTATCATCTGCAAAATATTTCCGAAAAAACGCTTGTACTGTCAGTTCTTTGTCTTCAGGAAGCATAATCTGTCGAGAAATCGCAATTCGGAGATTTTTATCAATGCTTATTTTCCCATATTTTGGGACAAATTCGCCCATCATAAGTTTAAACATTGTACTTTTTCCTGCACCATTCTGTCCCATGACTGTCATTTTCATCCCTTCTCGCACAGAGAAACTCACCTCTTCGAGGAGAACCTTGATTCCAAATTCAAATTGTACTTTATCAAATCGTATAACTGTTTCTGTGGAAGCCATAGTGAAAATAATAGTGAAAATAATATAAGATGCTGAGATTATAGAGAAAAAGTCAGAAAAAACAAATCGAGGAATTATAACTTCTTCCACTTTTTCAAAAAGTATACCAATACCCCCATAACAAGAGCGGTGAGGACAATTGATATATATACAAGATTATCATGGAATGGCACATTTTCGATATTCATACCGAAGAAACTGGTGATGAGCGTCAATGGAAGCATAAACGCCGAGAAAAATGTGAGGTATTTAATCGTATTATTGGTCTGCATATCAAAAATAGATTTGAGTGCATCTTCCATAGAATCGATGTTTTCCTGCAGGAGTTGGATTTCGGCATATATCTTCTCCACTTTATCTTCCAAATTTTCAAAATATATCTCTACTTCATCATCTTTAAAGAGTGTATTCATTCGTAGTTCAAGAACTTTGAGTACCCGAATCTGTGGACTGATCATATGCTTAAGTGCGATAATATTACGCTTTCGAACCATAATCTCAGAAATAGTTTTCTCACCAACATTGAGAAAAATATTCTCCTCCAAATTACGGAGATCTTTCCCGAACCGATTAATAATCTTGAAAGTTCTATCGATCATCGAATCAATCAAATCATAAAGCATATACGCAGTATTGATCGTATCTTTCCCGTGCTTTCCATCATTGTACCGATCCATAATTGCATCTACCGATGCGGTATTGTAATAGCGGAAATTTATCAAATATTTTCGAGAAATAAATATACCAAATTCGTTCTGTATATATCGAAAACTTTTCGTGTCATACTTCGGAAAATGAAGCACGACAAAAATATAATCATCATACGTATCAACACGGGCAAGTTGATATTCCTCGATAATTGCCTCTTTATCGAGTTCATGAAAATTATATTTTTCTACAATATTATCGACTTCATTTTTCGTCGGATTCACAATATCGAGCCATTCTATCTGACCGAGAGTAAGGGTATTTATAGTCATATAAATCAGTAGATTATAAGTAGATTATTCCTCACTCGATCCATCCATCCATTCTTCCTTCTCTCCTCATTGCTCCTCGTCTGTCTCAGGAGAAATAAGATCCGGATCGACACTTCCTATGATGAATTGAACAATACTCCAAACATTTTTTGCTTCAGATTTTATATCTTCGGTCTTGGTGTACGCAACTGGGTATGTCTTTTCTTGTATCCCCAATTCCGATGCTTTTTGTACGAAAGTATATATATCACTGTCAAATGTATCATTTTCATATACCAAACGGAGTCGAATTCGAAAATCTTCTATAGCTTCATTCCATACTCCGCTCACATGAATACCTCCGACAGATAAGCCAAATGATTCAAAATCGTAGTCACCTTGCAAGGGATAGTGTTCCAAAAATAATGGCTCAGAAATAAGAGAATCCATTTTTTCTTGTCCGATTTCCATCGATTCTATCTCGTTATTGTATGAGAAAAATACATTTGGTAAAACGATGTCACCTCATCGTTTTTCATCACTTACAGGATAAGATTCTCCGAGGAAAAATACCGTATCTGGATTCAATTCTTTCACCACAGAAACAAGCACTTCCTCGATAGATACGTCATATTCTCCGATAATCCGAATATTTCCCTGTGAAAATACCTGATAGGAAATACCAGAAAGTGGTACTTTTTTTGCTTCGGTTTGTTTGAGAATCGATTGAAAAATCATAGAATCACGAACGATGACGATATGTATCATAGAATATGCTGAATAAGGGAATATTTGAGCGGATTATATGAAAAAACGAGAATATATCAAAATGGATTTGAAAAAGACCAATCTTCAGAGAAGTTAGTCTTTTTCTTGTAGTTTATCGTATCATAAGATAGGAAGGTAGTCTTCTATTTCTCTATGAAAAGAGAAATTAATTTTTGATACACCGAACAGGATACCCGAAAGCCCGAACAACATTACCTGACGGATTCACAGTGGAAGAATTAAAACTCAGACTGTTTACATTCCCCCAGTATGGACTGGACGACCAGTAAGCACCATACATTGCACCAGAAAATAAACCATTAGTGTAATTACGATAGCCTGCGTATGGCATTTTAAGTATAGTTGGAAGATTGGCAACATTACCATAATTCACATTTGGAAATGTATTAAAAGCAGTTTGAAACTCATCTGCTGTGGGGACATGATAATTAACATCACAGGGACTTGTAGTCCATATATTGAGTGCTGTGCTCGCAGTTGTAGCAAGTTGAGTTACTCGCCAATCATTGTTACTGCTATTATAGTACCAAGTAGTAGCCATGGGTCCAGTAAATACATTTGTGGCAACATTTACTCCTGCAGAAAGAGAAGGGGTTGCACTATAAGTATCAAATCCATCATTACGAGCAAATTGAAAGAGTTTTCCATCGACATTTGCTAAAGTAGTCCTATTGACGAGGGTAGAATTATAATTAGTAGTAGTGATAGCTCAAACATTACACATAGACCATATTTGTCAGGTTCCTGCTCAGGTGCACAGTATAATATCGGGAGTATCACAAGCTCATGGAAAAGCAGTGGTTCCTGGATAAGTAGTAGATCCTGTAAGAATTGTACTGACAGAAATACAACTGGCAATAGATATTACTGGTGGTGCCGTATATGTCTGACAATTTACTCCACTATAATTAGTTTTACAAGTGTAGTAACAAGAATTTCCTGAAGTGGTTGTTTGATAGGCGGTATCGACAGAGAGTCCAGTGGTATTAGATATATTTGCATTAGCAGTAACCAGAGCTCCAGTACAAGAATACGTGGGAGTTATAGTAGGAGCTACAGGAATACTCGTAATACTATTCGTCAGAAAAGAGTCAGCTAATACCGTTGATGTTCCTGTAGCTTTTGTTGTATTATCGAAATATACAGTATATGGTGTCGTGGTAGTTGCTACATCGACTCATGTACTATAAACAGGAGCAAATGTTACAGAATCCAGAAGAATTCCTATCTTTTTACCCATAGTTCCAGGTATTCTATTGGTATAATCTACGACATTTGCTGCAAATGTTTCTGGAACAAGACTTGGAAGACTTGAAAGTTTCGTTGTATCAAATTCTTCAAAATATGCAAGTATTTGAGCTTTGCTTTTCTTGATATTAATACTGTAAGTATAATAAAGATCATCTTTTGGGTCTCGTCATGCTCATTCAAAACCAATAGTATCTAGAACAGTTCGTCCTGCGATTCATTGATAGGAAATTACACCACCACTGAGTGTGACTGTTGCATAATTTTCTGGCATAGGAAATTCTCCTGTTTTACCGAGAGAGATATTCATCTGTCCGTAGATATTTTTCATATCAGCGAGACGCACTCCGTCTCGTGCTCCTGCAAAATATCATCCGATAGATGCAAAACCTATAGTAGAAAGGATTGCTATAATAGCTATGGTTACTACGAGTTCTACGAGGGTGAAGCCGGAGTATTTATTGGTTTTATAAAAATGAGATTTTATTAGTTTTGTTGTAGATATTATGTTCTGTATTCTCATAAGAGCATAGTGAAAAAATAATATATGAACATATTAGTCTATTTTTTAGAAAGATACAAGTCTCGTTTGAATTTGTGAATTTGTGATTTAAATTTGCAAAAAATAAAATTCCTCTAAAATACTCTCTTAATTTTAAAAAGTTCTCATGAGAAAAACCACCCTCATCATCCTCGACTGATTCGGAATCAATACTCTCTCCCCTAAAAAAAATGCTATTTTACAAGCAAGTGCACCAACTTTTCAAAAACTTTTTTCTGAACCTTATTCTAAACTCTGCGCTTCTGGACTCGCCGTTGGAGTAACCGAAGGACAAATGGGAAATTCTGAGATTGGTCATCTCACCATCGGAAGTGGACAAATTCTCGCTCAGAGTATCGTCCGAATCGATGAACTTTTCCAGACCAAGAAGTTTGAAAAACTTCCTGCCTACGAAACTATTTTAAAACGTGCGAAAGAAAATGGAAAAATTCACTTGATATGACTTTTTGGGCCAGGTGGAGTACATGCTCATACAAGTCATTTGCTTGAATTTATCAGAATCCTTCCCGAGGATATTTCCATCAATCTCCATCTTTTTTCCGATGGTCGAGATACCGCACCGACTTCTTTTCTCGGATATCTACAGGATTTTCTCGAGAAAATAAAAAATAGAGCAAATATAAAAATCGCCAGCATTAGTGGTCGGTATTATGCGATGGATCGAGATACCAACTGGGATAGAAATCAAAAAGCATATGAGGCTATTATGGGAAATAATTCTCCGAGCTATGAAAATCCTCTTGACTGGGTTCAGGCGAATTATGACAATGGAATGACCGATGAATTTCTGAATCCTGTCTCTTTTAAAGAAAGAGATTTGATTGAGGATAACGAAGTAATTGTGCTTTTAAATTTCCGTTCAGACCGAGCCAAACAACTTGCAAGAATCTTTACCGACTCTGATTTTGTAGGTCTTAAACGAATGCATCTCGAAAATCTCGTATTTGCCACGATGACTCGATATTATCCAGAATTTAGCGGAACGGTTTTTATAGAAGATAAAAAACCAAGTAATATTCTCGGGGAGATTCTCGAGAGAAATAATATTCCCCAGCTTCATATCGCAGAAACTGAGAAGTTCGCTCATGTGACGAAGTTCTTCAATGGTTGACGAGGAACACCGTTTGAATGAGAAACCGATATTTTGATCCCTTCTCATAAAGTGACGACTTATGATCTCGATCCAGCAATGTCCGCCGAGGAAATCTTGACAGCATTTGAGGCAAATGAATCGACATTTCCATTTGTTGTTATAAACTTCGCAAATGGTGATATGGTCGGACATACGGGAAATATGAGTGCTGCGATTCAGTCAGTCGAAACGCTCGATAGAGTTGTGAAGTCTCTCATAGAATACTGTCATACTCATGATCGAGACCTTCTCATAACTGCTGATCACGGAAATACGGAAGATATGGGAACGCCCGACGAACCAATGACCGCTCATACTTGCAATCTGGTTCCATTCTGGTATATCCGTGCTGGTACCACACTTCCTGTTCGTGCATCTTGAGGACTTGCCGATATAGCACCAACTATTTTGGAGTGTATGGAGCTCCCAAAACCAGAAGAGATGTCAGGTATTTCCCTCATTCAACCATGAGGCTAATTTATGAGATTATATTTCTTACATTTTTCTAATTATTTAATTATCATTTTTTATGTCTACTATACAATCTATACACGCTCGTGAAGTTCTTGATTCTCGCGGAAATCCTACTATCGAAGTAGAACTCACTCTCGCATCTGGACAAACTGGTCATGCTATCGTTCCATCAGGAGCTTCGACGGGGATTCATGAAGCCCTCGAACTTCGAGACGGAGATAAAACTCGTTACCTCGGAAAAGGAGTTCAGAAAGCTGTTCATAATGTAAATGTTACTATTACCAATACTTTTGTTGGAAAAAGTTTCACTTCGTACCGAGATCTCGATTCTGCACTTATCGCGCTCGATGGAACTCATAATAAATCCGTACTCGGAGCCAACGCAATTCTCGGAGTTTCTATGGCATTTGTTCATGCACTCTCGCTCGCTGCCGGAAAAGAACTCTATGAATATATCGGTGCAGGACAAGGAAATACTCTCCCATTTCCTATGATGAATATCGTCAATGGCGGTTCTCATGCAGACAATACGGTAGATATCCAAGAATTTATGATCGTCCCTGTCGGAGCGGCGAATTTCCCAGAAGCTCTTCGAATGGGAGCAGAAGTATTTCATACTTTGAAGAAAATTCTCTCGGCTCGTGGACTTTCTACTTCGGTTGGAGACGAGGGTGGATACGCTCCGAATCTCGGATCCAATAGTGAAGCTCTCACACTCATCGTAGAAGCGATTGAAAAAGCGGGATATACAACTACTCAAATCAAACTTGCTCTCGATTGTGCGTCTTCTGAGTTCTACAAAGAAGGAAAATATGTTCTCACAGGAGAAGGAAAAAGTCTTTCTTCGAGTGAGCTCGTAGATTTCTACGCAGATATGGTGGCAAATTATCCGATTATTTCTATCGAAGATGGTATGGCAGAAGATGATTTTGCTGGATGGAAACTATTGACTGAGCGACTTGGAGACCAAGTTATGCTCGTAGGAGATGATCTCTTCGTTACCAATATAAAACGCCTTCAGATGGGAATCGATCAAGGACTCGGAAATTCTATTCTCATAAAGTTGAATCAGATTGGAACCGTTTCTGAAACGATCGATTCTGTGGAAATGGCGAGTAAAAATGGGATGAAATCCATAATCTCTCACCGATCCGGAGAAACAGAAGATACTTTCATCGCTGATCTCGCGGTTGCTCTCAATACTGGGTACATCAAAACTGGTTCCCTCTCTCGAACCGACCGAATTGCAAAATATAATCGACTTCTCCGAATCACTGAGAAACTTGGAGAAAGAGCAAAATATGGTATATAAATCTAAAATTACTAAAAAAATGCCATTTCTTATATAAATGATGGAAGTGTCACTATTAAAATTGAAGGGAATATATATAGAAGATACAGGAATTGGAATGGAAGAAAATGAACTCAACAATATGTGGAAACGATTTTATATCGTGTAGAGAAATCAAGAACAGAGAGAGTCGAGATTGAGTGAGGTACTTGACTCGGCCTCGCCATCATAAAGAAAATCGCTGATTCTCAAGGATGGAATATAGAAGTAACTTCGGTGCCTGAAAATGGAACAGTATTTATAATAGAGCTTAACAAATAATACGTCCAAAAGATTAAAACATAGCTATGAAGATTATTGAATCTACCATATCAGATTCAACAACTGTCCGATAAAATGTACACCTCCTCATAATATTCCATAAATCCCTCCAAATATTACTACTCATGAGAAAATATCGACAATTATAAAAAAAACAAGATTCATCCGATGGAGACCAGCAAGAAAAGAAATCGTCCAAGGAATAAACGGTATAAACTTCGCAAGAAATACTCACCAGATTCCATATTTTTCAAAAAATATTTCACCTTTTTTGAGCATCTCTGGATTCAGAAAACGATTATTGGGACAAAAAAATCATCTACCATATCGATAGCCGAGATGATAATTAATCATGTCTCCCAGAAATGCCCCAACAATCGAGCTAACAAGCACCCACCAGATAGACAGTATTCCTAATCCTACAAGAATACTCGCTGGAATGAATATGAATTCTCCGTACCAGAAAAAAGCAAATGGAAATGTGGCAGCAAAAAATATACCGAGAAATATCACCAAATATACGATATGTGGATGAATAGTGAGAAATGACTGAACAAATGGAATAATAGACTGCATAACTATTTTTTAAGAAGATATGTTTCATAGAAATCTTTATATTTCTCAAGCGAATAAGAAAATCTATAATCTTCTCGTATCTGGAGACTTTTTTTCTCGTGTGTTTCTATGAGAATTGGATTAGTAAGATATTGTGCCATTTTCTGAGCGAGATCATCCGAATCACCATCGAGAAAAAGAAGTCCATTTTCTTGTATAAATTGTCGAGCAGCATTTTCTTGTGCATCTGCGAGAATAACTGGTTTTCAGAAAGAAATTGCTTCCAAAGTAGTAAGCCCCTCACTTTCTTTGCTCGAAGCAGACATGAAAACGTCTCCCATTTTATAATATTTTGCGAGTTCTTCTCCCCTCTTTTCTCCGACAAATATAATGGAAAGATGCGAATCTTTTGTGCGAGCATATTCGACGAGATCATCATATACCACTCCGTCTCATACAAGCAACAAAAGCGTTTCTGGATATTGCCTCCAAAGCTCTTCAAATGCATCGATAATAATGGGGATATTTTTCTCTACCGAGAGGCGAGATACAGTGAAAAATAAAGTCTTTCCTTCCCATCATTCTGGTTTTTTCCCCTCCATATCTTCACCAAAAGACAGAAAACCATTCGAAATTACCACACTCGTATTTTTGAGATGGTATTTTGAGAGGATGGTTTCACGTTGTATCTGAGAAGGGTACACAATGCCATCAAATAATCCCATATATTTCTGGAAAAACCAATCGGCTATTTTACGAGATTGTTTTTGTTTCCAGGTTTTCACAAATGGGACAAAATGCTCCGCAAAAATATGGTTGGTATACACCAGAGGAATGTTGTATCTCCGAGCAACTCGAATACTCATAAGAGAGAAAATCGATGGATTGTGAACATGAATAATATCTGGAGCTATTTTCTTTATTAATTTCGATATCTGAAAAGGATTGGCAATCACAAAATTATTAAACCCCTTATCCCCTGGGGCTGGATAGAGTGGAAACTCGGTAATATGAATTCGTGAATCTGGTTCAATACCTCTCTTTCCGTCCCTTGGTGCACCAGAAAAAAGATAAATTTCATACGTCCCATCCTCAGCAAGTCCATTAAGTAAACGGGCTGTTGCTACCTCCGTTCCACCGATGGTATGTACAAAAGTGATATCGGAGATGAAAAGTATTTTCTTTTTCTTACTTTTTCCTGAGTCCATTTGCTATAGTTTGTTGATAGATATTTTCTAAATCATTCGTGAGTTTTTTGATATCATATTTCTTCACTATTTCTTGACTCCTCTGGCTAAATTTCTGTCCCAATATATCGTCTTTTAGAATACGTATGCAATAAAGTGCAAGTTCTCCATAGTTTCCGGGACGTGCCTTATAGCCGTTGTCCTCGATAATTTCTCCAACACCTTTTGCTTCTACTCCAACTGTTGGGAGTCATTCTGACATTGCTTCCAAAAGAGTAATCCCCTGAGTTTCTGTCGTAGAGGCTGTCAGAAAAAGTTGTGACTTTTCAAAGATATCCGATTGCATAAGCACATCATGAGAAATTGCTCCAAGAAAAATCACATTATCCTCGATACCGAGATCTTTTGCATATTGTTTTATCTCTTCTTCATCGGGTCCACTTCCGACAATTACAAAATGCACATCAGGAATTTCGCGAGAAATTACATAGATCGCATCAAGACAAACTGTCAGACTTTTTTCTTTAGAAATACGCCCGATATATAGAATAGTGTTCGTTGCCAATGCAGGTAAAAAAGACATTGATATATGTATTCAGGAACTCTGTACTGGTGCAGGATTTGGAAGTATATCTATCTTTTCTTCTAGTATTCCATGTTCAGAAAGCTCTTTTTTCGCATTAATACTCGGTGCAATCACATGTTCGCAATGTTCATAGAAAAAGTTATTATATTTCCAACCAATTTCGCCAAATATCTTAAAATTCTCCATTCCGATAACTTTCAGATATCCTTCATCTGCTATATAAGTATGGAAAGTACCAATTCTCGGAATACTCAAAATCTTCCCGAGCACTATTGCCTGCCAACCAAGTATAAACTGCGTATGGAAATGAATAATATCTGGCTTAAAAGTACGAATCCGTTTCACAAGAGTTGGAGTGAAGGCAAACGTAATTTTAAAATCTGGATAAAAAAATGCAGGAAATCATTTTACACTCAGTATCTCAATACCTGGATAACTAAATTCAGAAAGTCATGGATTAGCAGGAACAACGATGAGTACTTCATGACCACGATCAGCGAGCTCTTTAGAGTAACTTATAACACTTGTAACAATCCCATTGATCATAGGATGAAATGTATCTGTAAAATAGACAATTTTCACAGGAGAAATATTAAAAAATGAAGGTAATCTTACAATTGATTCGGCGCATTTATAAGTTGTTATTTGAATGTTTTCACGAGTCTACTTTTTTTCAGTCAAAAATCAAGTTCTCCTCACTTTGTTTTCTCAAAAATCCAAGTAAATATGATTTGCAAAAAATACATTTTTCCATATAAATACGCGTACTCAGAAAATATCAGAAAAGTATAATATCTGGAGAGGTCGCATAGTGGCCTAGTGCGCACCCTTGGAAAGGGTGTGTGGGGCAACCCACCGGGAGTTCGAATCTCCCTCTCTCCGCCATTTGAAATTTCAAAAACACTCTTTTTAAAAGAGTGTTTTTTATTTACTAGGAAACCGTTTCTATAAACTTTTCTACAATTCCTTGAAACTGTACATCACTCAGATAAGGATTTCTCGAACCAAATTCTCCATGTTTTCCATCGGTTGAGTTGTCAAAATGACAGTCACTTCCAGAGATGAGAATCAGATTATATTTTTCTCTCACTTCCAAAATAGTTTTGACCCATTCTTTCGATGCGGTTGCATTAATCTCGATCCCACGAACCCCTGCATCGACATATGTTTTGATAATAGATTTGAGATTTTCTCTTCCTTTGACGAATGTAAAATTTGGATGAGCAATAGAAAGAAGTGCATTATTTTCTCGTGCAAGTTCGACACAAAGTTCTATTGTTGGTTCATAGTTTGTTACTATGGGCGCTCCGGCATAAGCAAACTCCCCTTCTCTTTTGAGGAATTCACAGAGAAATTCTATCCAGCTCAAGGATTTCCCTGTCAGACGTTGCACAAGAGTGATATTTTCTGGAAAGGAATAGATATAATGTGCGATATGTCCGTTTGCTAGATTCATATCTGCTATTCCCTGATCTGCAAAGTACTGAAGAAATCCAGAAAAATCTGCACGAAAACCATTATCATAAAGGGATTGTATTTGATTTTGTACTTTCACTTTTCTCCCTGTTCGAGTTGCTGTCATAATGCTATGAAGACGGTCTGAAAAATGTTCTGCATAACAAGTGATATGGAGATGTTTATCGGTTGTCGGTTCATAAGCAGAAATCTCTACTCATTCGAAACTCATGATTCCTGCTTCTTTGGCAAGTCGAGTTGTTTCTATATTCACTATATCATGATCAGTATTGACAATGAGCCCGATTCCTCGCTCTTTTGCGAGGAAAATAATCTCCTCCGAAGTTTTACATCCATCCGAAAGAGTAGAGTGAAAATGGAGATCCATAAGACGAGGTATTTGGGAAATATTTTTCATATGCGACAAGAATTATAGGAAATAAAATTGTCTAGACAGGAGTATTATAGTAGGAAAATGAAAAGTGTCATTTAAATTCTCATAAAGTGGATAAATATCTTTCATCATAAAAATATTTGCTTTTATGCAAAAGGAAAGTAGAGTATATAAAAAGTATCCTATAACTGTGACACTTTATGGATTATACCCCATTTCTCCGAAAAATCGGACTCTCTGAACTCGAAGCTCGCATCTATCTCGACCTCCTCGAGCACGGTTCATCGGTCATAGCAGAAATCGCCAGACGAACCAATTCTCATCGTCAGATGATTTATCGTGTACTCCCTATTCTGATGGAACAAGGACTCGTATCTTCTGGACCTATCGGAAAAAGACAGGCATATACAGCAGAATCTCCGAAGCATCTAA
>JBAZVV010000003.1:8552-39344 GCA_041660685.1 Candidatus Altimarinota bacterium | reverse complement strand
AATACCAATTATGAATTCCTCAAGAATGCAAAAATCTGGATGAAGAGCGGAAAACTGTATCTCTTTAAATCCGCACAAGAACAAAAAACTCTTAATATCGACACGCTTTATGGTATGCCGATACTTCCTGGAACTCAGGTAGAACTCACAGGAAATAGTTTTGCTTCATTCTCCTATTTTGATGGAAGTTCTATGCGTTTGGATGGTCCTGGAACATATCAGTATCTCGCACTTGGAAAGAAATCCGAGAAATACAATGTATCGCTTTCAGCTCCGAACGATTGGTATTATGCACGTATTTCCTCAGTAGAAAAAGATGTACAAAGTACGACTGTTTCGCTTAATCTCCTTTCTCCACAGCGACAAGCTGACAACGAAGGTCCACTTATCACCTATGGTGATGTGATTAAAGTACCAGTGTACCAGAAACAGATTTTGAGTCTCAAAACTTATATAGAAGATATCTCCTGAGTAGATAGTATCTGGATCGATTCGGATCTCACACAGGATACCAATGGAGATGGGGATATGACCAATGATGCAGATAGTATTACGCCAAATTCATCCTATGGAATCAAGCAGGGAAATACGATTTATGATCTAGAAATTGGACCATTTGATACACTCTTTACGAAGAAGATTCGACTCTTCGCAAAAGATGGAAATGGAAATATCTCTTCGAAAAATGTAACTCTTACCGTGTATCCACCAGTTCCCGAAATAGGGTCTCTTTCTGGAAGTATTATTTCTGGAAATTTGAGTGAAGTTTTGATGAATGAACCTATTGATATATTTCGACTCAGAAGTGGAAATTTGACTCGGATAGAACCAACCACACCAGATATGGCAAAAACGATGAATGACGGAACATTTGCATTAATAGGAAATGGTGCAAATGGAATTGTACTCACACAATCTGGTAGACATATCGCTACTATTGATGAACGAACGGGGAAAATCGCATTAGAAGATTCATCGTTTCATATAACAGTGATTCCTGCGAATCAAGATACTCCTCTCCAGATACAGATTTTGGATGCAAAAAATATTGTCATATTCTCTGAGAAGATTAATGTCGCTCCAGTTTCCTATATGGAACAAGTATCGACTTTCGATGGACTCACACGAAATGGTCTTATGATTCTCCCAAGTTCTGGATTCTCCTTTGCAAAGAATACACTTTCGAGTCCAAATCTCCCAGAAGGTGGATATATTATCGATGCAAATCATAAAGCTATCGCTGGTATCTCAAAATGAGGAGATATCTATATTCTCGATACGAAATATTTTCTTTCTTATACCACAAAAGATTCTTATATTATCGTCCAGATTCAGGATAATAACAATACTATTATTGCAAATATCTTGTATAAAATAAATGCAGAGTATGTAATCAAATAATTCCTATAAAAACTACAATCTCTTATGTATCTCTTCATAGACCCTATTTCTACCCCTGTAACCTATATTCTTTTCGATACGGAGAGGGATATTATTTCGCAAAAATCTTTGGAACTTCGAGGAAGAGAATCAGAATATTTTCTCATTTCCCTCCAAGAATTTTTGACAGAAAATTCATTGGAATACAAAAATCTCAAATGAGTAATTGCGGTAAATGGTCCAGGAAGTTTCACTGCGATGCGGATAATTACTCTCACAATAAACACCCTTTCTTTCGTGCATCATATTCCACTCTATAGTATTGATTATTTTCAGCTGTGAATACTTTCTGGATGGGCTTTTCCGATACTTTTGCGAGCAAATCGGGGAGAGTATTTGATACAAAGAGATAGAGAAGCTTTTCCAGTACTTATTGCTATTTCCGATATTCTCCCAGGAAACTATTTCTGAATGGGTGATGTAAATGATTTTACAAACGATATAATTTCCATACAATCGGACCTGAAATACGATGTATGTTGTAAAAATTTTCTTCTTGAAAATCCTACAGAGAGAATAGAGCCGATCTATATTAAAAAACCTAATATTACCTAATTTTATCGTTATGTCTCTCAATATTCACGGTATGAATCTGAATGGACTCCGAAATACTTTCCGTCCCGATGAAGAAATAAAACTAGTACTCAAACGTCATTGGATAGTATATATCTATCTCGGATTTTCTGCGTTTTTTCTGGTTTTCTCATCCATTATTTTACTTGCGTATCGTACCTCGGTTTTTTCTTTTATCCCGAGTGCTATTTTCTCAGTATTCTTGATTTTGTACTGGTCTATTTATCTCCTATTTCTCTATGTTACTTGGGCAAATAATGAACTCGATTTGTTTGTCATAACTGACCAGAGAATACGTGGAATAGAGCAACTCTCTTTTCTGAACCGAACCATCTCAGAATGTTCACTCGAGGATGTCAAAGAAGTCAATGCTCAGACGAAAGGACTCTTTGAAAATCTCTTCAATTATGGAACTGTTTCTATGCATACCGCTTCTGAGAATTCCAATTTCATTATGCGTTTTGCTCCGTCTCCCATCGATAGTGCCAGTATTATCCGTAATGTGATTCAGGAAAACAAAGCGAAGAGAAACATACGGGAACAAATGACAGAAACAAAAGAATAATTTTCCAATTTAGTTCAAACCTCATTTCTAACCATTCATTTCCATTATGTACGATCTTATTATTATCGGAGCTGGTTCTGCGGGACTTCCAGCAGGGATGTATGCTTCTCGTTATAAACTTCATAACTGTATCATCGGAGTTATGCCAGGTGGTGCTCTGGCGACTTCTCATAAAGTAGAAAATTATCCAGGAACCCTTTCGGCAACTGGTCGAGAGATTATGGATCGTTTCACAGAACATGCGGTTTCGGCTGGTTCAGAACTCATCCAGGATGAGGTGTCGAGTGTCACAAAGTCAGGAAATATCTTCACTGTTCAAACAGCGAGTGGTAAAACACTTGAGGCGAAATATGTACTTCTTGCCATTGGGAATAAATACCGAAGATTGGGAGTTCCTGGGGAGGAGAAATACTTTGGAGCAGGAGTTTCCTATTGCGCGACCTGCGATGGAATGTTTTTCCGAAATCGAAATATCGCTCTGGTTGGTGGGGGAAACACCGCTATTACCGAAGCACTCTATCTTGCAGAAATTTGTAAAGAAGTTCATATCCTCGTTCGTGGAGATGAATTCAAAGCGGAGACTGTTTGGATAGATCAACTCACAAAACACTCCAATATTCAGGTGCATTTTGATACGAGTGTCACATCTATTGAAGGAGGATTCGGAGTGGAAAAACTCATTCTTAATACAGGAAATGAGTTGGCGGTAGATGGGATCTTCGTTGCAATCGGAAATCAACCAGAAACGGCAATTATTGATAGTTTGAATCCTGCGAAAGATGTTGCGGGATATGTCATCGTAGACGCTCGTCAGCAAACCAATGTTCCAGGACTCTATGCTGCAGGAGATATCACTACTGGATCCAATAAATTTCAACAAACGATTATGAGTGCTGCGGAAGGTTGTCTCGCAGCTCATAGTATTCATGAAGATATCTTGAAATCGTAGTTTCATTTTAAAAAAATCCCTAATTCATAAATTGAATCGGGGATTTTTTTAAGAAATCTATCCTTTCTTGTCAAGGATTTTGCGTAGCCTTGCAAGAAATACTGTCCGTGGAGCTTGGCTCTTTATTATCGGAATAAAATATGTTTCTATAAAAGGTAGTTTGTCCTCATTTGTTAATTCTAGATAACATTTCTCAAATAGGCTGATTTCTATTGGAGCATGCTGGCGAGCAGATGAAGTAAAAATACATGAAAGTCCTTCATCAAATCGAAGGAAATCTTTAAGATTTCCATGCGGTTTTATTGTTTCTACAAAAGAATGAAAGTGTATTTCTGCTTGACGATAGGAAACTGGATTGTCTATGTCGCGTGATTGAGTCTCGCCTGGTGTAAAAATATCTTCTGTCATAATATTTTATGGATTAATGATAAATTACTTCGACCAGCTGATGGCACTTACGGGACACGCGACGATACTATCATCTACGTCTTTCCCTTCATAATCTGCGATGTCAAGAACGATGGAATATCCATCATCATTGAGCTCGAATACCTCTCCAGATATCGCTACACAAGCACTACACCCGATACAAGAGCTGGAAACAATGGGTTTTCTTTTGAGTGCAGCGACGGTGTCTGCAACTTTTTGAGGATCGATTTGAGTCATAAGTTTTGAGAATAAAAATAATAAAGAATGAAAAACGTTTTTTCGTTTGCGTATTGTATTGAATTCCATACAATTCGCAAGAAAAAAGAAAATCTGAAATAACTTCAGACTTTGTATTTAAAATTCCGTTTCCTCTGGCCCACGAGGGGAGCTAAATAGCTTCTATGTACAGTCGTACATCTCACTCCAGTACTCATTTTTCATTCAAATTCTATTGTTCTTTCAGATTTTCTAAATATTAATTTTCTGTTATCAATTCATCATCATAATCTATGTTCGATCGCATCTTCCGTATTTTTATAGCTATTCTCCCATGGAGCGTATTGGCGAGTGTCTTTCTCGGGAATAAACTCGGGATTCCAGGAGTGAGTTTTTTTAAGGAGATATTTCTTGTGCTCCTTCTCTCACTTCTTGTCTGGGATTTTTGGAAGAAAAAAGCATTTCCAAAATTTGATTTCCTCGATTATCTGATCGCCTCATACATCGGGTATTTGGTTATCATTACCCTAGTGAATGGACTCTGACTTGCTTCTCTTGTATATGGTGGACGGTATGATTTCGAATTTCTCATCGCATTTCTCATCGCAAAACATGGAAGTGTCCTCCTAACTGGTACGGTGGCACAATACCTGAGAATATTCCTCCTTTCTGCCAGTTTCGCTCTGCTCACAGGACTTTTGGTGCGTTTTGTATTCCATGAAACTATTCTCCTCTATTTTGGTTTTTCTCCGAACCTATCGAACTGGAGCTTTGGAGGAACTCCACCGATCTATCACGGTATAGAGGGGGCAAATGTGAAACGATTTCAGGGTATTTTCGATGGTCCAAATCCTGCGGCTTATTTCATTCTTGTATATATCGGACTTCTTGTTCATTATTTTCGGACAAAAAAAGCATATCATTTCCTCATAGGAATCTGGATTCTCGTCCTTTTGGGACTCATTTTCCTCACGTATTCTCGTAGTTCTCTCATCGGTCTCGCGGTCGGATGTCTCGCACTCATAGTATTTTCTATGAGAACTATTTGGAATAAATACAAAAAAGAAAGCCTCTTCATTATAGTATTTTTGAGCATCTTATCTGGACTTTTCTATATTCGTTATGAAGGGAATATAGATCAGATTATCATGCGGACAAGCTCGTCCAAGGGGCATTTCGACCGAGCGATGACGGGGATTGAGCGATTTCGAGAACATCCTATGGGACAATGACTCGGAACCGCTGGTCCTGCTTATCGCTATGTTATCAAGCTTTCAGAGGATCCTATCTATGGAGGAGAAATCAAACATACCGAAGATTATTACATCCCCGAGAGTTGGTATATCCAACAACTCGTCGAATGAGGAATCATAGGATTTGTCCTCTTTTGTGCGATTATGGGGATGATCGCTTGGATGATATCCCCTCTCGCTCCGACACTTTTTGCCTCATTTGTGGCGGTTCTGACGATGAATCTGTTCCTGCATAGTTTCGAATCCGTGTATATATCGCTCATTTTATTTCTGATATTGGGGGTTTTTGTGGGGAAGAGGAAGAAATAATATGAAATTGAAATTTAAAGTTATTTTTTAATTTTAATAATATGCTCTACGATAAAACCAATTCAAAATCTATAGAAGATTATGCTAAGAACCTTATATGAAAAACTCTTAGGAAATATCTTCCACAGGAATTTCAGGAGCAATCTGGAAAATGAAAATATGGACAATTATTGGAAGAATACTATTTTGGATACAAGCCTAATTCTAATGCACATGCGGATTTTCTTGAAGCATGAGTAGAATTAAAATCTGCTGCAGTCGTCCGTAGATTAAAGAAATGAATTCGAGCAAAAGAAAGATTAGTACTTAATATCATTGACTACATAAATATTGTTGATGAATCATGGGAGAATTCTTCTTTTCGTGCCAAAAATTCTCTTATCCTTCTGGTTCTTTATCTTTATGAAAAAGGCGAAATTAGTTTTGATAGTACTATATGTATGGTTGAAATGTTTCGTTTCTCAGATTATGAATACGATTTAGAGATTATAAAAAAAGATTGGGAAATTATAATTGAGAAGATTCGAGAATGAAAGGCTCATGAACTTTCAGAAGGAGATACAATGTATCTTGGAGCCTGTACTAAATGAAATACTGCTGAAGGTTCTCATAGAAAACAGCCATATTCCAATATTAAAGCGAAACAACGAGCTTTTTCTTTCAAACAAGGATATATGAATTCAGTACTTGAGAAATTCTCTTGAAATGATACTCGTTATAAACAACTTTTTGGATTATCAGAAATCAAGGAAAAAACATTCGAAGAGGGCATAAAAGAGCTCTTTACCCCTTATCTCAAGAAGACAGCATATCAGATAAAATTAAATTTAGGACTAAAATCCAAGGCAAAAAGCCAATATCATCTAATTTCAACTGCCATACTTTGAGTTGAAACGGCGGATGATATTGATGAATTCAGAAAGGCGGGCATAAAAATTAAAACAATACGATTGAAACCAAATGGTACTCCGAAGGAAGATATCTCATTTCCTATCTTTAAGTTTAAAGAAATTATAACTCAGAAATGGGAAGATTCTGAATTATATGAACTTTTAGAATGAAATAAGTTTCTGTTTATAGTTTACCGAATGAATGTATGAAAAGAGGCGGATTTTTCTAAAATGTCGCCAGAAGAACAGGATAAATATCTCGTTCTTGATAAAGTTATTTTATGGAATGCTCCTGCTCTGGATATTGAAAATAAGGCGAGAAAAACATGGGAAAATACCTGTGATATTATTAGAAAAGGAGTGAGATTGGAAGAAAAAGAAGGAAGAACCTTTAATAATCTCCCAAATAAAAGAGAGACAGATATGATTCATGTTCGTCCTCATGGTCAAAATAAGAAAGATACTGATGAATTACCAGACGGAAGATTACTTACAAAGCAATGTTTTTGGTTTAATAATAATTATATTGCAGAGCAGATTAGAAATATATAATAAATTACCCCCAAATTGGGGGTAATTTATTATATATTTTTCGCAAGAGATTTACCTAGTTTCTCAATAATCCCAACTACCAGTGCATTTCCCATAAAAAAGGCTCTTCGTACATCTGATACTCCTTCTGTATGATTATCAGGGAACATATTGAGTCGTTCAAGCTCAATAGGGGTAAGTCGTCTTTTCTTTCCATCTTTTGTTTCGATAACATGCTTGAATCTTGAAGGTGATGAACCTCCTTCTCCTGTAATAATAGTTCTGGAAGGTTTATCTAATGCATCAGGGAATATCATTCCACCCTCAGAGTAGCTATATTCAAATCATGAAGCTTTATTTATTCGTTTTTCATGCTTTCCACCTTTCTGATATTCCCATTTAGGCAATTCACTTTCTTTGATAAAATATTCCTCTGGGATTTTATCATCTTGAAGAATAATGTCTTTCAAGGTTGTACAAGGACCATTATATTTCGGAGTAGTTTTTATAGTAATTACCTCTCGGTCAATGATAATTCCTGTATTGTGAAAAGGTGAATTATTAGGATTAGATTTGTTAAATTTTTCGGTGATTTCTTCTAAGTTTCCTTCTATTTTGAAGGTTCATTTATCCTTGATTTCTTCTGAAACTTCGAATGTGCTAGCTATGGTTCATTCTTTCATAATCCAAGCAATTGGATTGTTTAATTTTCGGATTTTTTGAGCAATTTCTGTAGATTCGTGGTAAGCCATAAAGAATACTCTTCTCCTCCTCTGGGGCATTCCATAATCTGCAGCGTTTACAACTCGCCATTCAACTATATATCCTGAATCAGAAAGGGAAGAGAGCATAATTGAGAAATCTCTTCCTCTTTGACTCACTGGAGATTTTAGAAGTCTATCGACATTTTCAAGAAGTAGATATTTGGGCTTTATTGATTTTTCATTAATGATTCGATGAATCTCCCACCAAAGCACTCATTTTTTCCCAACAATCCCTTTAGAATATTTTAAAGATTTTGCTACAGAATAATCCTGGCAAGGGAATCAACCTACAATCATTTCATGTTCAGGAATTTCTTCGGTTGGAACTAGAGAAATATCTACATTACTATGATTATTTTTTCAGAAACGCTTTGCATATATACCTGAAGCATGCTGGGTTTTTGTGGATGGTTCCCATTGATTACTCCATGCTATTTCAAAGAGTTCTTTATTTGCTTTTTCAAGTCCAAGACGGAATCCTCCAACCCCAGCAAATAATTCTATAAATCTTATTTTTTTCTTTTTCTCGGACATATTAATTTGATGCTATTTTTAGGATAGCATGATTATATGTAAAACATTGAAAAGATCAAATTTATTTTTGAATAAATATTTATTTTATGTTTAATTTCCTCCTCATTATGCACGAACACTTGTTTATTTTCAAAAAACCATAAAAATCATTTGCAAAAAAGTACATAGTATATAGTGTACTGTGTACTATGTACTTTTTTAAAACTTTTTATGAACTTCCTCTTCTTCTGACGACTCGCTCGAGAAAAGGGCTTCGACCTGATTATCGAGGCATTTTCGGAGATAATACAAAAAACGGGGGAATTGCCCGGGAATTTTTTCATATTTGGGGAAGGAAATCTCCAAAAACCGTTCTTCGAAAAGTTTGGTGATAGTTTATTTTTGGAGGACTGTTCTCACCTCACACCGCACGAAATCACAGAGAAAATCGAATATATTAATAACTCCCCTCGCTCCTTTGGGAGAGGGGTTGGGGGTGAGGGATTTGAAAATACAGAACAGAATAAGATTTATTTCTTCGGATGGCAATCCCAATCGGTGATAGGAGATGTATTGAAAATCTCTCATTTTACCCTTATGCCGTCGCGATTTCTAGAAACTTTCGGACTCTCGGCTCTCGAATCGCTCGCAGAAGGAGTTCCCGTGATAGGATTTCGGAAGTGAGGACTCGTCCCATTTATCCTTCCAGAGCTGACTATCCCTTTTGGGAGTACGGATATTTCGAATATCTCCTCGCTGGAAAATAAGATTATGGAATTGGTAGAATGATATCTCCCCGATAATATTACAGAAAATAGCAAAGAATTTGATTGGTCGCTCCTCTCTCAAAGAGCGAGACATATTGCCGATAATTACACAGAGGAACGATGGATGGAACAGGTGCGGGATATGCTTCCGAAATATACGAAAAAGATACTGCTCGCGAGTGATTATATAACGATTCTGGGCGGTATAGAGACACACGTACAAACCATTGCACGAGTTCTCCGACAACATGGGTACGAGGTCGAGATTTTCGGATGGGAGTTACCGAAAGGATGATGGACGAAACTTCTTCGACTCCTCTGACTCGTTTATTCTCTCTGTAATCTCACTTCTGCTCGGCAGATTCGGAAGAAAATCCGAGAGTTCGAGCCAGATGTCGTATGGTTCCATAGTGTGAGCCGATTTCTTGGTCCGCTTGTTATCCGAGAAGTGAATAAATCTGATATTTTTTCACTCATCACCTATCATGATCTCGGTCTCCTTTCGCCATTTCCATCGAGAATGGAAAGTGAGGATATGATTCCAAAGAAGCCAAATCTCGTATCTTTTCTGAGTGTGGTTCATTTCAGAAATCCCATCGTATATCTCGCGGTGTATTGTAAATATTTGCAGGTTTTTATAACGAGAAAACTTTTACAGAAGGTGAATGTTCATATCGTTCCTTCGAAGTTTCTCGTCTCTCATATACGAGATATCGGAGAGATTTCAGCGGAGAAAATCGTTGTTTTGGAACATTTTCTGTAAAAAAAGTTCGAAAAAAGGATTCTTGCCGAATCCTTTTTTTTAATACCTTCCGATTTCTCGTTCCATATCACGATTCACATTTCGCTCTTTCAGTACTTGCTTTTTCTCGAAAACCTTTCGTCCGCGAGCAAGTGCCACGGATATTTTTATGAGATTTCCTTTGCTATAAACTTCCGTAGGGATGAGAGAAAAGCCTTTTTCCTTAAGCTTTCCTAGGAGATAATCGATAGTTTTCTTGTGGAGAAATATCTCTCGGTCTGCTGTCGGATTGATCCCGAGTTTATGGGGCAGGTGTTCGTATGGAGAGATGTGAAGTCCTTTCAAAATCGGTCGTCCCGATGTGAGACTGATATAACTCCCTTTCAGATTACACTGCTTGGCTCGTAAGCTTTTCACTTCTGGTCCGGTCAATTTTATCCCTGCTTCGTACCCCTGCACGATTTCATAATCGAACAAGGCTTTTTTATTGACGTGAAGTGAAGTGGTAAGTGATGCCATTTTTTATAAAAAATTATTTTCCAAAATTTCTTTTTGCTCATTTGAAACTTTCCAGAGCTTGATAGAATTCTTGTTCTTTGAAATCGGGCCAGAGAGTATTAGTGAAATAATATTCACTATATTCACTCTGATAGAGGAAATATCCAGAATGTCTCGTATCGCCTCCTGTGCGGACGATGAGGTCTGGTGGTGGAAATCGTCCCGTATCGAGAAATGGGATAAAAGTATTCTCATCGAGAGAATTTATATCGCCTCCTTGCTGGATAAAATTCTTGATTCCACGGATAATCTCATCTTGTCAGCCATATCCGATGGCGAGAATAAGTGTCATTTGTCCTCCATTCTGAGTTTCTATTGTCGCACTATTGAGGCGTTCTACGATATGAGTCGGAAGTATATCGGGATTGCCCACCCATTCAAATCTGATACCTTTAGTGAGAAGTTTTGGGAGGAGATTCTGGATACTTTCTGAAAGAAGATCATAAAGATATGCAAGCTCTTCCTCGCTTCTATTTTCTATATTTTTCTTGGCAAGTGCCCAGAAACTGCAATATTCTATCTTCTCGTTATGACAAAGTTCTACCATTTCTTCCAGTCGAATCCGTCCTTCTTGGTGACCGAGAAGCGTTTTGATCGTATGTTGTTTTGCCCATCGACGATTGCCGTCCATGATGAATCAGAGGTGCATAGAAATGAATTAAAAATTTAAAACTGGAATGACTTTATTTTACTTTTTTACTTGCATCCAAATAGCTCTGAAGCATAATCCCTGCGGCTATATCATCAATCAATTTTCTCGGATCTTTTCCAAATGGATCTACAGCATTTTTCGCTTCGAAACTTGTCAATCGCTCATCCCATTCTGTATACTGTATGTCTTTTGGGAGAATATTTTGTAGTTTTTTCTGAAATTCACGAGTACGAAGTGCTTGTTCTGAAATTGTTCCATCCATATGATTGGCAATTCCGATAATCACTCGGCTTATTCCACGTTCCTTGATAATCTTTGGAAGTCGAGAAAATGCTTCTTTGGTAGGGATAATAGAGAGGGGAAGTGCTATTCATTCTATCTCGATAGCAAGTCCGATTTTTTTCGTCCCATAGTCGATGGCGAGAATAGACATAAAAATAGAATTAAGAAGCAAATTATGTCATTTTCGTGAAGATGGAAATCTTCCTAACATTTGAAAGTGGTTTCTAAAACTTATTTATGAGTGGAAGATTTCAAATATTTTTAGTGACTTCTATTGATATCAGTGACTGAAAAATTTTAAAATAACAATTTTACTTACTTTTTATCTCAATATGCATCTTGATATTTACATCACTTCCGAGGTGGATTTTGATATCAGTAATACCAACTTGCTTAAGCTTGTGTCCTTCTGGAAGGAGGATGTGTTTTTTCTCCAGCTCGACATTATATTTTTTCTGTATAGCAAGGATAATCTCGTGTTCACCAAGTCCTCCGAAAATCTTGTCTTTGCTTCCGGGAAGCTCAAAAGTGAGAGTTGTATTATGAAGTTTTTCGGCAATGTCGTGACGAGCTTCTACAAGATGACTTTTATTATCCTGAGCTCTTTTCTTTTTCTCTGCTTCTCGTTTGATAAGCTCTGGAGTTGCGACCCTTGCGAGACCTTTCGCGATAAGAAAATTCCTCGCATAAGCGTGGCTCACTTCGATGATTTCACCTTCCTTTCCTACATTTGCGATACGCTGCAAAAGTTGTATCGATACAGTATTATTTGCCATAATTCAAAGGTGTTAATATATATTATAAACCTTCATAAATTTTATCATGCATATTACCACAATATTCACAAGTAGCAGTACCATGAGAAAGACTTTTTCCACAAGTAGGACAAGTATTTATAGAGAGAAATTCACCAATTTTATAGGCAATGTCATCCGATAAAGCTTGTAAAAAAAGCTGTCCTTCTTTGGAATCGATATTGGGCATATTTTGATATATTCAAAATATGTTTTTGCGTTCACCTCTTTCTTCATGAAATTGTTCACCTGATATAAGCATTTGTAATAGTTTGAGAGATATATTGAGATAAAGATTGCGTTATTGCGAGCGTAGCGTGACAATCCAAATTATTTATTTCATTATTTTTAATAAGGCTTTATTTATCCTGGACGGGGTATCCCTTGAGGGTATTGCTTCATTTCATTCGCAATGACAGTATTTTTATTTTTCTTCTTTTGCATCCAAGATAATCTTGTACCCGAGAAGCTCAGATGTGAGATTGATATTGGCTCCGCCTTTTCCGAGAACTTTCGCCTTTTCTTCCTCAGATACAATACATCGGATGATTTTATTTTCTTCATCGATAGCAACTTTTTCTACTACTCCTGGCACGAGAGATTTTCGTACGAGTTCTTCTCGGTTTTCTGTATAATTGATGATATCAACTTTTTCTCCAGCAATCTCATCAACAACCGCACGAACACGAGCTCCTTTTGGTCCGATAAGACATCCTGCTGGATCTACTTCACTATATTCAGAAGCGACGATAATTTTGGTTTTGAAACCCGGAGTACGAGCGATACTTACTATTTCAATCGTTCCATCTTCAAGCTCTGGTGCATTCATCTCAAAAAGTTTCACGACAAGATTCGTATCTTTTCGAGTAAGAGTTACGCGAGGTCCGGCAAGTGTATCTTCTTCAAGTTTTGCAACAGAAAGGTAGATTCGTGATCCAGGAGTATATTTATCTTTGGAGACTTGTTCGGATTTTGGAAGTACTACCTGATTTCCATTGTAATCGAGAAGCACCCGATTTTTCTCTACAAGTTCTACTTTGAGACTAATAATTTGTCCTTCTTTTCCTTTGAAAAGGTTGAAGATTTTTTCTTTCTCAGTTTCTTGAATCTTCTGGATAATAACCTGACGAGCTGCTTGGGAAGCAATACGTCCAAATCCTTCAGCGTCAGCGAGAACTTCTTCACTCACATCAATCTCAATCGTGTCTCCGATTGCGAAATTGACTGCGTCATCTCCGAGATCGGTAAGAGCGATTTGAGTATCAGTGTCTTCTACGATTTCCACAATAGTTTTTTCTACTGTGATTTCGATTTCTCCAGTTTCAAAATCGAGGTGGACATTTACTTCGCTATCTTTGTTTCCGAAGTCTTTTCGGTAAGCGGTCTTAATGGCAGATTCTATGATCTCCACAAGACGTTCCCGTGGGATTTTCTTCTCTGCAGCAATCTGATTAATAGCTGCTTCTATTTTTCGTATGTCTATCATAGGGGATAATTATTAGGATAATAAGAATAGTTTGGTATAAAAAAAGAATCTGGAGGGAAGTCCAAATTCTTTTTTCGAGTTCCCAAATATAAGAGTGAGTATATAAGTATTTTTTATTTTATCAAATCTTTTTTAGGGAGTTAGTATTTCTGCTCATGTAAGTGTTGTAGGGATATTCTTGGTTCGTATATTTTTCTTGTTATTTTTTGCCACACTATAATCACGCCCCATTTCGTAGGTCACGTTTTCTACTGGAAGAATATTACTAGGTATTTCTGCTCCTGTTTCTGTTTGTATAGAAGTAATTCCCGATGAGGTATTATTTTCTATTATCGTCCCAGATGAAGTATTTTTTACAACTTCTTGGATATTGCTTTTTCCTGAGTTTTGTACATCTGTTGGGAAAAGTGAGCCAGAGAAGATTGTAGTAACCGAAAGGGAAACAATCAAGAATCCTACTCATGCCATGATTTTTGTGTTCTTTTGTACAAAGAATCGAAATCCTGCACGACGTTGTTCACTGAGTTCTGTTTTTACTTCTGCAACATATTCCGAAGTGATAACTGGAGTATCTGAAATATTCTCGGGAATAGTTTTTTCTGATACAACTTCTTTTGTGGGCACTGTCTCGGAAGTATTAATATTATCCGTTGTAGAAATCTCCACAGTATCTTCTATTTCTTTACTCTTTGTTTCAATAACAGGTACTTCAATTTCTATTATCTCTTGTGTGACAGGAATATTTTCTATAATATTAGTTGGTTGTTGATATATGATACTTGTAGAATTTTCCGATGAAACAGGGATATTATTTTCAATGTTAAATAAATCAGCATCAATATCCATTTCATTAGAAATATGAAAATTTGGAAAGAATTCTTTAGGTGTTTCATTCTCAATATTTTCTTTTATAGGTGTGATATTTTTAGATTCATCATTCGAGAAAATAGAAAGAGATTCTCCTATTCCTTGTTCATTTATTGTGGTGGATGTAGCTGGAGACAAATCAATAGATTCTTCTATGGTAGATATACTAACTCTTTCTTCTTGGATAACAGATTCCATCATAGGAATCAAAATGGGGGTTTCTATATTTTTTCTTTCTGCTTGAGAGACAATCTCAGCAATGGACATTTCCTGTTCTGTCTTTTCTATGATATTGGTTTCTATGGTTGGTGAAACAGGAATTTCCACATTAGAATCTTTTTTTAATTTCATCAGAGAAATTTTTGGACCAGTAGAAGAAATTTTTTCGGAGGGAGTAATGTTTTTTGTACCGCCAATATCTTCTGAGGTTTTTGATAGAGATATCTTGCTGATAGAAGGTGTAGTTATCGTAGATACAACTATATCTTCTACTTTTGGAGGATTGAGTGGTGCTATAGGAAGATTTTTGAGAGCATTAAGATTAAGAGCCATAGGTTATTGCATATTAGAAATATATGCTTCTAATATAATATATAATTTCTATTCTGTCAAAAAAACACACTTCTATTTATTACTAGAGGAAATCAGTATATAAAGCCAATGAGCTTATAGAAAAAAAATAAGCTAAATTTAGTAAGGAATATAAAATTTGGTACTCAAATGCCTTAAATAAGAGAATAACCTATGTTTTCAGTCACACATAACCTTTGATTTAACTGTATATAATAAAAACTCCTATATTTTGGGATATGGGAGTAGGAAATTATTAAATTTCTATTCTGGTATTTTTGCAATTTCTGATACGAGATTGAGTCCAGAAACTGCATACGTTTCGGTTATGCGGACTTTGACTTGTTCTTCATCATTACAAGTGAGAATCCCGAAAATAATCGGTGTTTCGTAGGCCATTGTAAGATCCATAAGTCCACGAGAACTTTCATTGCAGACATAGTCAAAATGAGGAGTATCTCAACGAATCACGACCCCAAAACAGATAATGAGGTCATAAGTGTCAGTGTCGAGTAATCTACTCGTAAATCCAGGGATCTCAAAAACTCCAGGTACGAGAAAAGTATCTATGTTTTTGAATCCATTTGCCTCAAGAAATTTCTTGTTTATATTCTCAAGTTGTTCGGTATAGTTTCTATTGAATTCTCCTGTTACGAAGGCAATTCGCATATCTGTATCAAGATTTTCTATATTTTTCAAACTACTTTTATAATCGGACATATTTTGGAATTATAAGAAGGTAAATGATATACTTTATGAGACTTACTGTTCTGTTGGTGGAAGTCTTGTAGAGTATACGCAAAAAAAAATGATTTCCAGTTTTCTTTGTGAATTCATCAAATGAGAACTCGATTCTCTGTTTTGAAGAATGAAGAAAAGCTGGAAATCATAATAGTGTTATTATTGTAATGAGGGATGTTATTTATGTCCCATCATCTTACTGATATATTTTCCCATCATATCAAATTCGAGATTCACATTATCTCCCATCCTGAGATCTCAGAGATTTGTAATCTCCTGAGTCAGATGTATAAGAGAAACAGAGAGAAAATTCCTTCACTGATCTACTATTGTGAGACTGACTCCATTGATAGTAATGCTTCCTTTTTGAATAATAAAATTTTGAAATTTCGGATCAAAATGCACAGTAAGTATCTTTGATTGATCGTTATTTATGATAATTTCTGTTATATTTCCGACAGTGTCAACATGTCAGGTTACAAAATGACCATCGATTCTATCCCCCATCTTGAGACTTCGTTCAACATTAAAAAAATCCCCAATCTTTTTGGTTCAAAAATTGGTGATTTTGAGACTTTCTTCCATCGCAAAGAAGCTGTATTTTTCTGCATCCGCATCTGTTATAGTCATACAAGCTCCATCGTGAGCGATACTTTGTCCGATGGTCGGGATTTCTTGGAAAGTATTTTCAATCGTCAATACTCCATTTTGGATATTTAGAATCTTCGCTTTTTGTTCGATAATTCCAGAAAACATACGTATTGTGAATAATGAAAATTAAGCTGCTTTTTACTCCTTACATATTGCATCGTTTGCTGCTTCTTGTTCTTGAAGTTGTTTTACATATTCGGCTTTTTGGCGGATAAGATTTGAGAAATCAGTAGGGTTTACTTCTTTATTGAAAACAATAGAAGCAATGGTATTGTTTACTCCTCTTAGAAAACATGTAACAGGATTTGTTTCAGTGGCAATAAAACGTTCTAGTTCTCATATTGCTCACTTATGAGCAATGTTCATAATTTCAACCACTTCTGGTGACGAAGGAAGTGGTTGATCTATGAGTTGAGTATGTACCAAAGTTGGCTGAGTATTTTCTGGCATAAAATCGAATGTTCATAATAGAATTTTGAGGCTCTGATTATACCACGAACGCCCAAAAAAGCAAATTATCCTCTTATTTTCTTTTCAATCTCGTCAGCGATAGCTGTATTTTCCTTGAGGAAGAGACGTGCATTTTCGCGTCCTTGTCCGAGTTTTGTATCCCCATAAGAATAGAATGCACCAGCTTTTTTGATGATTCCTTTTTCCGAACCGATATCGAGAATCTCGCCCTCGAGAGAGATTCCTTCGTTGAAAAGTACATCGATTTCTACTTCCTTGAAGGGTGGTGCGATTTTATTCTTCACCACTTTTACTTTCACTTTATTTCCCGTTGTTTCTTTATCATCTCCTGTTCCGCTTTCGAGTTTCTCTTTTCGACGGATATCGAGACGTTGAGAAGCGTAGAATTTAAGAGCATTTCCTCCGGTTGTGGTCTCCGGATTTCCGAACATCACTCAGATTTTCATACGAATTTGATTGATGAAAATAACAGTGGAATTGGATTTGGAGATAACTCCTGTGATTTTACGAAGTGCTTGACTCATGAGACGAGCTTGAAGTCCCATGAAAGAATCTCCCATATTTCCCTCGATTTCTGCTTTTGGTACAAGTGCTGCAACAGAATCGACGATAATCAAATCAACAGCATTGGATCGAACAAGAGCATCAACAATCTCAAGTGCTTGTTCTCCATAATCGGGTTGAGAGATGATAAGTTCATCGACATTTACTCCAATCTTCTTGGCATATTCTGGATCGAGTGCGTGTTCTGCATCGATAAATGCGGCAGTACCACCGAGTTTTTGTACTTCTGCGATGGCATGAAGTGCGAGAGTAGTTTTACCAGAAGATTCTGGTCCATAGATCTCTACGATACGCCCCTTTGGATATCCACCACCAAGTGCAGCATCAAGTGCGATAGAACCAGATCCAACCATCTCTACCTTAATCGCTTGTTGGTCTCCAAGTTTCATAACGGAACCTGCTCCAAATTGTTTCTCAATCATCGCGAGTGCTGAATTGAGAGCTTCTTTTTTATTATCTACCATAAAATTGTTGTAAAGAAATAATATAAAATGGAGTATATATAATTTCTTTTCCATTGCAAATCTTTTTCATACTTTTACAGAATTTTATGTTTTTGTGAAAATAACTTCTTTGGATTTTTAGAAAAGGTAAGTAAAAGTAAAAACGGCTCAAGCGAGCCGTTTTATTTCCTCTGTCTTTTTTACACAGGGATGAAGTATTTATCTTTGGTCATTTTCAAACCTAGACTGAAGAGAGCTGTAGCTGCCTGTTGTGTCAGTGCAATTAAATTTCCACCAGACCAGATTATTTGAGTGCCAATATCCCCCATTGATTTTCGGATTTCCTTTTCGCAAAGAGAATCCTGGTTCATTTTCGGGCTGTTATTGATGTTTTCAATCGCCCGTGTAAGTGGAATAAGTCTGCATCTTGCTGTAGAAAACTTCGGAAGGATTATTGCACACATTCCTCCTTTGTCTTCCATAGTTCCAAATCTGACATTACCACCACGAACTACTTTTACTGGTTGTGTAACTTGCATTTGAATATACCCCTTATATGGTTTTTTGAAAATGACCATTAATTTGTACAGATAAAAATATTTTTGTCAAATCTTTTTTCTGAGAATCTTTGGAAACTAAATTCTAAAATCTCTTTGCTTCTTGGGGGGATTTTTATATAATCTCTCTTATTATTTATAATCTCCTTGTTTTATGCTATTGCTTTCTCATTATCCATTCCGTACTCTCAAAACTGTTCCACAAACATCCGATAATCGTTCCACAGGACTTTTGCTTCAATCAGGGTATATTCGTCAGGAAATGGCGGGAGCGTACATTTACCTTCATCTCTGACTCAGAGTACTTGAAAACATCAAGAAAATTGTTCGAGAAGAACTCGATGCGATAGGATGTTCCGAGATCCTTATGACTTCTTTCGGAACCCGAGAACATTGGGAAAAAACCGGTCGATGGGATACTATGGACAACCTTTTCAAAGTAGAAGGAGCTTCGGGGAAATACTATGCACTGAATCCAACGCATGAGGAAATAGTGACTCCTTTGATGCAAGAATTTATCCAATCGTACAAAGATCTTGATAATTGTGCAGTATACCAATTTCAGACGAAGTTTCGAAATGAGGCTCGTGCGAAGTCTGGAATCCTTCGTGGAAGAGAATTTCTTATGAAAGATCTCTACTCATTCCATCGAAATACTGAAGATCTCGATATCTTTTTTGAAAAAGTTCGTAAAGCTTATGTTCGAATCTATGAACGACTCGGACTTGGAGAATCAACACGGTATGTATTTGCATCTGGTGGAGCATTTTCCAAGTATAGTTATGAGTTTCAAACAGATCTCGGAATCGGAGAAGACGATGTATATGTTTGTTCCAAATGTGGACAAGCTCACAATGCAGAAATTATCGTACCAGGAGCATTTGTATGTGTAGAATGTGGATCGACAGAACATTCCGTTGTACAGGCTTCCGAAGTCGGCAACATCTTCAAGCTGGGAACTCGTTTCTCCAATGATTTTGGCCTTGGATATACTGATACAGAAGGAAAGAAAAATGAAGTGGTAATGGGATGTTATGGTATTGGAGTAAGTCGACTTATGGGGGTGATAGCTGAAAAGTTCATGGATGAAAAATGACTTGTTTGGCCAGAGAGTGTAGCTCCATTCAGTCATTATATAATCGTCATAGGAGAACATCTAGAAGAGGCTAAAAAGCTTGCTCTGAAATTAGAAAAAACAGGTGCAACGGTTCTTGTAGATGATCGAAACACAGGATTTGGAGCTAAAGCGGGAGATGCAGATCTCTTCGGGATTCCACATAGAATCGTACTTTCCGATAAAACTCTCGCACAAGGAGGATATGAACTCAAAGGACGAAAAGAATCTGAAAGTGTTATAATCGCACTATAATTAAAAATAGCTCTCAAATATTTGAGAGCTATTTTTAATTATTTTATTTTATCCTTCTTCTCCCGGTTCTTCTTTTGGGAGATTCTTAGCATTCTTACATTCTGGATAGGCAGAACAAGCGAGGAATGGTCCACGTTTGGAGTTCTTGACATGCATAATTCCTTCACCACATTTATCACAAGTTCCTCCTCCGTGTTTTTCTTCGAGTCCAGCAAGTTTCTTGTCTGGGATTTTCCCAATCCATTTAATTTCTGGGTAGAGAGAACTTGCAAGGAATGGTCCGAATCGACCAGTTTTCACGACAATCGTTCCTCCTGCTGGACACTCTTTTCCTTCGTATTCTGCTCGAAGTTCGGCAAGTTGTTCCTCTTGTCCGGCAACGACGATATTTTCGAGATAGTCACAAGTTGGATAGTTGGAACATCCGATAAATCGTCCATTCTTGGAGAATTTATACACAAGTTCTGATTCACATTTTGGACAGGCTTTTCCGACTTTTTCCTGAACTTTTCCTTTTTCTTCCATAGCAGCTATCAAATAAGTACTAAATTTTGTATAAAATACTCCGAGCATTTCTGTCCATTCCATCTCTCCCGTTGCAACTGTATCGAATTCTTCCTCGACTTTCGCTGTGAATTTATAGTCCATGAGCTCGGGAAATCGAGTCTCGAGAAAATCATTTACGGTAAATGCAATATCGGTCGGGGCGAGTTTCTTATCGATTTTCTCGACATATCCACGTTCGACGATAGTTCCAATAGTTGGTGCATAGGTCGATGGACGACCAATTCCTTCGGATTCGAGTTTCTTTACGAGCATAGCTTCTGTAAAACGGGAAGGTGGTCGGGAAAATGTTTGAGATCCGAGAAGTTTTGTTGCAAGAGCAATTTCTCCGACTTTCATATCGGGAAGAGTTGCAGGTCCTGCTCCTTCTTCACTTTCTTCATCATCATTTCCTTCAACATAGAGTTTCATAAACCCTGGGAATTTTATGACTTCTCCTTTGGAAATCCATTCTTGGTCAGGAGAAACAGTTGGAGAAAAGGTGAAAGTAGTTGTCTCGATTTTTGCTTCCTGCATTTGAGAAGCAACCGTTCGCTCCCAGATGAGTCGATAGAGTCGAAGATCTCCTCATTCGAGATTGATAGTGTCAGGAGTTTTGTCGATATAAGCAGGACGAATAGCTTCGTGGGCTTCTTGTGCGTTAGCCTGTTTCGTTTTATATTTTCGTCCTCCAGCTATGGAATATTCTTTCCCAAAAGTCGAGTCGATATAGCTTCGACAAGCATCCATCGCAAGTGTCGAGAGATTGACGGAATCGGTTCGCATATAGGTGATAAACCCATTCTGATAGAGTCCTTGTGCAACCGTCATCGTTTGAGAAACGGAGAATCCAAGTTTTCGAGATGCTTCTTGTTGAAGAGTAGAAGTCGTGAAGGGTGCTCCTGGAAGTCTCGTTGTGTTTTTCTTGTCTGCGTCATCGAGCGTGAATTCAAGAGAGGTTTCTGCTTCGTAGAATTTATTTCCTTTTTTATCGGTTTTTTCTACGAGAGAATCTACTCAAAATCCAAGAGTCGCAAGCATTTTCTGGATATCTTCGGTGTTCTTGAGTTTCTTTGCTTTTCCAGAAATTTTAGCAAAATCAATTCCAAATTTGACTCCTTTTGCTTCTGCTTCCACTCGAAGTTTCCAACTTTCTTCGGGTTTGAAGTTCTGTATTTCTCGTTCTCGTTCGACGATCAATTTTACTGCGACAGACTGCACTCGTCCTGCTGAGAGTCCTGTGCGAATCTTCTGCCAGAGAACTGGTGAAACTTTGAAACCCACCAGTCGATCAAGGATACGACGAGCTTGTTGAGCATTGACGAGGTCCATATCAATATTGCGAGGATTTGCAATCGCGGCTTCTATCGCTGGTTTGGTAATCTCATGAAATACGATACGAGAAACTGTTTTTGCATCGATCCCAAGTGCTTCGCAGAGGTGCCATCCGATTGCTTCTCATTCGCGGTCCTCATCGGTTGCTATCCATACTTTCTCTGCTTCTTTTACCAATTTCTTGAGTTCTGTTACTGTTTTCTTCTTCTCGTCCGAAATCATATAAGTCGGAGTGAAGTTATTCTCGATATCGATACCGAGGTCTTTCTTGGCAAGATCACGAATGTGCCCAAAAGAAGCTTTGACAATGAAATCCTTCCCGAGAAATTTCTCGATAGTTTTTCCTTTGGCAGGAGATTCGACGATGACGAGATTTTTCATGGATAATAAGAGAGATGAGATAATTTAGGACCGAGGATAGGGAGGAAGAAGGGAAAGTCAAAAGTTTTTTTGATTTACTATTTTAATTTTCTTTCATTTCCATAGGGAAAATCAGGGTTTCAAAAAATCTCTTACAATTTAATTCCTCTTTCCTATAAGAATAGGTATTAGTTTATAACTACTAAAGTTGTAAAGAAAGTAGTAATTACTGATAAATCAGATTATTTGTTAAAACAGGAGACCAATAAGAGGGGGCGGCTCCAAAACTACTACCGACACAAAAATTACCAACAACTTGCCAACTAGTAGTAATTTGTGTCGGATTACCAATAGTGACAGTACTAACATTCTGAAATGTCTGATTTCACCAAGTCCAACCAGCACAACCAGTCGAAATAGTGGAATAATATACATTTACTACACTCGTACCAATAATAGTACTCCATCCTGGATTATTAATATATGTATTATTATCCCAAGCTCCATTACAATCCTCATCTATACTAGGAGTGGAACTCACTGAACCAGAAGTTACTGCACAAAGGAGTGTTTGAGGGAAAGTTCCAAGAGCTATGCTATCGCTCGTTCGTATCGTTCGTATCTGTGCTCCATTCCAATTTCCCGTATACCATCCGTCGGTTGGAAGAGTGACACTTTGATTCAATAAGGTTGTATCGCAATTATAGGTCGTTGCACTAATATCTGTCCAAGTAGTCGCATTTTTATAGTACTGAAGCTTACAACTTCCACCATTTCCACTTCCTGCTGTCCATGAGAAAGTAAAAGTATTGGATCGAGTTACATGTAAAAGTGAAAGATTTGTGGGATTTGTTTGTGAAAGAATCCCACTATTTCCATTTCCATTTCCAATACCGAGAATCATCGTCTGAATACCCGGGAGATTTCCACCGAAACTTGCGAGCAAAGCTCCTGTAAACATTCCCGATACTCCCGTGGCAGTTGTAATATTCGTAATATTTACTCCTGTTAATGTGACTGCCCCCGTTCCTGCGATTACTTGTATTATCTGATTCCCATCTTTGTTTTGAATCGTAGAAAGAGTATCGAGTTTATAGGGAAGATTCGCCTGTTTGTTTACTACGAAATAAGTCCCTGTAGAGAGGAGATTTACAGAGCCTGTATTATTCCAGATAAGACTGGGAGCATTAACCATCCATACTTCTGATCCACTACTGAATTTAAAATATCCAGGATAGTCTCCATTTACCTTTGCTTGGTAGGAAGTATCCGCGTAGACAGTTTGTATGATGGGTGAAGTATTATATACCTGTGCATTTTCTAATGTTGCTGCTACCTGATAATATTTCTTATCACTGGATATTCCATAGAGATAACTCGCACTCGAGAGAGGATCTACAGGATTTTTACTTATATTAATAATACGAGCATTTCGATCCCCGATAGTTCCCAGATAAGAATAAACAATTCCATTGATATTTCCTGTGAGAACAAGTCAAGAACTATTTGCATCAGGCACTGGATATGCACCTGATTTTATTTGAAAGATAGAAAGTCAGGAATCGATATTTTTGAGAGTAGTTATTCTATCTCCATCTCGTGCAGAGCCCTGAAATCCAGAGAGGTTCAAAAAAGCTATGGTACCGAGTATTACGAGGATAGTTATGACAACTATCAGTTCTACAAGAGTAAATCCAAGATAAGAATTCATTTTCTTATTTCCAATCTTTTGAAAAATAGGAAGAATTTTTTTTGTTTGCATATTTTATGAAAGATGAATAAGGATTCTCTTGAGAGAGAATATCGTTTTTTCTATATAAATCAAAAAATTATTCTTATTGCTTCTAAAATCAACTTGATATTTTCATAGAAAAGATACACTTAAAAAGAAATTTATTTATAAATATACCTTTCTTATGAAATATATTTTCCTTTCTTGTTTTATTTTCACTCTTACTTCTTGCTCTTTTTCTCCTACTCCTCAAAAGGATATTCCTGAAAACATTATTCCCAATAATACAACAGGATGAGTACAGGTGACCAATTCAGGGGTTTCGATACTCGGAGAAAGTGGAAGTATTGTGATAGATAGTACTGGTGCTATTTTAATCAAAGATAATACAGAAAAAGTTTCTGTAAGTGCTTCTGGTATAAATATCACTGGAACAGGAATGAATCAAATTCAAGATGCAGAACTTCAAAACATAGAGCAAGATATTAATGCACTCTTTTCTGAGATAGAAAAATGAGGGAAATAGTCGCCTTCTTGTTCTTTCTTTCCTTGAATCTACGAAATGAGACGATTATCCCATCATCATCTCATTTTCATCAATCTCTTGGAGGATTTTCCGAACAACTACTCGATCGTCCCACTCGATAGCTCCAGCATTGGTTACTTGAATACTTTCTGCTCATTTACCAGCGATAAGTACTACATCTCCTGATTCTGCAATTACGAGAGCAGTACGAATAGCATCCATTCTGGATGGTATAATCCAAAATCATTCCCCTTCTTTTCGTTTGATTCCCATGGAAACTTCTTTGATGATTTTCAGGCTATTTTCCGTGTAATTATCATCTTCTGTGAGGATAATTACGTCACTGAGATTGTCTACAATTCGTCACATCTTCGGTCGTTTGCTCGTGTCTCGATCACCTGTCGCTCCAAAAACAGTGATAATTCGTCCTATTCCGTCCATTTGTTTCAGAGTTTCTAATACATTTTTGAGACTATCTTCTGTATGAGCGTAGTCTACAAAAACCGTGAGACCACGATTGTTTTTGATTTCTTCTAATCGTCCAGGTATGGATTCTACTGATTCTATCGCAGAAACTATACTAGAAACATCTACTTTCTGAGAGATGAGTACGCTCACAGCTGCAAGTATATTGCTCACATTGAAATTTCCACGAAGTTTTGTTGTGAGTGAAAGAGTATTTGATGGCATTTTTATCTCAAACTCTGTTCCATCTTTGAGATAATGGACATTTTGAGAGCAGATCTGTGCATTTGGCGTCATACCATACGTGTACATAATATCAGGAGTTGTTTCCTGTAGAAACATACTTGCATAGTCGGAATCAACATTGACTACTGCAATCTTTTTTACTCAGGGTTTTCGTCGATAGGTGACGAGATTTTTGAAAAGCTCCAACTTTGTCTTGGCATAATTATCCATCGTATGATGGAGATCAAGGTGATCCTGGGAAATATTCGTCAGAACTGCCACATCGTAATCGATTCCATAGTTTCTGTTATAAAAAATAGAATGACTCGAAGTTTCGATAATCGCATATTCACAACCTGCGGCTTTTGCTTGTTTCAAAAGACTCTGTAGGACAAATGGAGAAGGAGAAGTCATTTTGATGTTATTATCTGACCATTGCCCGTTGATGGAATAATTGGCAGTAGAGAACATAAAAACGTTTTTTCCAGCATGTTCGAGTCAGCGAGCTATCAGATTTGTAACGGTTGTTTTTCCTTTACTTCCAGTTACTCCTATAACGATCATATCACGTGCAGGATTCCCATAGAGATAAAAAGCTATAACTCCACGGAGATAGTGGTAAAATACGCGAATAGGAGAATCGAGTGCGATAAGAGAACGAAGGAATTGCATGAAATAGAAAATGAGAAATTAAATATCTGCTTGGTGTTTTTTGAAAAAATATCGGAAAATTCGTACAAAAACATTGTGCTTATGGATTTTATGAACGAGAAAACCGAGACTAAACATCGTTTTGTATTCAGAAATAGCTTCATATGGGTAAAGAGCGTATTGCCAACAAACATCTCCAATAGGAGATTTGTTATGTTCATGAAAAGTACTGAGTGTAACGGCATGAGTGTCTTTGTGATTTCTTTTTTTTAAAATATTCTCGATATTTTCCCCATGAACGATAGAGAATATATCTTTTATTTTCTTTTGTTTTTCGAAGGATCGCTTGAGAAATTGGGCATATACCGTATTGTAAGATCCTGAAAATTTTCCTTCTGGAGAAATGGGTATATTGATCACCTCCATAAAGAGATCTCCATGGTTCCAAAGAAAATCAAACATAGCAAGGAATTCCTGTATCCAAATAAGTTTCTGTCTATTCTCTGGAGACAATGAATCGTGTATGCTGATATGATAAAGATTCTCAATGAGTTTAAAAGTATTCATAATCTCTCCGCGATAAAATCGTTCTCGCTCCTTTGTCTGATCGTTTCCTGTATAAATTTCCCTTCCAGAGCGGATTTCGAGCGACTCTCCCACGCCTCCGTACGAATTCCACTCGATTCGTTTCCCTGAGTGTTTCATAACAAGTTCCATTTGCTTATATCATCTCCCGGAACGAAGTTTATTTATGGACTTATTTACCTTATCTACATCTGATTCATTATATACATGACTATAGAGTGTTCCTGCTTTTGCTTGCTTTTGAATGTCAGTAGCAGAAAGTCCACAAAGTTGACAGTAGGTTTTATTGACAAAAAGGATTTCCTCTGAAACAGAAATAACGATAAGTGGTCAAACGACTGTGCAAACATTTTCGCTATTGGATGTTGCACCATTGCAAATCTGTTCAAACATCCAAGTATTAAAGAGAATTTCTTTTGTGATATCTTTGAATTTATTTTGCAAACTAGTATCTGAAAAATTTCATTGTATAGCAGTAAATACTTCTTGAATCTTCTCAAACGCTTCAAGTCTCTGTATAGAACCATCAAAGGTTATGAAACTTTCAAAAAATTGTTTTTTATCCATATATAAGAAGCAAGGGGATAGGGATGAAGAAAAAGTTTGGAGAAAACAGAATTTTTAGTGTAAATCTTACAATTTTCAAATGTTATTTTATTCACTTTTCGGTTTAACGAGAGGGAAAAGTACAACATCGCGAAGGTTTTCCTGTCCCATAATGAGCGTTAAGAATCGATCAATTCCAAATCCGAGACCCGATTGCGGAGGCATAGCATATTCCATAGCGAGGACGAAGTCATAGTCGGCAGAAGTGGCTTCTTCGTCGCCTGCTGCTGCAGCTTTTGCTTGTTCTTCAAATCGAGCTCTTTGATCGATTGGATCCACAAGTTCGCTATACGATTTGATAATCTCCCATCCATTTACGACCACCTGAAATTGCTCGACGATTCCAGGAAATACATCCGAAGAACGAGCCAGAGGTTGCATATATTTTGGATAATTGTAGAGAAAAGCTGGTCCGACGATTTTTGGCCGAACGAGTTTTTTGTAGAAGTAATCGATGAGAGTGGTGAGTCCCATCTTTTCCATCCCTTCTATAATGATATTTTGTTCTTTCAAAATCTTTCGGAAAATTTCTTCATCACCTGGTCCATATTGAGCAATATCGATTCCTGTTACTTCTTGGATTCGTTTCATATAATCGATTCGTTCCCAAGTCGCTCCGAAATTTACATCTTGGATATTCCCATCTCGATCCTTGATTTTGACTGTTTTTTCTAATCGGAGACGTTCGAAGAGACTATTGATCATTCGTTCGATAAATTTCATATTGTCTTCATAGTTCCAGTATGCAGCATAGTGTTCAACCATTGTAAATTCTTGTAAATGCGAAGGATCAGATCCTTCATTTCGGAAATCTCGAGCGATTTCAAATACTCGTTCAAATCGACCAACAGTTGCTTTCTTGAGTGCCGTTTCAGGTGAGATTCGGAGAAATACATCCAAATCATAATCATTGTGATGGGTGATAAATGGAGCTGCTGCAGCTCCTGATGCAGCATTTCCAAGGATGGGAGTCTCGAGTTCTATGAAACCTTCTTCTTCATAAAAATCTCGCATCACTTTGATAAATCGAGAACGAAGAAGAAAACGATTGTAGGTTTCATTGTTCGTAATGAGATCGAGATAGCGTTGTCGGTAGAGAGTTTCCTCGTCTTTCAGTCCATGAAACTTTTCTGGAAGGGGACGAATGGCTTTTGAAAGAAATGTAAAGGCAGAAACAAATATGGTGAGTTCACCTTTATGAGTCAAAAATAATTCTCCTTCAACTCCTATGAAATCGCCCATGTCTACCAATTTTTCCACAAATTTATACGCCGAAACCTCTTCGGAAAGTTGTGTTTTTATACCTTCATGCGTCACGATAGAACAATTCTCCCGAGCAAACATAATCTGAATCTCACCAGTGGCATCTTGGATTTTGGCAAAAGAAATCTTTCAGAAACTTCGGTAGAGAGTAACTCGACCAGCAGTTTTTACATTATTGATCGGCGAAGCGATCACTGTTTCGATGGCTCGAAATTGACTTGCATCAAAATTTGAGAGAGAGGAAATAATGTTTTTCTTGTCAAAAGAGGCAGCATAAGGGATGATTCCAAGTGCTTTCATTCGCTCTACTTTTTCGATACGGGTTTGTACTTCGTCAGCGTGAGTGGTCATAGAAATATGATTTTAAAATAGGAAATAATCGACGTGTATGCTACAAAAAAAGGGACAAAAGTCAAAAGAAAGACGGAAAATATTCGGGAGAGAATATTTGTTTGAATTGATTTATGGAAAATACTTTATAAAATCGTATTTATTCATCATAATTTTTCTCCTATGAAAAACTGTCCACATTGTCATAAATCCATAGAAGATGCACTGACGGTTTGTTCATTTTGCCAAGGTGCTATCACGGAAATTGTCCCCGCGAAGAAATATACACCGATATTCTCTCTCAAAGAATTACTTTCACTTCTCGGGATAGGGATATCCCTCTGAATGACACATAACTATTTATTTTACCAACTTGATGCGGGGATATCGGTTCCTCTGTTTACATCTCTCTTTCTTCTTTCTATATTTATTATTTCCCGCATTTCTCAGATTATCATTAATAGAAATATGATCGTCGTAGGAGTAACTATTTTTGTGTTTTCACTTTTTCAGGCGATACGAGTAAGTGATATACTTACTTCTCTTAATACTATTGCTCTGTATTTTTCTTCTCTCCTCCTACTCCTTCTTCTTGTTAAACAGAGATTTGAAGATATCAGGATGGATAATTATATGAAGGGGTTTGGGAAAATAATTCTCGGCTCTATTGGGGGACTCGGGATTTGGTTGAAAAATCTGGTAGGTTTGTGAATAAAGATCGGCGATACGGACCAAAAAATACATATTCTTAAAGGAATTCTTATGGCGATTCCTCTGATTTTTGTATTTACTCTTCTTTTCTCTTCTGCAGATTTAGTTTTTCAGAAATTTGTAGGGGATCTCTTAAATTTTAATTTGCTCGATATATTACAAGCAAGCGAGAGACTTATAAATATTATTTTCTTCTCGGTGGTTTTTGTGGGGATTTTTACTTTCGTTTCCTATAATATCCGTACTTTTCAGAAAAAAGAGGAAGATGTTGAAATTGTTATCGATGACAAAAAACACATCGAGATATATGTTATGCTTTGACTCGTATCACTTTTATTTCTCACATTCATTGTTATCCAGATTAGTTACCTTTTTGGTGGAGAGCAAATGATTCTCTCACAATGACATACTTATGCGGAATATGCGACAAAAGGCTTTCAAGAATTGGCAGCGATTGCTTTCATTGTATTTGTATTATTTTGGCAGATAGACCAATATCTCTATGCGCACAAAAAACCTTCCAATTCACGCATTTATAAATGACTTTCGTCTTTGATCATTTCCCTCACTCTTATTATATTACTCTCAGCTTTTCAAAGACTTTGGCTCTACGAAACGATGTATGGATTTACGGAAATACGATTCTATGGATATATTTGTATCGTCATGCTCTGACTGGCATCTTTGATTATTCTCCATAAAATTCTTTTTTTTATGAAAGAATGACATTTTCTCATTAGTATCATTTCCCTTTGTGGAATAGCTCTTCTCGTCTGTAATGTTATCAATCCAGAATCATTTATCACAGAATCCAATACGACGAAGAATTATCGGGGGTCCCTTAAAATGGATTCTTATTATATCAGTAATCGGTCCGAAGATGCTGTTGATAATATGATAAAAACCTATGCAACATTGGATGGAGTAGCAAAAAAAGACATGGAAGTGCCATTCTGTAGAATGCTTGGGAAATTGAAAAAAGAATATTCTTGGCAAGAATTTAATTATTCTCGATACCATGCACAAAAAGTATTATCGATGAGAGAAGGGGATCTTAATTGTACAATAAAAAATATACATACTTCTCGATAAATTATATATTTCTTGTGTTTCTTTTATTTTTCTTATAATTAGGGAAAATAATCGACTTTAGATATGTTTATATTTCTTCTCTATGCAAACCACACAAAAAACTCCTCAACCTCTCCCCACCAAAAAATCCTACTCCGGATTCACCCTCGTAGAACTCATAGTAGTAATAACCATCCTTGTTATTCTTTGAACCATAGCATTCCTTAATCTCTGATGATTTCAGTCTTCTGCTCGTGATGCTAATAGAATAGAGAACCTTACGAATCTCAAGAAGTGATTAGATATAGTACAAATCAAATCATGAAAGTATCCTCTTCCAGAGAACTCAGTAAACATAACAGCATCAGGTACTCTCATATGATACCAATGATTCGCCAAAGACCAAGTAGGTTCTCTTGCTCGCCTCTCACAACACGGAACCA
>JBAZVV010000003.1:0-8542 GCA_041660685.1 Candidatus Altimarinota bacterium | reverse complement strand
TCGATTCTACCATATACACCACATACTCTACCAATGCATCTCAAACCAAGATGCAAGCTATGAGTTTCTTGGAAGATGGAGGGAATATAATAGCTTATGAAAGTTTTCAGCCACTCCAGAGTACTGCCCTTCGGGGAGCCTCATCCCTCGCCCTTCTCCCAGAAGGAGAAGGGAATAAGAGTGTTTTTTCTTTACTCTCTCTCCCTCTGGGAGAGAGTTGGAGTGAGGGCTATCTCGTTCCAGAAGCTTTCGCAAGCTCTACTTCTGATTATAGTAAGAGATTTCCGAGTACTCAGTGAGATAGTTTGGGAATACTCCTTTGAAATAGTGGAGGAAGTCTGAATCAACCAGTACAAGAAATGTATAATGCAAGTAGTTTTACGGGAGTGGATGTTGTGAATACGAATAGTGGGTATACTGCAGTGTTTGGGAAAAATAATAGTGTGAGTGGGACAGGAGTGATATTAAAGAAGGTGGAAATAATAAATTTCCTTACTTCCTTAGATAAATTAAGCTTTAATATGAGCGATATTCTCAATGACTCACTAGTTTGATATTGGGATATGAGTACTCTGGCTACAGATGGAAAATTGAAAGATTTGAGTGGAAATAGAAATGATGGAACAATGAATGGTACAACTTCTAGTATTGGGAGAACCGGCTGAGCTAGAAACTTTAATGGAACTAATGATTATATAAACATCTCTGATTCAGATAATTTTTACTTCACAGGTAATTTTTCAATGAGTGTTTGGATAAATCCAAATAGAGCAAACAATAGTTTTGAGTGAATTATTCATCAAGGAGAAACGAATGCTAATATGGATGTAAATTCCTTGGAAATATGACCGAATAATCAAATGAGATGGCTGATAAGAAATGCGTCTACAAGTGTCATTGATTTTTATTCCCCTGTGAATTCCGTTTCTCTTAATACTTGGCAATATATTGTAGTAAAGAAAGAAGGAGGTGTCTTTTCTATGTTTTTAAATGGTATCATGGTAAATTCTCAGACAAATTTGTTGCCTCTGTCAAATATTCCATATAATCTCTGGATTGGTGCACGAAATATCTGATGAGTATCTCCTATGTATTCGCAAGGAAAAATCGATGAAGTTCGTATATATAATCGAGCTCTCTCTGATTCTGAAATCTTCTCACTCTATAATGCAACGAAATAAAACTTCATCACCTTTTCTTATGCTACAATCAAATATCGTATTTTTCACGGGTTCCAATCACATATTTCTCCGACGAGATTTGGATGCTTGGATAGATATTTTCGCGAAAAAATACGGAGAATATAATATCTCTCGTCTCGATAAGGAAAGTATTACAAAAACCAATATAGGATCGGAACTTCTGACTCCGGTTTTTCTCGGAGAGAAACGACTCATTGTTCTGGAAGATATTCCTTTTAGTGCCAGTAAATGAGATGATGAAAGTACTAATACAACTTCTACGGTTCCTGATCCGGAAGCGATGATTTTGGCTGCTTTGGATCAGATTCCTAAAACGACGATCGTACTCTTTGTTTCGACGGAACCAGATAAACGGAAAGCACTCTACAAGCACCTCATAAGTACGGCTACATTGAAGGAATACGAGAAACTCGAAGGAAATGCCCTGCGTGAATATGTTCGTAAAAAACTTCCTCATATCGACGTGACAGCACTTGCTCGATTTATGGAATATACAGGATCTGATATCAATCGTATAGAGAGTGAAATAGGGAAATTGGCACTTTATAAACAAGATGGATGGATCACAGAATCGGACATAAAATCGGTGATTATTCCGACAATAGAAACGTCGATTTTTTCTCTAACAGATGCGATTCTTATACTTAATAGTGCATTTGCTCATCAAGAACTCACTAACATTTTAGAAACACATAATATTCACCAAATTTTCACCACTCTTATCTCGACACTTCGAACTTTTCTCTATGCAGCGAAGCTTCTTGCTTCGGGATATGAACCAAATACTGTACTCTCTTTACTAAAAATTCATCCTTACGCATTTGAAAAAATGCGGAAAAATATAAAAAATGTCACATGAATACAGAATTTATTTTCTGAACTCATAATTCTCGATAAACGCACAAAAACAGGAGAAGGAATTGGCGATACCGATGATGCTCTTCGACTCGGACTCGAAAAAGCAATTTTATGTTTGCAAAAAAAATAAAAATCCATAGGATTACGCCGTTTTAATTATTATTTATTATCTTTTTAGTCTATGAAAAAAACTCTTGCAATACTTGTAATTACTCCACTTTTCTTTACTTCTTGTTTTTACGATACAAAACCATCTTCTCCAGCCGAGACTCCTAAAACCGCTACAGGAGAACAGACTCTAGAGACAACCACTGGTGCTACTATCAAAAAAGAAATAGTATCTAGTGGTGATACTATCGAAGTGGATTATGTGGGAACTTTGGAGGACGGAACAGTATTTGATTCTTCTTTGGAGGAATTTGCAAAAAAGACAGCGAATTACAGTTCTGGACGAACTTATAAACCTCTTTCTTTCACCGTTGGTGCAGGGCAGATGATTAAGGGATTTGATACAGGAGTAGTAGGGATGAAACTTGGAGAAAAGAAAATTCTCACCATCGCTCCGGCTGATGCATATGGAGAAGCCTTCAAGGAACAGGAAGTTCCTGTCAAGTACTTCCAAGATATATTTACAGAAACAGTTCCAGCTGAAAACTTCAAAGATACCATTACACAAACCGTTGCACTCAGTGCTCTTGGTGCAAAAGGTGAAGGGATAAAAGTTGGAGAAACGATAGAAGCAGGGACTACTAAAGCAAAAATTACAAAAATTGAGGATGGTAATGTAACACTCGATATTGAGAATACACAAAATCCATTCTATGGAAAGAAAATAAAGGTGGGATTAAAAATTACATCCGAAGGAAATACTGTTACTATTAAGAAAATAACTGACAAAGAAATCACTCTTAGTATTATCAATAAAGCAAATCCATTCTATGGAAAGAAAATCAAAGAAGGAATGGAATGATCTATGCCAAACGGAGGTAAGATGAAGATTATGAAAGTTACAAAAGAGAACATTACTATCGGAGTTCCAAATACCCATGAACTTGGGGGAAAAACTCTGAAATTTGATGTAGAAATTAAAAGTATTAAATAATCCACAAAGTCCAAGGTTTCTCGAGTTCATAAAGTCAAATATTTATAATACCACCCAGATACTTTTTATACCTCCAATCTGACTTTACAGACTTCTTATGCATATTCACACAATAACCCTCTTCCCAGAAGCTCTCCGTCCTTATCTCGAAACGAGTATAATGGGTCGTGCTCAAGAAGGGGGTTTTGTAAATTTTCATCTCTATAATCTCGCGGATTATTCGGTGAAAAATACCCGTCGCTCCGATAGTCGTCCGTACGGTGGTTTTCCTGGAACTATTCTCGCCCCCGAACCGCTCTATAATCTCATAACGGAGATTGAGGAGAGAGAATGAAAACAGATTCATAAAGTATTCCTCACTCCCCGTGGGAAGCTTCTAAATCAAGAACTTTTAGAAAACTTTTCTCAGAGGGAGGAAAAAGATTTGATTATCATTTGTGGACATTATGAAGGAATTGACCAGCGAATTATTGAGCTATTCAACGTAGAAGAAATTTCCATCGGAGAATATGTTCTTTCTTCTGGAGAACTTTCTTCACTCGTTTTCATCGATGGAATAGTTCGTCTCATTCCGGGAGTTATTAGTCCAGAATCACTCCAAGAAGAATCGTACAGCAAAGCATTGAATGGGCAAAAGGAATATCCTCACTATACGCGCCCGGAAGTGTTTCAAGGACTATCAGTACCCGAGGAACTTACCTCTGGAAATCATAAGAAAATCGAAGAATGGAAGAAAAATAATTTGCTTTAATTACGAAATCCATATACTGCGTGTACTTTCTGTTATGGAAATATATCGCGGAGTAGAGCAGTGGTAGCTCGCAAGGCTCATAACCTTGAGGTCGTACGTTCGATTCGTACCTCCGCAACCAAAAGAAAACCAATTAAAAATCTCAGTTCAATGAACTGAGATTTTTTGTTCAGTATTTTTATATAGTTGTACGCAAGTTTTCACCTATTTGAACGATTGAGTCAGATGTACAATTTTGGCTGTTTCTGCCCGAGTAATAGAATCTCCTGGACGGAAATATCCATTCTGTCCTTGTACGATATGGAGTGCCGAAGCAGCATTAATAAAAGGAATTGCCCAAGTATGTCCTGATGTGATATCTACAAACTGAGAATTTCCAAGAACACTAGGGATATTCGCAGTTTTTATGAGAATTTTTACTGCCTCTGCCCGAGTAATCAAATCATTGGGCCGGAAGAAAGAAATATCTGAATTGATGATACCAAGTTGTGCAGCTCTTGCGACAATAGGTATTTGCCAGGAAGTTATAACATCCTGAAACATACTATGCGTAATCGTAGTGCTTATCGGCACATTCAATCCTTTCAAGGTTATTTTGAGAAATTCTGCGCGGGTAATAGGATTGTCGGGGCGAAATGTTTTATCGCCATATCCACCGATGACACCACTATCTGCCAGAGATTCGATATCATCGCGTGCGAAAGAATTGGCGATATCAATAAAATGCAGCGTTTTTGCCTGAGGAATTCATGTTCCGATTCAATCGATGTTGTTTATAATCGCATTTACATCAATATCTCCTACACCTGTCGAAGAAGAACTTCCTCCAGAAATATTGGATGATATTGAATTAGTGCTATTTGAAGAAACAGGGGAAGTTACGGAAGGAGTTGAGATTACTGGAATTGTGGCATTAGAAGAAGATGAGGTATTTGTTCCAGAAGTCACTCCTGTCGCGGTCGTATTGGAAGATACTGGTGTACTAGCAATACCAGAAGAGGAGCTCTGTAAAACGATGTGCACAACAGAAGTAGCAGGGAGAACGTATTCAAAAGAATTATTTGCAATATTCACTGTTCCAAACTTACGTACATCTTGGTTAGTACTATCAAATCCATAAATGCCTGCCTGACTTGCACGAATATTCGCAAGATTTATATGAGCAGTCGTTCCCTCACTTTTCTTATTAATGAGGATAATGTGAATTTTTCCAGTATTTCATTCATCCGAAGCATAGATGGATATATTATCACTATCGGGATTCGTTGCATCGATTTCAGTATCTCCAAAAGTACTTTTCACTCCATCATAATTACGATAAAGTTTATAAGCTGTAGAGATATAACCCGTCATATCACCCCAGCGAGAAGAAAAATACACTCCGTATTTCCCAAAAATTCCGAGAACATCGGCAGCAGCTATACCGCCGGAAATATGATTTTTCCCTCCATAATCAAACTCGGTAAATGCCATCTTCGTTCCTGGATAGTATCGGTCTATGGAACTTTGAAGCTTGGGAAGAAGAGGAAATGCCGTGCTCGCAAACCATTGTCCAATCCAACTATCTTCTTGATAGGTTGGATCCCAGAGTGAGCGAGGAGCCTGCATTCGAGCATAAGCAACTCCCGGATCAGCATTATCTTCTGTGATTCTCACTTTCCCACCAGCAATAGTAGTTCCTTGTACTTCTGGATACCAGTGCGTATCAAGAACATCCAAAAGTCGTTTGTTCGCAGAATCACTCGCCGGTTTCATATTCGCAAGATACGCATTGATATACGTATTATATTGACTATATTGCGACCAATCTGTCGCATCTTGAAAATGATAATTTTCTGCAAATCCATACGTTACTGGACCAAAAATTTCTGCCGTACTATCAACGTTTTTTACAGCGGTCGAAAGTGCGATGCTTTTGTCCATCATCTCTTTAATAGTTGGTTTTGCAGGATGAAGCAATGGATGGGTCGTGGGCCAAAGTGCTGGCTCATTATCGAGACTATATCCCTTAATCCCTGTTGGAGAACTTGCTTTTCCATATTTTTGTACGAGAAAATTCACGAGCTCATCCATATATACATGTCCATCCGTGAGATTGGGAATGAGTGAAAAAGGACTATTTTTCGTGAAAATAACATCATCCCATCGATTGGATGGAGCAACTTCATTGGCTCACACAGAACCATTCTTATCTCGTGCAACATATCCTGCCATTTGAAGTGTGACAAGAGAATACGATGCGCCCATAGCTTGATTTTTGTCATGGAAATCAGTAAATGTCTGTCCTGGAGTATTGGTTGCTCCGAGATAGCTATCGCTCGATTGATTCCAATCTGATCCCGCATTTGAGGCATTATTTTCCCAGTTATATCCAGTGAGTCGGTTTCCCCCGAGACGAATAGCTGCCAGATTTTCTGCATTTCCTTCTCAAAAATTACGCCCATAAATATACGGGCTGATGGGTGTACGATTCTTATTCGCATCGACAGTAAAAATAAGAATTCCCGATGCGGTGGTTGTGGGGATAGGATTTATAACAGAAGAAGTTGCAGAAGTTGATACGGCTTTATCTGCTCGACAATTTATATTTGTTCCGCCATTTTGTCCCTGACATATCCAATCCCAAGGTCCTTGACCTGTAATATTTGAAGCAATTCCTGTAGTACAGAGATTTGTTGGTGCACTAGAAAGTATTTTCCCATTATCGGTTCCACAATTTCCCGATATGGAGGCGGGAGATGAAATAGATACCGCCTTCTGTTGAATGGTCCAATTTGTATCACGTTCCGTACTATTTGCACAAAAACCCAGAGAGATTTTCGCCCCAGGATTGATCGATTGATTCCAAGATTTCGGAGTCACAGAATATCGTGTGCCAGACTGTAGGAATTTCCCATTCCAAGCACTTGCCATCGGTGCATTGAGATCGAAAGAAATCGCCCAAGAAATCGTGCTAGATCCAGAATTGAGGATATCAATATTCCTACAATATCCAGCACCCCAATCAGAAGCAGATGTTATATTTGCACTGAGTACACCATCATTTATAGAAACATTGGTATTTCCTATTGCGGCAAAAGATGAGAAGGGGGATAGAATCATTACAATAATCATGAAAACTGTAAGAATATTTTTAACAAGAAAAAACATAGTAAGATAGGAATAATATATAAGGAAAATTTTCTAAAATCCTGCTATTTTCGCATGTTGTTTGATTTCATCGTCGGAGATGGCGCGAGTATATACTTTTATATCATCTATAATTCCAAGAAATCCAAGTCTATTTGGATATCCTGCATAATTTTTTCTATTCCCAATATAGAAATTATAATTCTCGATAACATTTCGAGCTGTTGGATCAAGTGTTTTCAAAATATTACCTGCACTATCCATGCTATCATTTTGTTCTACTCCATTCAAAAAAAGTTTTGCTTCTGTTCAGCCATCTTTTTGCTGTAATTTCAGAGCGAGTATCTTCCAACCAGACTTGGACGGTTGAGTTGATCTGGTTAGAAAATATTTTCACCAAGAAGGATATATAACAGGTTTTATACCTCAGTTAACTTTATAACTTGTGAAAAGTCTATTACTTTGATCAAAATCAGTTATAATATAACTTCCTGTATTACTATTCCAATTATCAGAAGATTCTGCTATAATTTGCCCTGCATTTATCCAACCTGTCATGCTCGAAGTATTAGTTACTTGATATATCGCTTCTATAGTTAATTCTTTACTTGCATGATAATCTATTGCTTGAACTGATTCTATAATACCACTCCCGCTAAAATAATATCCTTTCCCAAGATATCCTCCCGTACTCGTTGGTAAAACTGTTCCACTAAACACTCCATCATTCCCATTCCCACTCAGATCCTTCAATAATCCACCAGTAAGAGTCTCCATATCCCAATACCCCACCAAACTACTATCTAAACTCCCCAAACTCATACTTTTCTTTGCTATACATCCAGTAGAAGTAGAACTAAAAGTATTAGTAGAAACATTATTCATGACGAAACAAGCATCGGGAGAGAAGATACCTCCAGAAGCAGAGTTAGTAGTTCCAGGTATTGGGAAGAGAGAAGGGAGAGAAGGATCAAAGGTGTAGCTTCCAGAAAGTTTAGAAAATGTAGGACTCGTAGAAGTTGCTGCATAGACTGTTTCTATAAGCCACTCCGGAGTACTGCCCTTCGGGGAGCCTCACTCCCAACCTCTCTCCCAAAGGGCGAGAGGAGAATGAGGATTTGTATTATAAGAAAGACTATTCTCAAAATCTATACCAATCTGGTAATATCTACTACTATTGAAGATAGAATAATTATAGGGAGTCTTGGTGAGAGGATCACTGAAATCTCCGTTCATTCTTGGTACGGTAGTACTTGTTATAGTTCCTACTTGGAGAGTTACTGAACCTCCAGTATAACTGATAGGATTAGATGGAATAGGAGCATTTCCTTGGGTAACTATAGCTATATACAGAGCTGTACTTATGTTGCTCATATCCGATACTCTTCTACTATCTCTGGCGTTAGATTGAAATCATCAGAGATTGAGGAAAGCTATGGTTCAAAGAATAACAAGGATGGTTATTACTACTATGAGTTCTACGAGGGTGAATCAGGAGTA
>JBAZVV010000002.1:41107-46102 GCA_041660685.1 Candidatus Altimarinota bacterium | reverse complement strand
AAAAAGGACAGAGTCTTACTGACTTTCTTCGAGGCCATATTCAAACAACCGTTGAGAAATATGAGGATAAAAATGGAGCGATAAATGTTTATCAGACTTATATCGTATAAAACTTGCCTTTCTTCTCATTATTTGATAGTATCCCTTCAGTGGGATATTTTCACCTCTTTAGTATGAATACCGATATTTTAATCTCTAGTCTCTAATTTCTACATATTATGAATGAACCAATAAAAACACCTACCCCTACAACTCCCCCTCTCCGTGTTCGTGGTATGCAAGATATCTATGGTGAATACCAGAGATATTTTACTTTCATCAAGAAAGTAGCCAGACATGAGTTTCGTAAAAATGGATTTACCCGTATTTCTACACCGATCGTAGAACATAAGGAGCTTATCGTCCGTTCTGCTGGAGAATCTTCCGATATCGTTTCCAAGGAGATGTATACATTTCTCGATCGAAAAGAACGAGAACTTATCCTGAAACCAGAATCTACTGCGGGAGTTATGCGTGCCTATCTTGAGCACCTTCTCGAAGAACCACAACCCGTATATCTCTACTATATCGAACCGCATTTTCGATACGATCGCCCTCAGAAAGGACGATACCGTCAACATCACCAAGTTGGTGCAGAAATTATCGGAGAAGTAGATCCAGTGATTGATGCGAAAAGTATCCAGATTGGATGCTCTATCCTCGATGGTATCGGTCTTAAAGGTCAATATAAATTGAAGCTCAATACGCTCGCAACTCCCAAGGAGCGAGAGAAATACATTCAAGAGCTTGCTGGATTTTTTGAAAATAAAAAACACTTGCTCGATGATACAGACCTTTTCAGACTCACAACAAATCCTCTGCGCCTTCTCGATTCTAAAAATGAGGATACACGAGAACTTCTCAAAGTTGCACCAAAGATTACTGATTTTCTCAAAAAAGACTCCAAAGAGTACTATGAAAAAGTAAAAACTTATCTCGATATACTTGGTGTGGCTTACGAAGAAGATCCACTTCTCGTGCGAGGATTTGACTACTATTGTCACACTGTTTGGGAATGGGTAGATGGAAGCGAACGTACACAAAATGCCTTCGGTGGCGGAGGTCGATATGACGGACTTTCTAAATCTATTGGACACAAAAATGCTATTCCAGGAGTAGGATTTGGAATGGGTGCAGAACGTCTCATAGAAACGATTATGGATCATGGTGTGAAATTGAAAAATAAGGATAAAACACATGTCTACTTCATCCAACTCGGAGAAGAGGCAACGAAACTCGTACTTCCTCTGGAAATGGATGCTCGTAATCGTGGACTGAATTCTTTGATTTCTCTCGGAACACCATCTCTCAAGGTACAAATGAAAAAAGCAAACCGCCTTGGTGCTCAATATGTTGCCATCGTTGGTATTATGGAGGCACGGAAAGGAGTATGTCAGCTGAAGGATATGGTAAATGGAACTCAGGAAGAAATCCCGCTCGATAAACTTCTCGATCATCTTATGACCAAAATCGATGTAAAATCCCTCGATTTCTATTCTCCTTTGAAAGATTTTATCATAGAAGAACCGAAGGAAGAAATCCCTCAAGAATAATCAAAATTTCTATTTATAAAAACCTCTAGAAATAGAGGTTTTTATGTGCCAAAGAAAGAAAAACACTACATTTCTTTCTTTTTTCTTGACTTTTTGACAAAAAAAATTATACAGGATAGTAATTCTATTTACTATTTTCCTAAAAAGTATGGTAGCAACACTCAATACCAAGCAGATCCAGGACAGTTTTCTTTCTATTCTTGGAGGCCTCACTGACAAAGAACAGTCTGTTATTACTCGTCGTATCGGACTTGGAGGAGAAAAAGAAACTCTCCAATCCATTGGTAATACATATGGAATAACTCGAGAACGCGTTCGTCAGATCGAAGATGTTGGTATTAAAAAAATCGGACGCATTGTTCGTTCTAGTGCTCTTGTAGCTATACAAGAAATCGCTGAGAAACTTATCGCACTCTCTGGAGGTCTTATGACGAAGGATAAGCTTGTTATGGCACTTATTCAAGAAATGAGTATTGAAAAAAATCTTAATGCTGGTATTCTCGAGGTTATCGTACAATCCGATTTTGAAATCCAAAAAAGTAAACCACAGATTGGAACACAAACCTACTTCCACGCTCCAAATATTCAAAAGAAACTCATCAGTGCCATCTTCAAAGAAGCGATGATAATCCTCAAAAAGAAAGGCGATATCATGGAAACTACGGCTCTCTATGAGATTATCAAAGCAAATCTTGCTCCTACTTTTGGGAAAATCGATGTTTGTTTGATAAATTCTGTTCTCGATATCTTCGATGAACTCGTGAAAGGAGAAGAAAAGTATATTGGACTTACTAAGTGGAAGATTTTGAATCCTTCTACTCTTAAGGATAAGGCTATCTATGTTTTCAAGAAAGAAAAAAATCCCATTCACTTCGTAGAACTTGCCAATAAAATCTCTGATTACTTCGGAGAACCAGTAAAAGTAGCAACTATTCACAATGAACTGATTCGAAATAATGAATTCGTTCTCATCGGACGAGGTATCTATGTTCTCAAAGAATGGGGATATAAACCAGGAACAGTTCTCGATGTTATTATGGATATCTTCGCCAAGGCAAAAACTCCACTTTCTACAGAAGATATCATCGCACGAGTTCTCAAGACTCGACAGGTGAAAACAAGTACTATCTATATGAATCTTCAAAACAAACAACAGATAGAACGTGTCGGACGTAATATGTACCAATTGAAGAAAATATAAGTATTTCTGATTTAAAAATAATTTTTATGGGAAATACATTAGTAGAATGAAAAGTTAGTGATATTAGTTGACTAACTATGAATGAAATGATACTTGCAGATGCTGAAGCAACACGCGAAGATTTTTGGAAATCATACGATGCAGTAATGGCATCACTAACATCAGAACAACTTGCTCGTCATAAAGCCATAAGCACTGAAAGAAATTGACTGGAAGCATTAAAAAGACTGAAGAAATAGAAAATTCCTCTGGGATATCTCAGAGGAATTTTTATTATATTTTCCTATAACTCAATGCTTCCGCTAAATGTGGAAGTTTTATGTTTTCTGAACCTTCGAGGTCGGCAATCGTTCGAGCAAGTTTGAGGATACGGAAATAGATTCGAGTGGAGAGCTGGAGTTTCTCCATAGCATTTTTTATGAAGACATCCTCTTCTTTTCCGAGAGTGCAATATTTTTCTACATCTTCATTGGTCATCTCAGCATTATAGGTTTTCTTGGTTCCAGAAAATCGAGTTTTCCCGAAAGTTCGGGCTTGTTCGATTTGAATTTTGAGCTCAGCGGAAGTTCGTGGTTTTTTCTTGTGTTCTGCAAAGTCTTCTACTTTTATACGAGGAACACGGATAAAGAGATCTATACGATCCAAGATAGGACCAGAGAGTTTTGATCGGTATCGTTCTATCTGCCCTTCACTACAGATACAAGGTTTTTCCCTGTCTCCGAGGAATCCACATGGACACGGATTAAGCGCTCCTATGAGGACGAATTTTGCCGGATAAGTATAACTCGCATTTACTCGGTTAATAGTGATTTCCCCATCTTCAAGTGGTTGTCGGAGCATCTCAAGAAGCTTCACATCAAATTCCAGAAATTCATCGAGAAAAAGCACTCCTTTGTGAGCAAGGCTAATTTCACCCGGACGACTATCCCGACCTCCTCCGATGATACTTACTCCACTGGCTGTATGATGCACTTTCCGAAACGGACGAGTAAATACGAGTGGTTTATCTTTTGAGAGCAGTCAGGCAACAGAATACACTTTTGAGACATCTACTATTTCTGAGAAATCCATATCAGGAAGAATCGTTGCAAGAGCTTTAGCAAGCATGGTTTTTCCTGATCCTGGAGGTCATTCCATGAGGATATTATGTCCGCCAGCGGCAGAAATCATCAGAGCTCTTTTGGCGTGTTCCTGTCCGATAATATGCTCAAATCCGGTAATAAGAGAATCTTCCTGATATTTTTCTATATATACTTTTGGGTCGATAGGCATATGAGGAGGAAGGGGCTTGACTCCAGAAAGTATTTCTATAAGTGAAGCAAGATCATTCACACCTATAAGGTGTACTCAGGGAATAAGTGAAGCTTCTTCGAGATTTTCCATCGGGAGGAACATATATTTTATGCCTTGTTCTTTCGCGAAAATCACTGATGGAAGGATAGCACTAACACTTCGGAGTTTTCCATCGAGAGCAAGTTCTCCGACAAAGAGACTATGTTCTATATATTCCTCAAGAAAATCATGCTCTCGACAGAGAATGCCAATTGCTATTGGAAGGTCAAAACTCGGCCCCTTTTTGCGAATATCTGCAGGGGCGAGATTCACGGTAATGCGTGTGGATGGAAATGCAAAACCAGAATTCTTGAGAGCACTACGAACTCGCTCCTTGCTTTCCTGTATTGCCGTATCAGGAAGTCCAACGATATTAAATGCGGGCATACCATTACTTACATCCAATTCTACATCTATCTTATTTCCAGAGAGACCATTGACTGATACTGAAAAAACTTTTGAAAACATAGGAATATATGAGTTAAGTATTCTTCTTTCCAAATGATGATAGTGATTTTTTATGCTTTGCAAAAAGAAATGAAGAATTAGTCTCTATTACACGTAAATAATAATAGGAATGATCAGAGGGTTTCTATTGAGTTTGGATATCAGAAAAAGCTCCATATCACGACGAATAATCTTAATGAGATCTTTTTCTTCTATATCGGGAATGTCTTTAATGGTATCTTCATAAGAAGCACGCGCTTTTTTTATGACCATCTTGTGTACTTCGCGAACTTCATCCAGATATACAAAACCACGAGTTTCTAACTTCAAATGACCGAGCAATGTCTTTGTTTTTTCATCTGCTTTAAATACTATCGCCACTACTCATGCTTCCATCATCTGCGTCCGAACCTCTGCTATATG
>JBAZVV010000002.1:31429-41097 GCA_041660685.1 Candidatus Altimarinota bacterium | reverse complement strand
ATGAGGCGTAACTACAGAAGAAGGGGATTGAACTATGGTACTTGTTTTTTCTCGTGATTCTCTGTGTTCTGGTTTTTTCATCGTTGGTTTCACTATAGAAATCTCCTTCTCTTTTGTTGAAGGAATAAATTTTGGTACCTGTTTTATAGGATTTTGAGGGATATATGATGTTTTTTGTACACCCTGCAGGTCAGTATCTAAATCTGTGAAGAAATCATTCATAGGAAGGTTTTGTTAAGGAGGAAATAATTATTTAATATAGTATAAATATTTTTTGGTGTCTACTTGAATCTTTGTCGTGTCCCAATTGTAACTCTTCAGAGGGGAAATCCCAAAAGATGTTCCGATAAAGGCATCTTTTTCAAAAACATAGGATGTGAAAAAATTATATTTCTGCTGGAGAATAGGATTTACTTTTGCTCGAGTTATGAAATCTTCATTGTGAAATACATAAAATGCGAACGATTCAGCGAAATCCTCATATTTATTGGAAAGAGCATATCCAGAAACGAAATCAGTGATTTTTTGTCATTTTTTCTTGGTATTAAAAGATTCCCAGGAGATGGTATAGAAAACATCCGATGGATCAGAAAAAAATCCTTTTTTGAGATAGAAAATATCAATAATGTGTCCGAGTTCATGTACGAAAACTTTGAGTTGTTCAGAGTCATTGGAAATGGTTGTTGAAAGAATGAGTTTATTTCCGACAACTTGCCCTCGAGGTTCCTGTCGCCCAGTATCAAGTACCAGATTTAATGGAGTTACTTTTGACTGAAAATAGGAGGAATAGACTACATATTTCAAACGATTCAAGAGAACATTATCAATCACCACATAATCAGGATTGAAGACTATCGTCAGTGGATCTATTTGTACTTCTTTATTTACCAATTTTTTCGGAATATTCCTCCTAACAATTGGCGGTGAACTTGGCTCTGAGATAACCTGAATGACGGGCAATGTTTGATTTATAGAAACTTCCTGATTGGTAATCGATGCACTATCAAAAGTTGTTTCAAAATACGGCCCAGAAACTATATTATATCCGAGAAAAAGGAGGAAAAAAAGAAGAGTATGGAAAGAAAATTTGAGGGAATCTTTATATGTAAAATGCATGAAAGAAGAGGTTTTAGGGATGGAGTTTAAAAGACCAAGAGAAGCGATGGCTATATAAAAATATTATATACAACAAATAGATATTGCAAGTTTCTCTTTGAAGAATCTTAGATACTTCTCTTAAGAATAGTTTTAAGAAAATCCCTATCTCCATGGAATACTTTGATATCTACTTTGATTTTGTGAATATTGATGAGAACAAAATCACCCGTAGTATCGAGTTCAAGGAATTTCCGAACCATCGGTATCTCCACAGTGAAATCGAACTCAAAAACATAGCTTGAACCGATTTTCTTAAGAGAAACTATACCAAATTTCCCAAAAATCACCCGAGCCCGAAGGAGGAGAAAAAGATTCTGGAAAGATTCTGGAAGTATTTCATTCGCTTCTTCAAATGTTTTGTGTGTATATTCCAAATCCTCGAGAGTTTCAATCGACTCGATATTTCGAAAAAATCGAATCTTATCGAGTTCTGAATCGAAGAAATCATTGTCGATAAAATAAGAAATATCGAGTTCTATCTTACAATCATTTTTCTTCAGTATTTTTCCACTTCGAAGTTCCTCGATTTTTTCTTCAAGCAAAGTAAAATAGAGAGAAAGTCCGGTATCATGAGTCTTTCCTGATTGCTTGATACCAAGAACATCACCCGCTCCACGAATCTCCAAATCCCGAAGCGCTATCTCAAAACCTGCTCCGAGTTCGGCATTATTTACGATAGTTAAAAGTCGTTTCTTCCCATCAGAATCAAGATTCTCGGTATGATAAAGGAGATAGCACGTTGCTTCTCGATCTTTTCGTCCCACACGTCCACGAAGTTGGTGGAGTTGAGCAAGTCCAAATTTTGGAGCATCGTCGATAAAAATCGTATTGGCATTAAGAAAATTGACCCCATTCTCTATGACAGTGGTTGACAGAAGAATGTCATACTTTTCATTTTTGAAATCGATAATAATATCTTCGAGTTGCATCCCATCAAGTCTCCCGTGAGCAACAGCTATTCTGACATGCTTGCCAAGAATACCTATAAGTTGCTTGCGAACCGATTCTATGGAAGCGACTCTATTGTGGAGAAATATCACCTGTCAGCCACGAGCGAGTTCTTTTTCCACCGCTTCTTTGATAACTATTTCGTTCCATTTGAGAACAATCGTTGTCACAGCTTTTTTGAGTGGAGGCGGTGTTGCAAGGACAGAAATCTTCTTGACTCAGGAAAGTGCGAGATTCAGACTTCGTGGAATCGGAGTTGCCGAGAGAGAAAGTATATCTATATTGGATTTTAGTGCATTAATCTTTTCTTTGTCCAATACCCCGAACTTATGCTCCTCATCGATAATCAAAAGTCCGAGATTTTTAAAAGAAATCCCTTCGGATAAAATCCGATGTGTTGCAACCACACAATCTACCGTCCCATTACTCAATCAAGAAAGAATATGTGTTGCTTCCTTTTGAGTACTAAATCGTGTCAGAACCGCCAAACGAACTCCAAAGTGAGAGAGACGTTTTTGAAGTGATTCCATATGTTCATATGCCAAAACCACCAAAGGAGAGATAAGGATAGATTGTTTCCCATTGAGAAATGCACGATATATTGCATTCATCGCCACTTCTGTTTTCCCAAATCCCACATCTCCCGATAGAAGTCGATCCATAGGATTGGTTGATTCCATATCGGCGAGGATTTCAGAAATAGCCGTTTGTTGATCAATAGTATGTATATAGGGAAAATCTGTGCGACAAAGTTTTTCTTGCTCGGGAAATCGAGTACATGAAAACCCTTCAGAAATCCGCCGTTTTGCATAAGTTTCGAGAAGTTCGCGAGCGATTTTCTCCACATCTTGATTTGTTTTTTCGAGTGTTTTTTTCCATTCATTTCCAGAAAGTCTCGTCAAAATCGGTTCATCGTTTCCGATATATTTACTGACACGATGAATCTCGGTAAGTGGAACAAAGAGTTTATCATCTGCTCGATATTCGATGAGCATATATTCTCGCTTGTTTCCTCCGACATCTTTTTCGACAATTTCTCGGAAGATTCCTACTCCATGATCTCTATGAACGACATAATCATTGGGGCGAATCTCTAAAAGGAGATCAAGGTTTTTTACGATACTTTTTTTCGTTCGATTACGGATAAAAATATCACCGAGAATATCATCTGCGATAAAATATATGTCGCCTATAACGAAACTCTCTAATCCCCCGAGATTTACCTCTTTTACACTTCCTGAAGTGAGATTATTATACTCGAGAAAATTATGAAGTGCTTTGGTATGTTTTGTATAAAAATAGACACTATTGCCAAATTTTTTGACAAGTATTTCTAGTTCTTGAAGAGATGTAACTTTCATCTCTTTTATGCCAATATCTATGAATCTATTTATAGTACTTCCTGCAAAGATAATATGTTTTTGACAAAGTATCGCCACCTGCTGAAGTGATTCCCAGAAATCCAAATTTATAAAAATAATCTGTGTATCCTGGAGATAAGGATAGAGTTCCATATTGAGAGAAATTTCTCGTGTTTCGACTTCTACAAGTGTTCGTTTGTCTCAGAGTGTCGGAAGAGATATTTCTTCTTTTTTGGTGATAAATTGGCCGTGAGTATCAAATACGAGAATCTCATCGATGATAGTATCAAAAAAACTCAGAGCTATGACTTTTTCCTCGAAAAGAAGTCGGATAGAAATAGTATCCCCGTCTTTCTTGTAGGTTCCTGATTTGGAAAGATATGCGGAATGTGTATATCCAAAATCGATCAGATTGGTGATGCATTTTTCTGGAGACATATCCATATTTCTCTCAACGAGAAAAGTATATTTTCCCATGTGATACTTCCAATTGATCGCCACTTCAAAAAATTCTTTCGTCGTTATAAACCAGTCATTTCCCCGATGAAAAAAATCCATCATATGAGGAATATCAAAAACCGAATAAACTGAAATATTGGTTATGAAAGAAAGAGTTTTTGAAAAAGCTTCCGCTTCTTTTTGTGTATCAAATACAAGGAGATTTTTCCCATCTTTGAAATTCTCTCCCAGTAAAAAAGCTCGGGAAAAAGAATTTCCCGAGTTGATGTATGTAGTATTTTCTTTAAGCGAAAAAAGCATTGATAAATTTCTATAGATATTTCTTAAGAGTTGCTTGTAAATCATCTACTCCTTTCACTCCAACGAGTTGTTCTACGGGTTTTCCATCCTTGAAAACGATCATAGTTGGGATACTCATGATACGGAATTTCTGAGGAGTTTGTGGATTTTCATCAACATTCATCTTCATAATCTTTGCGGATTCTCCCATCTTTTCTGCCAATTCTCCCAGTCGTGGAATCATAACCTGACAAGGACCACACCATTCTGCCCAGAAATCTACAAGGACCACACCTTCAGATATATCTCGTTCAAAGTTTGCGTCACTCGTGATAAAAACATTTGCTGCCATAATTAGGATAAATTTAAAAAATAATATTAAATACTAATCTGCGAGAGGATAGGATTTTTATTTAGATGTTCATATGGCCTTGGAAAATTCCAATACAATAACTGGCTTCATATGGACAAGAAATAAAAACCTATCTACGAGCGAATAACTCATTTCTTCTCGAAACCAATTGTATGGAAAAATGAAAAAAATCAATAACAAAACTTGGTATTTTAAGAAAAATCGGTACTATTCGTATATATTATTTCCTGAATACACATTCATGATTATCGACGGTCGCTCTATTGCAAATATTTTTCTTCTCGAATTAAAAGATAAAATCGAGAAACTTTCTAAAAAACCGAAACTCTGTGTGATTTTGGTTGGAGAAAATCCTGCAAGTCTTTCATACATCAAACAAAAGGAGCGATCAGCACTCCTAACTGGAATCGATTTCGAACTTCGTCAACTTGGTGTCGATACAACAGAAAAGGAACTCATTACCCTTATTCAGGAAATAAACACGGATTCCTCTATCCATGGGCTCATCGTACAGCTTCCTCTCCCAAAACATATCGAGGCGAATAAGATTATCGAGGCGATTGATCCACAGAAAGATGTCGATGGCTTCACGAGTCAAAACATTGGGAAACTTTTTCTCGGAACTACTGATCTCATTTCTTGTACTCCCAAAGGAATTATGAGACTTTTGGAGACTGAAAATATACAAATAGATGGTCAAAATATCGTCGTGATTGGGAAGAGTAATATCGTCGGGAAACCACTTTCCCTCCTCCTGATGAATGCGGGAGGAACTGTTACAGTATGCAATAAAGAGACGAAAAATATAGGAGAATTTACCAAGAATGCTGATATCATCATCGTTGCCGCTGGAAGTCCGGGGCTTCTGAAAAAGGAAATGGTTCGCCCCTGAGTAACTATTATCGATGTTGGATTCACTCTTGTGGATGGGAAAATCCTTGGAGATGCCGATTTCGCGAATCTCGAACCTACTTGTCTCATAACCCCCGTTCCCGGTGGAGTTGGACCCATGACCGTCGCAATGCTTATGGAAAATACTTATATCGCAACCAAGGATCAGATATAAATCCTTATTTCTATATAAAGAAAATCACGTACTTTCTAAGAAATCATAATGAATGAGATATTAGATATAAATTATAAAATTTTCTCAGAGATTTTACCCATTATCTGGAGAGATATTTTTAATATTGAATTTAAAGAATATTGAAAATGAATGAAACTCAAATGATTTTACCTAGATTGAAAACTTATTTGATGATTATGTCTCTGATATAACCCCGATCACTTCAATGAAACTAAATGAAATGAGTTTATAAACAAATTAAATAACGAATGATTTATAAAAATATCATATTTCTTCATATCAGATGAACATAGATGAAATCTCTATTGAAAAGACTTTTTATTGAAGATCCTAAGAGGAGGTAAAAATAATTATTTTCTCACATGTTTAGGACAGGGATTGAGAAAGTATTATATATCCATATGATTTAAACAAATATATAATGAAAAGGAGAAATATTTACTTGTATATAATATATAAATTATGAACAAACTCACTCTTCTTCTCGTCACCCTCTTCTGTATTACTTCCAGTTTTTTTGTCGGGTACTATTTCGGGAAAAGTATCTCATCACAAGAGATGGAAAATATCAAGACTTCGCTACAAGTAAATCTTCATCTTCACGGAAATATACTCGATGTCGAGAAATCTCATTCAGAAATACGAGTGATTATCGACGAAAAAGAACTTTCTGGAACAGGAAGCATAGAGTTGAAGAAGTAAGAAAAATTGATTTATCTTCTACAATCCATATTGTATATATAACTCAAGAAAGCTGAGTTCAAATACTAATTCAAACAAATACTGAAAGGAAGGAACAACAAATGAACGCAAATATCGTTACATTGATGTTAGAGAAAGAGCTTCAATCTATTTTTGATGAAGCACAAAAATTGGCGGGGGAATTACCAATCCAGAAACCTCCGAGCTCTCCAATTCAAAAGAAAGGCAGTAATCAGATAGAAGATGATATAATCATCGGGGAGGTTCCCAATGAATTGAGAGAACTCTACTTGGTTATGCAATCTTTTGGGCAACTGTAGAAGAATGCATCTGTAAGTTTTAACTCCCTCTGTGTATCAGAGCAGAAAAAGAAAATATTTCTGACAGAGTTACTTTTGAGAAAACACCAGTACAAGTTATTGTCAGATGTGTTCTGGTCATTACTCGCCCTAAAACTGTCGGTTCAGCATACAATGCGTGATGTTGAGCTGCGTGATGGGTGGAAAGTAGTTTACGCAGAGAAGTTCAGTGGGCCTGCTCATTGAATTTTCCTAAACAGAAAAGCACTCTCCAGAGTGCTTTTTCATTATATAATAATATATTAGAATTCAAACAAACCAAGATTATCAACATTTCCCTTGTAAAAAACCCAACTTTTCCTATACTTCAAGCCATATTATATTTTCACCCATAAAAATCTATGCCTTCTCAACTTCAACAGCAAGATCCAGAAATCTTTGCATCTATTCAGTCAGAAACGACTCGCCAAGAGTACGAACTCGAACTGATTGCTTCTGAAAACTATGCCTCCAAAGCAGTTATGGAAGCAGCGGGAAGTGTGCTTATGAATAAGTACTCGGAAGGATATCCAGGGAAGCGCTACTATGCAGGACAGACCAATATCGATGTAGTCGAGAATCTCGCTATCGAGCGAGCTCGAGAACTCTTCGGTGCAGAATACATCAATGTTCAACCACTTTCTGGTTCTCCAGCAAATCTCGCAGTATATCTTGGACTTTTAAATCCCGGAGATACAGTTCTCGGGATGAGTCTCGATCAGGGAGGGCATCTTTCCCATGGACATCCACTCAATTTTTCTGGACTCTTGTATAAAATCGTCTCCTACGGGGTAGACAAGACGACTGAAACCATCGACATGGACGAGGTCGAAAAAATCGCCATCGAATCAAAACCTCGCATGATTATCGCTGGGTTTTCCGCATATTCAAGGGATCTCGACTGGAAACGATTTCGAGACATCGCCGACAAAGTGGGTGCGTATCTGATGGCAGATATTTCCCATATCGCTGGACTCGTCGCTGGAAAAGTTCTCACTAATCCTGTTCCGTACTGTGATGTTGTAACCACTACGACACACAAGACACTCCGCTGACCACGAGGGGCGATTATCATGTCGAAAGAAAATCTCGGACCAGCTCTTGCTCGTGCGGTATTCCCAGGAGTTCAGGGTGGCCCTCATGAGAACCTCATCGCTGCAAAAGCCGTTGCCTTCAAGGAAGCACTCGATCCATCATTTCATACTTACGCGAAACAAGTAGTCGAAAACGCACAAACTCTTGCTGCAAATCTCGCATCTCAGGGACTTCGAGTAATATCTGGAGGAACCAGTAATCACCTCGTCCTCCTCGATGTCTTCGGAAGCTTCGGAGTAACCGGAAAAGAAGCAGAACACGCACTCGAGGAAGTGGGAATTAGTACCAATAAAAATATGATTCCTTTCGATCCTCGAAAACCTCTTGATCCCTCAGGAATCCGTATCGGAACCCCTGCTATCACCACTCGTGGTATGGGAACTTCTGAGATGGAAATCCTTGGAAATATCATCATCCGAACACTCAATGCTCGAGAAGATGCGAATGAACTTGAGAAGATTAAACAAGAAGTGAAAAATCTTTGCGTGAAATTTCCTCTCTATTCTAAAAATTAAACTCATGGGTATTCAAATAGAATTCAATCCCGATCTCGCACTCAGAAATATTTCTGAATTCAAGAGTGGTAATCGAAAAATAGAGGAATGTATTCCCGAGAATCTTAAAGCAGGGAAGATTTATCCTTTCTTGAAGCGAGATCAACGGAATTACTGGCTTCTTGGAGAAATACCACTCATCGAAACCCGGGGAAATGGCGATTTATCTGGACCAAAAGCAAGTATCGTCATACTGGAAGCAACACATTTTGTCGATAATAATACTCTTTATACACGATGATTCTATAAAGTGAACGAGGTATTTAGAGATGATACTATACACTTCGAATGCTTCGACCGTGTTGGAACAAGAAAATAAAATCTTTTTAAACATATAACCTATATTTCTATGTGACTCGATGGTCTCGATAATCTTGACGGTGATGAAGGTGGAGCGGAAGGTGGTTCCGAACAACAATCAGAAGCGGCAAAAGAAAAAGCAGCGAAATCTATTGCCTGAATTCAACGAACCCGAAAAGATGAGAAAAAAGCTCAGCGAGATGATGATTATCTTCATCTCTGCCTACGAGAGATTATTTCGTCGGAAAAGTACGATATACTGATTCCATATATTTTCCCACTTTTTGATGATGGTGTACCTTCTCATATCATCATCGGGGCTTTTTCTCTCGTACACCAGCACGCGTCCGATATTATCCGAGATAACTATATAGGAAATATGAATAATGGACTTATCAATCCACAATCCGGAGAATCAAAAAAAACCGATATTACACTCGAATCATCGTCTCATCCACAGAAATATTCTCACCGAACTTTCATACTTCCTGCTTTCTCAGCACCCGTCGAGTTCGACGACGAAACTATCGATCCAGCCATCAGAAAACGTATCAATGAATGGATAGAGGATATTTTTACCATCGTCAGTTTCGACCCTTCCGTCGTTATGACCGAACGATTTCTCCATGTCCTCACCGGGAAAGAAAAAAAAGATGTTGTGAAACTCCTCTCTGGAATCCTCATATTCTTCCTCCTCCGAGTAAACGTCCATATCTCCGCCGAAAAAGCCTCACTTTATACCGAGTTTATCTTGAAAGAAGTAGAAAAGAAATTGAAGGAGTTGAAATTGGAGAAGATTTAGAAAAATATATCCCACGATTTGCGGGATAATTTTATCTTATTTGTGTCTAGTGGGATCCAATAGGACATAAGTACCTCACACATAAGGAGTTGGAGGTAATGGCTTTCATCGTGCAGCCGTTACCTCTGGTCTTCCTGTTGTACCACCTTTTGGTCATAACTGTTGGTACTGACCAGATCGTGGAGCTGGAGTTCCTGGTGTCAAATGAGCTT
>JBAZVV010000002.1:0-31419 GCA_041660685.1 Candidatus Altimarinota bacterium | reverse complement strand
CATAAAAACAGAGGGGTTAAGAAATAAAGTTTGATTTTGAGAGCATTTTGAATACAATTTCGCCACCTCGTCAAAGGTTAGATACTTTTGTATCTGAAATGACTCATAATCAGTATGGGTCATTTTTTGTTGAAAAAAATAACTCGCGAATGACAGTATATTGAAAATATATATAATTACAAATTATATTGTATATTTTTCTTTACATATATTTAATATAAATGTATCAAATAATTGACTTTTAATAACAAATGAATATTATTCTATCCGTGCAATAAAAATATTTCTTTTTTTAAATTAGCGCAATCTACAATTCTTTTCAACTCAATTCAATTTAGCGCATCCATTTCTTTCTCTCTACTATATGCACACTCTTATTCGTTCCTTACGAGAACAATGCGGTATTTCTCAGGATGCTATGTCCGAGAAACTCGGCATGAGCCGGATTACCTATATCCGTCTCGAATCTGGCGATCGATCCCCGACGGTGGACGAACTTAATCGTATCGCCCAGATTTTCGATATATCCCTCGAATCCCTTATTTTTGATACGAAATCAGAAACTGCCCAAGTCATAGATGAGGAAAAATACAAGCAGATCCTCGAACACTGTATCCGATTCGGAGCCGATGCAGACGGAAAGATCACGAAGACGAAGCTCGCGAAGCTAGCTTATCTGGTCGACTTTGCCTGGTACTATGACCACTTCATCTCGCTCACAGGATTGCAATACCGATGTCTTGAACAGTGACCGGTACCAGATATGTATTTCCGTGCAATCGATGAACTTCTTGGGGCACAGATGATTAGCATAGAATTCAAGGGATCTGCGCAGATGATCAAAAATGAAGATGTCCCATCCACAAATCGACTCTCTCCCGACGAGATTGTCTTTATTGAAAAAATCTGCCGAAAGTGGCAGGGTAAGTCTACAAAAGATATCGTAGACTTTACGCACGGACAACTTCCTTGGCAGATCTGTAAACGCGGAGAGGTGATTCCTTATGAACTCATAACCCAGGAAGAACCGAATCATGTCTATTAATATCGATACGAAAACATACAAGGTCGTCGTGACTGGCTATGCCGAGCGTCACTTTATCAAAGGATTTCAAAAGAAATACCCCGGCTCTTCGTGGACGAAGACACTTGAGACGATTTGTTTCATGCTCGAACGTGCCGATGGACTCAGAGAAACTGATAAGGCTGAAATTATACATTCTTGCGATGGACGACATATTATCAAAGGGAATTTCGCAGTAATCGGTACTCGAGAATCTCCAAAGAGCTCAGGAAATCGATATGTTGCCTTTGTGGATGATACGACCGGTATCTGCGAGATACTCCTCGTGTACGGGAAAAACGATGTGGTCTGACAACATGAGACTGTCTGGTGGGATAGTCTCATTCATGAGAATTTCCCGGGGATTATGGAGATGTTTTCCGAAAAATAATCTATAATAAATCACCTCTTCAGTATCCCTCTACACACCCCTCCCCCAAAGCCAAAAACTCCGCTCCTTTTTTGCTGAATGAGGATGGAGTTGGTTGGTAAGAGATAGTTTTTCAATCTTTCACAAAAAACATACATTTCTGTAAAGATATTTTGCGATTCTGACTTTTTCTGTATAATCGATGAAAGATTATTCGTAAGCATTCTATCTATGCAAAAATCTACTCTTTCGACCCTTCTTTCCTCATTTGAATCTCATCGCCACGGAGCAGATGGAGTGGAGTTCTGGTATGCTCGCGAGCTTCAGAAGCTCTTGGATTATTCTGAGTGGCGGAAATTCGAATGAGTCATAGAAAAGGCGATGTTAGCCTGCAAAAACAGCAAGCAGAAGCCACAAGATCATTTTGTCGGCGCCGACAAAATGATAGAACTCGGAAAGGGTGGAGAACGTGAGATACAGGATTATCACCTCACTCGGTATGCCTGCTATCTCATCGCTCAAAACGAAGATCCTCGCAAGGAGCAGATCGCTTTTGCTATGAGTTATTTCGCTTTCCAAACACGTAAACAAGAGATATTGGAAACACGAATAGCCGAAATAGAGCGAATTCTTGATCGAGAAAAACTCACACATACTGAGAAAGAATTCTCACGACTCATCTATGAAGCAGGGATTGACAGCACAGGATTTGCACGAATTCGAAATAATGACGATACGGCATTTTTCGGTGGCAAAAGTACAAAGGAGATGAAACAGAAGCTGAAGATTCCAGACAGTCGAGTACTTGCTGATTTCCTCCCTTCCATTACTATCAAGGCAAAAGATTTCGCCACCGAGATTACAAACTTTAATATTCAGAAAAATAATCTCATTAAGGAAGCAACCATTTCCAGTGAACATATCAAAAACAACAAGAAAGTTTGTGGACTCCTCCTCGATGAAGGAATCCGACCAGAAAATCTTCCACCATCAGAAGATATCCAAAAACTCAAGCGTCGATTGGAATCTGAATCAAAAAAACTTGCAAAGGAAGTGAAGAAACCAGAGTAAATATTATCTCTCTTCTTCCCGAAAGTATAACACCAGAAACACTACCACCAGAAGATACCCGATTTCAAAAATATATTTATAGACTCAGAAATCCACAGGAAGTACCGAGAACGAGAGTCTGCCAAACCATGCAACCATTTGCAGGATATAGGAAAGTCCGAGCCAAGTCGGAAATCCTATGAGGACGCCAAGATACGGAAAGGATAATCCCACTACCATACTCAAGAATCCACCGAGCATCACGAGAGGAATGAGTGGGACAACTGCGACATTGACGAGTGGCGAAACAAGGGAGATTTGTCCAAAGTTGATCATGAGAATCGGGAGAGTAAAAACCATTGCAGCAAAACACATAGCAAGTGCTTCTCTGAGCCCAAACCACCTCGGGAGAAACCCAAATATTTTATTGAAAAAATCCCCAAAGAAAAGGAGTCCGAAAACGGCGAGAAATGAGAGATGGAAACTGACATCGTAGTTCAGAACGAGTGGATCTATCACAACAAATCCCACCGCCACCGCGATGAGAAGTGAGAAAGCTCGCACTTTCTTTCCAGACAAGAGGATAGTATAAGAGATGAGACCAAAAACACTCGCTCGCAGAACCGATATCTGTGGACCGACCAGAAGTGTGAAAAATCCCACACAAATAATCGCCAATAAAATCCTGACAAATACAGGAAAGGATCGGAAAAGAAACGAGAGAAATATGAGGATAATCGTGATATTAAAACCGCTCACTGCGATAATATGTGTCAGTCCCACATTATTGAAGCTTTTCTTAGTCTCTCCTGAGAGATTTGCACGCTCACCGATGAGTATTCCCTCCAAGAGCTTTGCACTTTCTCCTGGGTAAATATTTTCTATAGTGGAAAGGAGTTTCTCTCGAGTACTTCGAATAAAAAGAACAACAGAGGAGGATTTTTGTAGTCCAACAATATCGGGAAAAGAAGCCTTGGTGGTAACGAAAACATCACTTAAAAGGAGATAGGTTCTATAATCAAAAGCCTCATTATTCATCGGGAGACTCAATTTCCCCGTGAAAGAAATAATCTGATCGATTTCTCTCCCTCGACTATCCGGGAAAGTTACCAAAATCCCCGCTCTTTTCGGAAATGCGGCATCTCCGATGGATATCTTCCGGAGAATGTATCTCGCTCCGATATTATTTTCTGCAATCTTTTCTGTCAGAGTTCCACGAATAGGAACTTCTTGAGTAAAAAACAATGTCTCTCGTTCAAAAAGTTTTATGATATCCTGTATCTCATAATTCCTCTCCAGACTCAGATATCCTCCAACACAAAAAAATACGAGAAAAAAGAAAAAATAGAATATATACGAACGGAAAAAATAAAGAATCTGAATAGATAGAATTAACACAAAAAGAACCAGGAAAATAGCATTTTCCCGAAAAATATTGGTCAAAAAAATCCCCGATATAACACTAGTCGAACCGAGGAGGAAGAGAATTTGGTCGTGAATACGGAGATCTTTTATCATAGAATGATAATTTATGCTGAAATTCCTAAATAATCTCAATATATTTTTCAAAAGAGCAAAGATTTTTTGAATACTCCAGACCTGAAAGCGTGTTCCGTAGGAAGCGGGAAAAGATGTGTTGAGAGTAGGAGAATATAAAATCTATCTTTACACTTCTTCTTTATAAATCTTATGCAAACCACGTACTCCGATAACAAAGAGAATCATTGATCCGAGTTGATTAAGATTGAAGAAAATATATGCCTTAAAAAGATCGGTTCCACCCGTATAGAATTCTGCACTGAAGAGGAGAATGGCAAAAAGTAACATTCCCACATATCCTACTAATCACTCAATTTTTGTAAATTTTCGAACGAGATACAGACAAAAGAAGAGGAGAAACGAGATGAAAGAATACAAAAGAGCAAGGGGGAACATTGGAGAGATATAGGGAGTATTACTCACATCACTTGTGGAAGCGATTCCCATAAAAGAATCGGTTGGCTTACCATAGATTTGTCCACCAAAGAACGCTCCTATAAAGCCAATAATAGCAGCGAAAAGAAAAGCAAGAACGATAGCATCTATGTATTTTCTGGAAGAGATTTTAAATCGTTTGAGTTGAAAAAGAAGCACAATCATAAACCCAAAGATTCCTCCCATCAAAGAGAAATTATAGTCCGACATAAAGAGAAATTTGAGTATCCCTTGACTCCAAAGGAACTGAAAATCTCGCCATTCTGCAATAATGTAAAAAAGTCGTGAAAATACGAATATAGAAAGAAAAAACCAGAGGACATTTCCGAGGAAAAAATTTGCATTGATTCCAAATTTTTCAGAGAGCTTATGGAGCATGAAGAAAAAGAGGATAAATGAAACGGAAAGAGCGAGTCCAAAGACATAAATAGTCACTCCAAGTATTTCAATTTGTGGATACATAGCTGAGAATTAGAACTAAAAGAGATAAAGACCAATCTATATTCAGACTGGTCTTATGGAAATATTATCGTGCGTATTCTATCACGCGTTTTTCGCGAATGAGATTCACTTTCACTTCCCCAGGATAGGAAAGATTTGCCTCGATAGAACCGGCAATTTCTCCTGCAAGCTTCTCTGCCTCATAATCAGAAACAGTGTCTGCATCGACAAATACACGAACTTCTCGACCAGCAGAGAGTGCATATGCCTTGGAAACTCCAGAGAAACTCATAGCAATATTTTCCATCTCCTGAATACGCTTGATATAATCTTCTGCATTCATACGACGAGCTCCCGGACGAACCGCACTAATAGCATCGGCGATTTGAACGATTTTCGTTTCGATACAAATCTGTGGAACCGCATCATGATGTCCTTCTATGATATTGATAAGATTCTCAGAAAGTCCATATTTTCGAGCGATTTTTCCTCCGATTTCTGGATGTGTTCCTTCTATATCATGATCGAGTGCTTTTCCAAGATCATGGAGAAGTCCTCCTTTGAGAGCCAATTGTGAATCTGCTCCAATCTGTTTCGCAATTGCTTCAGCGATATAAGCAACCTCTTTTGAGTGGATCAAGATATTCTGTCCATAACTCGTTCGAAATCGAAGTTTCCCAATAAGTGGAATAATCTCATCAGGAATTCCAGTGATTCCCATCTCATTTAAAGCTTTTTCACCAAGTTCGTAAATAACTTTATCAGCATCTTGTTGATTTTGTTCGACAATTTCTTCGATACGTGCTGGTTGAATACGTTTATCTTCGATCAATTGTTCAAGAGATTTCTTGGCGATATAACGTCGAAAAAGGTCAAAACTCGAGATGAACACCGTATCTGGACTATCATCGATGATGAGAGAAACTCCCGTTGCTCGCTCAAACGCGATAATATTTCGTCCTTCCTTTCCTATAAGTTTTCCTTTTATATCGTCATTTTCGAGATGAATAAGGGTCTGGGTCATCTCAGCAGTAACATCTCCAGAATATTGCTGAATAGATTTAATCAAAATCTCTCGAGAAAGTTCTTTCTCTCGCACACGAAGTTCCACTTTTTTCTTCTCAATAACAGACATTATGTCTTTTTCATACATCTCTTCTGTATTCTTCAAAAGAAGCTCTTTTGCTTCTTCGGTACTGAGTTTTGCAATCTCTGAAAGCTTCCCATGAAGTTCTCTTTTGGTCTCTTCTATACTCGTTCGAGTTTTTTCGAGTTCATCTTCTTTGTCTCTTAAAAGGGTTTGTTTCTTATCCACTTCTTCGAGTTTTTGTTCGATGCGTTCTTCTTTTTGAATGATTTTTGCTTCGATTTCTTCTGCTTTTTTAGTTTTCTCTCGGATTTCCATCTTCTCTTCTTCGATTCGTTTTCGCTCTTCTGTCACTTGATTCTTCGCTTCCGTCATAAGAATCCTTACTTCTTCTTGTCCAGATTTTAATAGATTATTGAGTCGTTCTTGATCTTGTCATTCTGCTTTTTTTGTAAAAAATGTAATAAGAAAATATACAATAATACCAGAGACAATAGCACCAGCAAAGATGCTTATTAAAATAGTTTGCATGTGAAATAATAGATTGATAGGTAAAATAGAACATTGCATAAAAAAGTTTTTTCTCTATACTGTTAAGAGAAAAGACTCATTTATACGAAGATAATGTCAGAAATTTTGGTCAGATTTTGAAAGAAAATACTATTTTCTTTAGGTAGTACTATAAGAAAAAATAGCAAAAGTCAATTTTCATACTACGAAACCCTTTAATTGCCATCTAAAATTTTATGCAAAAATTTACTTGTACTGCCTGTTCTTATATTTACAATCCCTTTATAGGAGAAGAGAATACTCCTTCTATAACCGCTTTTGAAGATCTCGATGAATCTTGGAATTGTCCCCACTGTGGAGAAGAAAAAGATAATTTCATAGAAACTCCCGTCAGTATTCAGGAGGTTTCACAATTAAAAGAACTCACGGAGCAAGAAGCGAGTCATATTCCTTTCTACAAAGAACAAGGAGATTTGATTATTATACAAATAGGAACGGTTGATAATCCTCATGAAATAGAAGAAAATCATTTCATCGAATATGTGGGACTTTTTGAAATAGATGGGGAAATAATCGAACTCAAACTCCAGCCAGAGGAAGATATTATTACTTTTGAAAACCCCTGATACGATGAATACGAAGTTCGGTTGAGTTGTAATATCCACGGAGTTTGGAGAGGAATGAAAATATAATAATATTAAGTTTTTATATATACTAATTTTTTAATTTTATGCTTATAAAAGTTTGTACTGGGAAAACATGTTCCAGTCGTTTTTCTCCTTATATATTGAAACGAATTCTCGCTGAAAAAGCAAAATATGACACAAAAAATAAAAGTACTATCGAGGAATGTGGTTGTCAAGGGAGTTGTAAAACAGGACCTGTTATTGTTATAGACGGGGCACTGATTGACAGAATGGATCCTATTAAGGCAAGTAATCTTTATCTGGAAGGACTCAAGAAAAAATAAGAAATCTATTTAAACTAAAAAATATCTCCGCGATTTTTGAACCGCGGAGATATTTTTTAGTTTCCTACTATTTTTTTATAGAACCTGTCCCTGCTTCTAATTTTTTTCTCATGAGAATTTCCTTTTCTTTGAGATAAGAATCTATTGTTTTTTCTTTATCTCCTGTTTGGACGAAATTTTCAAGGACTTTTTTTGCTTCTTCCATTTGTCGATCATATTTCTTTTCATAATCTTCCTTTTCGAATTTTACTTCAATATCTGGTTTAATCCCAATTCCATCAATACCATAATCTTTTGGAGTATACCATTTTGCGACGGTTATTTTCATCTCACTTCCATCACTCAAATGAAATGGTTGTTGTACAGATCCTTTTCCATAAGTCTTTTGTCCAACAAGTATTGCGAGGTTATAATCTTTCAATGCTCATGCAGTAATTTCAGAAGCAGAAGCAGAATTTTCATTAATAAGAACCACTATTGGTAAAGCTTTTCAAGTATTTCCATAGGAGAAATATGATTTATTGAAAAATGGATTTTTCTCTTTAGTAGTAACGAGAATCTTATCTTTTTCTATAAAATTAGAGAGAATAGAAACTGCTGTTTCAAGATATCCACCACCATTATCACGAAGATCTATAATAAATCCTGTAGCTTTTTTATTTTCTAAATCTGTAAGTGTATTGTAAAAATTGTCCGCTGTCTTTTCTCCAAAAATTGAGAGAGATATATATCCAATATTCGTTCCTTCAATAATCTTCCCATCCACAGATGGAATATCTATCTTCCTTCTGGTTACTATTTTGGTCAGATTTTCTGTTTGACCTACTCGAATAATTTCCAGAACTACAGTTGTATTTTCTTTCCCTCGAATCTTATTCACCGCTTCAGTAATAGTGAGATTTTTCAGCTCTTCGTTATTTGCTTTAATAATAATATCTCCCGAGAGAAGTCCTGCTTCTTTTGCAGGAGATTTTGCAATAATTCTATCTACAATAACTCCAAAATCATTTTTCTCTATCACTGCTCCAATTCCTTCAAAATCACCAGAGAGAACTTCATTAAATTTTTTTGTTTCATCTATATTGAAATATTCACTATGCTTATCACCAAAAGAAGTAATAAATCCTTTGACCATACCAGAAACAAGATCTTTCTGAGAAAGAGTATCAAATCCATAATAGTTATCCGCAGCAAGCTTATATGCTTCATAAAAAAGTTCCATATTAATGATATCTTTTTCTTTGAGAATATTATTTTTGGTTATGATAGAATTATCTATACCCATCTTTCCTATCATAAAAGATTGAGCTTTTTGTTCAAAAACTCTCAGCGGAAATATACTATTTACGACAATCCCTCAGAGAAAGGAAAGAAAACAGACAAGAAAGAAAAAAATATTTTTACGAAGACCAGACATGTTTTTGAATAAATGATAAAAAATAGAATAAAACTTTTTTACGTACTTCATAGTATGAATTTCTATAAAAAAACAAGTCAAATGAATTATTTCTTTCAAATATAAAAAATGTAAGAAAGTATTTTTAACCTTTTCTTTAAAGGAAATAAGAGACTATTTTTGAATTAATATGTTAAAAACTTTCTATCCTTATTCCTTTCATTATATGGACTTATCTTTTATAGAATTTTGTTATTATATATTACTATATAATTTATATTATTTATATATATAATAAATAAAAAATTAATATATAAGAAAAGGGTGAAATTTAATGATCATTCAAACTAAATTTCATTTAACTATACTTTTTTTGGAACTTATTATATCTCAATCCAAGTTTTTTTACTTATATTTAAGTATATTTTTAGAGATAATAAATAAAAAGAAGAATTATCTCTAAAAAAAACATCAATCTTTAAGAGATTGATGTTTTTTAAGTTCTAACATGGTGGGCCCACCTGGGATTGAACCAGGGACCAATCGGTTATGAGCCGACTGCTCTAACCACTGAGCTATAGGCCCAAAGAATTTTTTTACAATTTCAGATTTAGTTTCTATCTTAGAAATGGCGGTGGATGAGGGATTCGAACCCTCGCGGCACCTTACAGCGCCCTACAGGTTTAGCAAACCCGCCTCTTCAGCCACTTGAGTAACCCACCGTACAAAAATTACTGATCACTAATTACAAATTAAGTAACCATTAACCAGTAAATATTATTATTATAATGGCGGAGGAACAGAGATTCGAACTCTGGAGGACTCACATCCTGCCGGTTTTCAAGACCGGTGCAATCGACCACTCTGCCATCCCTCCGCAAAGCTTTCTTATCGAAGCGCGAGCATTGTATGGAAAAAGGGTATATTGTCAAAAAATTTTTTGAGAGATAACTCTTACTTGCTTTTAGTCTCTTTTTTCATATTATCGGCGTAAATATTTTCTCTTCCTATAATCATGAATCAAGTAAATGAAACAGAAGGAATCATGCGTCTTCAAAAATATATGAGTCAAGCAGGTGTGTGTTCAAGGCGCAAAGCAGAGGAATATATCACTCGAGGGCTTGTTTTAGTGAATGGAGAGAAGGCAACCCTTGGACAATCAGTGAATCCAAAAGAAGATGAAATTATTATTAATGATAAGATTATTGAAGAACGAAGTGAACTAGTATACTATAAACTTAATAAGCCACGTGATATTATCACTACTTGTAAACAAGATGGAGAATCTTCCATTCTTGATGTAGTCGATATTTCTGAACGAGTTTTCCCGATTGGACGACTGGATAAAGAAACTACGGGACTTATTCTCCTAACAAATGATGGACGTCTTTCTAATTATTTAATGCATCCACGCTACGAGCACGAGAAAGAATATGCGGTAGAAATCTATGGTCGTATAGAAGATAGTGAATTAGAAGACATGAGAAAAGGAGTTATGGTTCTTGGAAAACTCACAAAACCTGCAGTAATCACTCGGTTGAGTTCAGGGAAATTTGCGATTGTTCTAACAGAAGGTCGAAATCGTCAGATTCGTCGTATGGTCGAAGCCGTTGGTCATACGGTTAAAAAATTGAAACGAATACGTATAGAAAATATTATGCTCGGAGATCTGGAAGAAGGAGAATATAAACCTCTGAATAAAACAGAACTTCAGGGATTATTTACAAAACTTGGGATATAATTTCATTATAGTTTATGAAAAAACACATCTATCTTCTCACAATTTTTATCATATTTTTATCGAGTACAATTTCTGTTCTCCTTCTCTTTTTTTATATGAATGTGGAAAATAATCTGATGGTGGGATTGACGATAATGGGTATTGCAAGTTTTCTCGCGAGTAGTTCTTTTTTATCACTTGTAATATATTTTTTTAAAAAAATATATTTTCGAGGGGAAGTATATATTTCAACTATTCATACTTCTTTGAGACAAGGAATACTCCTTTCCTTGAGTTCTATGGGAATAATAACTTTCTATTCTCTCGGGGTTTTAAATCCAAAAACTTGAGGACTTTTGATAATTATAGGACTCCTTTTTGAACTCATGATACAAAGTGTGAGTCAAAATTAATCTTTATTATGTTCAAAATTTTGTTATTTGAGAGGAAAATGATATACTCCCAATATATTAATACTAAAAATAAAAAATGTTTCTCGGAAGTCTGCTGAAAAAATTCTCAAGAAACAGCGAAAAACGGCAAATTATCCGTGAGGTTATTTATCGTCTTTCTTTAGATAAAAAACAAGAACAACTCTATTTTGAATCACTCGATATACTTGATGATGAATACCTTGATATTTTCTATAAAAAACTCACTGCATTGGTAGATATTCTCGAAGAAAAAGATGTAATGAATTTTCAAGAACAACAAACTGAAAAGATACGAGAAATACAAAAAAAAGAACAAACTGAAAGGGTTTGTAATACAGATTTTAATATATTATTTGATAATATTTAGTGATATGACTGGATCTGAAAATGTTTGTTCTTCAAAAGATATTATGAATGAATGAATGAATAATCCTATATTTTCACAGTGTGTAAAAGATTTTAAATGTTGAACATTTGATACTGCACAGTATGAAAGTATGCCACTTGTAACTCATCCTATGATACGGGATTTATTTCAATCATTTCAATCAAAATCTTTTCAAGGCTCTCCTGATGTAAATAGTCCAAACAACAAATCTACTACTGTTTAAAATAAACTATGCAAAGTTTTCAGGCAATTTGTGCCAAAAATAATCAAAAAGTTGAATTTATTGTTCAATATAATTCCCTAGATGAAGCACGACAAGCTCTTCATAATCAGGGATATTCTATTATAGAGATTAAAGAAGTAGTATGAGGAGAAAATCAAGGAAAAGTATTCTATTTTGATATCATTCTCGATGGACATAAAAAAAGTGGGCAGATTCAATCCTCTGATATTTTCAAAGCATATATAAAGCTCGTAAATGATCTCCATTATCAGGTTATTACTATCTATGAAGACAAAAATGCTACAGAAGAAGAAAAACAAATAATCACATCAAAAATCCATTCCGGATATCTTCTCTATCAACAACAACATGCAATAAAGGAAATAAAAAAGGAAGAGAAAATAGAACAAACTACCCAGGTACAAGCAACATATTCAGATATCTCAGATACTTTTATCGGAAAAGAGATTCAAAAATATTATCTTTTGATTGATAGAATTCTTCAAAAAATAGAAACTATTCTTAATACATATGGACAATATATAGAAGTGGAAAGAAAGTGAAAACTTCAAGATTTTTTCACCGTTTTAAAACAATTAAAAAACACTACTAATATTGACAAACTTCGTATTGTTTCAGAAAGTACTCTTATAAAAATCGGAGAATTGGAATTGGAACTTTTGAGAGATAATAAAGCCGTGGAGAAACAAGGATTTCTCAATGAAACCAATGAACTTTTGAAGAAATTTTGATCCAATACAAAGATTCGTGATCCAGAAACAGATATTTCTCTCAAATTACAGAGGGTTATTAAAGATATGTGGAATAATCTTTTTTCAAAAGAAGATGATATAAAAGAAAAGAAGATTGACACACAATCGTTTGTTTTTTATAAAAATTTACGAGAACTTGATCTTTATAAAAATAAACTTCGTAGTGTACAAAAAGATCTTTTTATGGCGACAATTTTTTTCCAGAAAGATAAAATTATTCCTCTCTCTATTAGAAAAAAACTCATTATTCAAAATATACAACTCATAGAAAATCGTATTAAAAATAAGAAATTTTCGTATACAAATATAGTAAAATGAGTGCATTATTATATAGATATTAGCATTTATCTTCTAAAAATAATAGGAGATTATATTTTGTATATTATTTTTGTATATTCTCTCTTTTTTATATATCTCTCCACTCAGGAATTACAAACATTTAATTATTCTATATTATTTTTATTAGTTATTCTTTCCTTCTTCTCATTTCTTACAAGAATGATAAAAAATAATTTCTTTCCCTTTGGTTTCCTCGGAATTTTTGTATTCTTCTATACCTTCTTACAACTTAACTTTTAAGAGATGGTTTTCTTATTTTCTCTTATTAATATAAGCTTTACACTCTTCTTTTTCTTATTTTGACATTACGTGGAAAGTTTTATATTTTGAATTATATCGCTAGTATTTATTATTTATTTTAGTAAAATTCTTTCTTTTTTCGTAGCAAAAGAAGAAGAGGAGATAGTGGAAATAAACCAGAAAATAAACAAATTTCATATTATGAGCATAATAGAATATTTTAAAAAATGGTCTTATTATATAGCTTTCCTTTTCTTCTATCTCTCTATTTATGGTGGGGTATATGGTGTAAACCTGATCTATAATTTTTCCAATTTTTCAGAGATATTTCACTATATCACCTTTGTAATATCTTTGTTAGTAATGAGTATTTTTTTCTTCTTTCTCAAAAAAAGACATGAAACTATTTCTCTTATTTTCCGATCCAATTGTATTATTTTTACCATTATTTATGGGTTTCTGCTTTATATTTATCTTGTTAAAAATATAGAACCTTCTCTTATTTTTGTTATAAATAGCGTATTTCCTCTTATTACTCTTTTGAGTGTTTTGTTATTTGATTCCTTTTTTCGAGAAAGAAACAAAAATATATATCTCTTTCTACTTTCTTATATATTTATTATCATAGGATGTTATTTGTCTGTAATATTTCCAAATTTACTGCCCTGGTATATATTTCTCGGAGTAATCTCATTTTTAATGGTTATTTATACTTTCTTTTTTCCTTCTATTTCTTATTTTAGAGAATATAAATATATATCAGAAAATGTCGGTATATATGGATGATATATTACTTCCATATCCATTGTGGTTTCTATTTTATTTGGATCATTTTCTCTTTTTTATAGCTTTATATTAAGTATTGTTCTTATGTATCAGTACATTGTATACAAATTCTTTAAAAATTATATTTCTTATATTATTTTTCTACTCACTTGCGTATTTCTTTATTTAAAAATATTTTTCCTTTTAGAAAATATTTCTTTCGGTATTTGTCTTCTTTTTATTTTCCTTCTTCCTTATATTTTCATAGGTGCAAGTTATATTCTTTATGTTAAATTCATGAAGGAGATATATATACTTCATACTCTGGGTATACTTTTGAGTATCCTAGCTATAGGATATTATTTCCTGGTAATAGTATCTATTTATGATATTTTATCACTCTCTATTATCTTATTTTTTGAATCCATTCTTATATTTATAAGCTATATACGACTTAAGAAATAGGAGAATAAAAATATTTAAATATGTACATTTTTTTGACTTTTTTAAATAAAACATATAATACGCGAACTAAAAAATAGGTAGTATGTTTTTTAGTTCTTAAAATGTATATTCTGGGGATTCGCCAAGTGGTAAGGCAGCGGACTTTGACTCCGCCACTCGGGGGTTCGAATCCCTCATCCCCAACCATTATAATTTAAGAATAAGGAATTCGAAACCGTAGTGATATCGACGAAGAATGAGTCGAGGAAAAAGCCAACGATTTGGCTTTTCATCACAAGGCGTTCTTCGAAGCGAAAGCGAAGAAGAAAGAATCCCTGCCACTGTCCCCAACCATTATAATTTAAGAATAAGGAATTCGAAAAGAATCTCTTGTTCGATCATAATAAGCCCGAGAATTGGGAAATAAAATTGATTTTTTATAGAAATTCATATACTCACAAAGATTTAACAATTATTTTTTCATTTTTCATTTCATGTTTGCGATCGTAGAAATCGGTGGAAACCAATTCACTGTAAAAGTAGGAGATATTATCGAAGTAGATAATCAAAATACCGAAATAGGTACTATTATCGAAGCAAAACCACTTCTTGTTTCCAGTGAAGATGGATCTACTGTAAAGGTAGGAACTCCTACTGTTGAAGGAGGAAAAGTTTCTCTCAAAGTTCTTGAGGATTTTCGATGAGAAAAAATCCGTGTTTTCAAGATGAAATCAAAGAAACGTTATGCACGAACTTTTGGTTTCCGACCAGAACGAACTACTTTGGAAGTTACTGCTATTGTATAAGGAGGATTTCTTTTTTCGGAAAGATGTTTTTATTTTTTCGGAAAAGGAGAGTTTTTATTCCTAAAACATCTCAATGAAACTGAAAATCAATATTCAGGCTCGTCTCAAAAGACATGCTCGTAATAGCCCGTCTTTAAGCAAAAAATGAGTTTTTTCTCTCTTGAAAAGATTTAAATTTTTCTCATTCTTTATTGTACTTATTCTCCCTGTGTATCCTTCTTTCTGAGCTTTTGGGCTCAACGAGGAGATAGCAGTAGGTAATTATGATGAAACTACGATCATTACTGCTTATGAAGGGTGAACAGAAGATGCTTCTATATTTTCAAAAGAATCATGATTTATTAAGTCTAATAGTGCTCTGGATGATACGCGTGATATTACTGGAGTAAATAATCTTCTTTCCTATACTATTCAGGATGGAGATTCCTTTGGGGTTATTGCTTCCAAATTTAATGTAAGTATCGACTCCATTCTTTGGGCAAATAATTTTAATAGAAATACAATTATACACCCAAATGATATTATTAAAATACCACCAGTTACCTGACTTGCTTATGTAGTTCTCTCAGGAGATACTCTGGCAACTCTTGCCCAAAAATACAAGGTTTCTGTAGATAAAATCGCTGAACAAAATAAACTTACTACAACACAAGAGCTTCTTATCGGACAACAATTAGTTATCCCAGGAGCTATCAAGATTATCCCTCCAAAACCTCCCGTTATTGTTGCCAAGAAAGACATAAAAGATACAAAGAAAATAGTAGCAAAAATAAGTTCCCCGAAGACCACTCGTACATATTCAGTTGGTTATACAGGGAAAGGAAATAGTTTTGTTTGGGGAAATTGTACTTATTTCGTGGCAAATCATAAAAATGTTACATGGCATGGAAATGCGAGTGCTTGGCTTCGAAATGCAGCAGCTGCAGGAGTTGCCACAGGGAAAAGTCCCGCTCCAGGCGCGATTATATCATTTCAGGGTTCAGGATATAATCCCTATTATGGTCATGTAGGATTGGTAGTAGATGTGGACTGAGATGATGTAGTTATAAAGGATATGAACTATCGAAGACTCAATGAGATAACAATTCGAAGAGTATCAAAAGATGATCCATCTATTCGAGGATATATCTATACAGATTAATGAATATAAAAAATCCCACTCGTTCTGAAACGAGTGGGATTTTTTTTGTTTTCTAACATCCTTTATTTCTAAAATATTCCACAAGATTTTCTATTTTTACTGTTTCTTGTAAACCAGTATCACGATCACGAATAGTGAGTTGTCATTGATTATAATTATCACTATCGACACAGATGGAGAATGGAACTCCAATCTCGTCCATACGGTAGTATCGTTTTCCAATAGCACCAGTTTCATCATACTCACACATAAAATATGGAGAGAGAAGTTTATAGATTTCCATTGCTTCAGCTCAGAGTTTTTTCACGAGCGGAAGAATGGCAATTTTAATCGGAGCAATTGAAGGAGCAAATTTCATAACAATACGAGAACCCTCCTCTGTTTCTATTCGAGTATAAGCATCGGAAAGAGCTGCGAGAGTCAATCGAGAAAGTCCAATAGATGGCTCGATAACATAGGGGATGTATTTTTCGTTGGTAAATGGATCAAAGTATGAGAGATCTGCTTTCGAAAGAGTCATATGAGCCTTGAGATCGTAGTCGGTACGATTTGCAAGTGTGGAAATTTCTCCCCAACCAAATGGAAAGAGGTATTCGAAATCTCCAGCACGACGGGAATAATGAGGAAGTCCCTCCTTTGGAATCTCGACGAAACGAACCTTATCGGTATCAAATCCGAGCACTTCTGTGAAGAATCTTTGTTCTTCTTTGAGCCATTCTTCGAAGAAAGCCTCGTCCGTTCCGGGTTTACAGAAAAATTCAATCTCAATTTGTTCAAATTCACGAGTACGGAATATGAAGTTTTTTGGTGTGATTTCATTACGAAATGCTTTTCCACACTGAGCAACTCCAAATGGTACTTTCTTGCGGCTGGTTCGAGCGATATTCGCAAAGTTGACGAATATTCCCTGAGCCGTTTCTGGACGGAGATATACGAGACTGGTTGAATCCTCTGTTACTCCTTGGTGTGTTGAGAGCATGAGGTTGAATCGTTGAATACCAGACCAATTTTTCTTTCCACAGTTTGGACAAGCAATATGCCCCAAATTAATATAGGCATCGAAATCTTCATTAGGGGTTTTATCTCCTGCCCAATTGGCTGGAACCGGAAAATTTACATCTTTTTCAAGAGCTTCCTCGACGAGTTTATCAGCTCGATGTCGAGTATGACAGTCTTTACATTCCATAAGTGGATCAGAGAAACCTCCCACATGTCCAGAAGCTACCCAAACATTTGGATTCATCATAATTGCTGCATCGAGTAATGTCATATCAGGACGTTTTTGAACAAATTCACGAATCCACGCATTTTTGATATTCTCCTTGAGCATAGATCCATATGGTCCATAATCCCAGCTATTCGCAAGTCCTCCATAAATCTCGGATCCTTGGTACACAAACCCGCGAACTTTTGAAAGTTCGACCAAATCTTTCATCTCTACATTTGCCATATTTACTAAAAAGTAAGCGAATAAAAAATCCCAAAAACCTCCATAAAAGAGATTCTCGGGACCAGTTTGAGATTTTCACCGGCGGTTCCACCCAAATTCCGTGATAGTATCACGACGCTTATTGTAGAGAAATCGAGAAAGAAGAGAGATTCCAACCTTTCTTATAACCTTTCTGTTTCTATACGTATGAGTGGTAGTATAGAGAGGACGAATGAAAATGCAAATAAATTTGCATCTCTCTCATTTTTTCCTATAATCTTTGCACTTTAGTCGTCATTTTCTACAAAATGTCCTTGACAGCAATAACACCAATATACACTTATTGCCGACAGCCGACAGCCGACTAGTCATTTTTTCGCATTCTCTCATCCCGCATACGCTTCCCCTGCGTACTCGGGATTTTTTTGTGTTTCGATCGGGTCCGTAACGAAATTGTAGGGGCATAATATAGATTCAAAATATTCTTTTTAATTCATTATTTAAACCTATTATGAAGCATACATTAAATATTTCCAATATACCTCACCACATACTCCAGAGCACTGCCACTCCAGAGTACTTCCCTTCGGGGGGAGCCTCTCCTCGGAAAGGAGAGTGACAAAAAGTTTCTCCCATGAATAGGCGGAAATCAAGAGGAGTATTATGATTCACCCTCGTAGAACTCATCGTCGTCATCACTATCCTCGTCATTCTCGGAACGATTGCTTTTATCTCTCTTTCCTGATTCTCTGGCTCTGCTCGTGATTCCTCCAGAGTATCTGATCTTTCGAATATATCTCAAGGTCTCGATATCTCCCAGATACGCAGTGGTTCCTACCCATCTCCTGATAATGCCTTCTCTATTACCTACTCTTGAGGAGTTCTCTGGAACCAGTGAACCGTCGGGGATACTGTGATAAATATCATCTCCGCAGAAGGAGCAAAGATGAATCGGAAACCCACTGATCCACTGACTCCAGCCAAAGAATACACGTATTCGACTCTTGCCTATGGAAGTGCCTATCAACTCAAAGCCGATTATGAAGGAGACAGTGTGGTATATCGGATGAGAAATAATATTATCGAGCAAGCTAATGCAGCTTCCAGTAATCCTATCATTGCCTATCTCAAAGGAAACTACAATGGGATAGCTGCGAAGACTCAGACAGGAAATATTGTCTATCTTGTTGCTACCCCGAGTATCATCACAACTCAGACAGGAATGACGGGATCTGGATTTGAAATCACCACTACTCTCATAAACAAGCTTCTGATTCATGGTTCTACGAACTCTGGAGGTATTATCTATACTGCCAAGCTCGTGTTCTCCTCGGGAGCACTTCCATCGACTGATCCTGATCGTATACTCTTTGCCTCCGGTATTGCGAATGCCTATTCATGAACCGCTCTTGCGACGCAATCAAGTATAGCATCATATATGACTGCTCTTGCAAGCAATAATACCGGAACTCTTGCATCTCTCGGAGGTTCATTTATCTCCGCTTCTCTTGGGGGAAGTGCGAGTAGTGTTTCGGGTGGAGGTGGAGGAGGAACAACCTATGTCTGTGCTACCAATCCAAGTTTCGCCAATCTCTGAACCCTCACAACCGGAACTCCCACATCTGCGGGTCAGGCTTGGACGTATAATGCCTCGAATACCGGACCCTGTACCTATGCGTGTATAAACGGATACTCAGGAAATAACTGTACCACCGCTCCGATACCGGTCTATTCTTCCACATCTTCCACCACCGCTTATACCACTGGAATGCAATTCACTTACTCAGGAGTTACCGTCACTGTTACGAGTGCGGGAATCGGGACCAGTTCCACTGTTTACGCTGGTTGTAATACTCCAGATATCGTCATCTGGGCTACTGGCTACAATCCGCAAATCTGGGCTGCCTGTAATGTCGGAGCAACGACTGCTTATACCAATCAGACACTTACGAATTGTGGTGGAGGAGCAACTGACTGTGATATATTACTTCGTTCTACTATTGGATCCTACTATCAATGGGGACGTAATAACGACATAACACTTCAGGGAACTCCGACCGCAACTCTCGCTCTTGCTGGAACCCTCGCTGGAGGAGTGGGACATTCCAACTTCATCACCAATGCAGTCTCCTCTCCATTCGATTGGATTGCGACACAAAATGATAATCTCTGGGGAGGGGCTGGAACCACCAGTACTGCTGGAACTTTTGCCTCTCAAGGTTCTCCTGCTGCGATGCAAGGACCTTGCCCAGCTGGTTACCATGTACCGACTCAGTTTGAGTGGTGCTCTGTAGCTCAGTCTATCAACCCAGCACTTACCTGTACTTCGGCTTGGCAGAATGATACTTCGTTTGCAACCGCTCTCAAGCTCCCACTTTCGGGCTCCCGCTATGTCTCTACCGCTGGCTATAACTATCAGGGCGTGTACGGGTACTACTGGTCTTCGTCCCCGTCTGGTATCTACGGCTACTCTGTGTACGTTAGCGGTGCGCAGGTGTTCCCGTTGGGTTACGATGGTCGCTCTAACGGGTTTAGTGTGCGTTGTCTCAAGAACTAGGAACAAAAGCAAGGAGGCAGTTTTTCGAGATGAAGTTTCGTTATTCGACCCTTCGTTCTCTTTGTCTCTTTGATTCAGTAAACCTCACCCAATACTCCAGAGTACTGCCCTTCAGAGGGAGTCTCTCCTTAGTAAGGAGAGGAGTAAATATCCTCTTTCTTGGTTGAGCTGAACCCTATTGAGAGGAGGAGTAAATATTCCCCTCCTTGTCAAGGAGGGGTTAGGGGAGGTCATATGGAGGGAAAATTGCTTTCCATGAGAAATTCGTTATCATTTTGACGAATACTTCATTTCTCATTAGTATGATGCAAATCTATAACATCGAATCCAAGAAAGACTTTCGGAGAGAACTTCGGAGAAATATGACTGAACCAGAGAAACAACTTTGGTTCGCTTTGCGAAACAGACAATTCTACATGATCAAATTTCGACGCCAGTATTCGGTTGGAGTATATATTCTCGACTTCTATGCTCCTGAAATTCGACTCGGTATTGAAATCGACGGGGATAGTCATGCAGAACAAGTAGTATACGATCGCGAGAGAACGAAATATTTGGAATGACTTGATATAAAAATTATTCGATACACAAATCGTGATATCATGGAAAATATTGATTGAGTCCTCTTAGATTTGGCGATGAAATTAGGATATTTACATTAACTTCCCCTCACCCGACCTCTCCTTGATTCAGTAAACCTCACCCAACCTCTCCTTAGTAAGGAGAGGAGTAAATATCCTCTTTCTTGGTTGAGCTGAACCCTATTGAGAGGAGGAGTAAATATTCCCCTCCTTGTCAAGGAGGGGTTAGGGGAGGTCATTACATATACCACTAAATAAAAAATACTATGGCTACCTATGATAACTTGCCCGTTTACAAGGCAAGTTACGATTTATTGGTGGAGATTTTCCGATTCGTCAAAACCTTTTCGAGAGAGTACAAACATACGCTCGGAGAGAGTATCAAAAAAGAAATGATTATATTAATTAGTCATATCTATCGGGCGAATTCAGATGTCTCCAAACGAAAAGAACATCTCTCAGGTGCTCGAGAGAGCCTCGAACTTATCAGACTCTATCTTCGACTCACGAAAGACTTGAATCAAATCAATCTGAAGAGTTTCGTATTTCTTAATACGATTATCGAATCGGTATCGAAACAACTTTTTTCTTGGCAAAAAAGTTGTTAACCTCACCCAATGCTCCAGAGTACTCCCTTCGGGAACTTTTCCTGAGAAAGAAGAGAGAATAATCTCTCTTTACAAAGGAAGTTGGAAGAGTAAGAAAATATTTTCCGGTCAGAGTCGGCACTTCTAAGGAAATGCTCGAGAGAACCGTATCCTAGTTGATGGCACACTTCCGAAAGGGAGTAATAAAAGATACGTATATCCTTGTTTTGGATGTACCTACAAATCGAGTTGCCATTTTTTCGGGCAACCGCAATAACTCTACCGCTGGCTATAACAATCAGGGCGTGAACGGGAACTACTGGTCTTCGTCCCCGTCTGGTATCTACGGCTACAATGTGAACATTAGCGGTGCGCAGGTGAACCCGTTGAATAACAATAATCGCTCTAACGGGTTTAGTGTGCGTTGTCTCAAGAACTAGGAATTGATTTTACCTCACTCAACCTCTTCTTTGTAAAGAAAGGAGTTTAATCTCTCCTCCTTCCTAAGGAGGAGAGGGAGGGGTATATTTTTTAATATGAAATCAATGGAAATTACCGAGCTTTTTGAAGCCTATTATGAGTGCCGACGAAACAAACGTGGCACAGCAAATGCACTCGCATTCGAACTCGATTATGAGTCAAATCTTTTTGCTCTCCATGGGGAAATCCAGAGTGGAACCTATGAGATAGGAAAATCCATCGCTTTTATCGTGGACAAACCCGTCAAGCGTGAGATATTCGCAGGCGATTTTAGGGATCGGATTATCCATCATTATATCATTCGTAAACTCAATCCTGTTTTCGAGAAACTTTTTATTCACGATTCATATAGCTGTCGCGAATGAAAGGGGACGCTCTTTGGGATACGGAGAATCGATCGATTTTTACGGCAGGCAACTACTAATTATACGAAGGATGCGTATGTGTTGAAACTTGATATACAGGGATTCTTTATGGGCATCGATCGGAGTATTCTCCTCTCTCAGATTTTCCGTATCATTGATGAAAAGTACCTATGAGATGACAGGGATGAGCTTTTTCAGCTCTGCGAGAAAGTTATCCTTAACGACCCGACCAAAAATTGTACCATAAAAGGAAAGAGAGAGGATTGGACTGGTCTCCCGAGATCGAAAAGTCTCTTCTTTTCAGCTCCTGGAATCGGTCTCCCGATTGGGAATCTGACGAGCCAGATTTTCGCAAATCTCTATCTTCACACACTTGATGTATTTATAAAAAAGGACCTTAAGATTCAGTATAATGGGCGATATGTGGATGATTTCATACTCATTCACGAGGATGCCGAATACCTCAAGGGGTTGATTATTTCCATCCGGACATTTTTGTCGGAGTATCTAAAACTCGAACTTCATCCGAAAAAGATACATTTTCAGCATGCCACGAAAGGGGTTGCTTTTCTCTGAGCATATATCAAGCCCTATAGGATATATGTCGGGAAACGAATCAAGGGGAATTTTTTCCAAACAATCGAGGAGATAAATCGTATGATTACTGGAAACGCCAATATCTTACAGGATTTGAAAACACAAAAGCTCTTTCTCTCCAAAATCAATTCATATCTCGGACTTATATATCACTACGATAGTTTCACTCTTCGAAAGAAGTTCCTCTTTTCTCTCCATGCTTCATTTTGGAACCATTTCTATATCTCTGAGCAATATCGGCTGGTCGTAGCGAAGACGAGAGAATGCTTTCGAGATACGTAGAATTAGGGAGACAATAAGGAAGAAGAGAGATTCCAACCTTTCTTATAACCTTTCTATTTCTATACGTATAGAGAGGACGAATGAAAATGCAAATAAATTTGCATCTCTCTAAAAATAATCTATAGTATTCCCATTATTTTTCTCACTCTACTTCCATGCAAACCACACAAAAAATACAACCTAAACAGTCCAAAAAATATAAAGGTTTCACTCTCGTCGAACTCATCGTTGTAATTACCATTCTCGTCATCCTTGGTACTATAGCGTTCATCAATCTCTTTGGATTTCAGGGTTCGGCTCGAGATAGTGCTCGAGTATCTGACCTGACCAATCTCTCTAAGAGTCTTGATGTCGCCTATATAAAAACAAACACCTATCCTATGCCAGATAATTCCTTCTCTGTTGCCTCCTCATCAGGAGGAACCATATGGTACCAAGGAACCATAGGAGACTCTGTCATAAACATACTCGGTGCAGGAGCAGTCAAGATGAACAAGAAACCAACGGATCCTCTCAAGATTACCAAAGAGTACTCTTATTCCAAGCTTGCCTACGGGCGTGCCTATCAGATCAAGACAGATTATGAAGGAGACAGAGTATCCTACAGAAACTCTTCATCTTCTCCGTCTTCTCTTCTTTCATCTCTTTCAGATCTTTCTTCCATTTCCGAGTCTTCCAAATCAAATCTTTCTTCCACTTCCCAGCCTTCTCAATCTTCCAAATTATCTCTCTCATCTTTCTTTCTCTCACCTTTTTCTATAAACCAAACATTCGCTGCTTCTGGTGATCCTTCTCTCACATACATACAAGGAACCTACAATGGTATAGCAGCAAATACTCAATCCGGAGGTATTCAATATATCTTCGCTATACCGAGTCTCTTCATTAATAGTGGCACAGGGATTGTTACTATATCCTCCACTACTTCTACAGGATTCTTCCTCAATGGACAAACGAACTCTGGAGGAATTCTCTTTACTCCTACTCTTGTCTATTCTTCTGGTTCTCTTCCATCTACTACTGCAGAACAACAACTCTTTGCCAGTGGTATAGCTCTTGCTTACTCTGGAATGAGTATCATGAACAATACTCAAATCCAAGCATTTGTTACAGCATTTAAGAATAATGATACGGTTACTCTTGCAAGTCTTGGAGGAGGATTGGTGAGTGTGGGTTTTGGGGGAAGTATTGCCCCGGCCGTAACTGCCTTCTCACTTTCTGCAACTTCCGTTGTAGTAGGAACATCTGTAACTATTACTGATAATTGTAGTACTCATCCAACGAGTTATCTAAGTTCCAATACTACCGTAGCTACTATTTCAACATCTACTATTTCAACATCTACAGTTGGTACTACGACGATAACTTCCGTATGAGGAAATTGTGGTGATAATGCAGGAAAAGTATTAACAGTTATAGCAGCACCTGTTAATGGAGTCTGTGGTACCGCAAGTGGACAAACTCTTTCGAATAATTCTACTATTACTGGAGCTTGAGCATGTTCTCTCTGAATACTCTCTGGTTCTGTTCTTGGTTCTGGACCTTGGACATGGACATGTGGAGGAGTAAACGGATGAGTTAGTGTAAATTGTAGTGCACAAAAAGTACTCCCATTTATAGTATCAGGTGGAAGTATCACTACATCAGGCATATATACCATTCATACATTTAATACCTCTGGAACATTTACTATAACGAGTGGAAGTAAAGATGTGGAATATCTAGTTATTGGTGGTGGATGAGGTGGAGCTGTCGATTGATATGGAGGTGGTGGATGAGGTGGAGGTTTTGTAACAGGAATACTTACAACAATGACCGCGGGTTCTTATTCTGTAACGGTTGGGGCTGGAGGGGCTGGAGGAAATCTTAGCGGTGGAGGTGGTATAAATGGCAGTAATTCTATATTTGCTACCATTACTGCCTATGGTGGAGGTGGAGGAGGAGCTGGTGGTAATGTTTGAAATTCTGGTGGTTCATGAGGAGGAGCTGGAGGAGCTACATCTTTATTTAAAGCTGGAGGGGCTGCTAGTCCTTGACAAGGAAATGCATGAGGTAATAATAGATGGGTTGGTCTCCCATATGCTCCTGGTTGAGGTGGAGGTGCTGGATGACCTGGAATAAGCGGTGGAACAAGTGCTGGATGAGGTGGTCCTGGATTATCTTCATCAATTTCAGGTAGTCCTGTAATTTATGCTTGATGAGGTGGAGGTAGTTATGGATCTAATGCTCCTATTGGAATTGGAGGAGTTGGCTGATGAGGAGCTGGAAGTGTTAATAGTACTGGAGGAGCTGGTTTGGTAAATTCTGGGTGAGGCGGAGGAGCTGGAGGTCAGCCAGCTTTTACTTATCGAGGAGGTTCTGGAGGTTCTGGACTTGTTATAGTGCGTTATGTAACGAATTAATTTTCTAAAAAACTCTATTACTTGATTTAGTAATAGAGTTTTTTAGAAATGAAAATCAGAAATTAATTTTTACAACCCACATCCATCACCCCCCCAACCTTCGACGATTGCTTCTTGTCCTCTCACAAGTTTCATGCCAAGGAGTGGTGTATGCTCTGAACGAATTCATGTAAGTACGGTATCTATATCTTCAAGGCTTTCGACGGATACGAGAGATTTTCGGTATTCTTTGACTCACGCAAATCCGTGGAGGTATTGAACAAGATGTTTACGACTTTCAAGAATTCCTTTTCGTCATTTGCATTCTACGAGGAGTTTCCCATGTTCGTGCATAATAGTAAGGATTTCTGCAAGAGTGGGGATGTAATTTCACGGGAGAAAACACCAGGGATTCCCAAAACTCGCCCTTCAAATCATAAATCAGTCAAGATTTCCGAGTTTCTTTACACCATCATCATAATCCAATACATCTCCATTTCCAATCACGGGAATAGAAAGTTGTTTCTTAAGTTCATAAATCCCTGCCCAATCAGCTTTTCCATCGAAAGCTTGCTGATAGGTTCGTCCATGAACACTTATCAAATTTGCTCCAGCATTTTGAAGTCCTTGTGCAAATGGAATAAGATGTTCTTCCCAGTCTTTCCACCCAAGACGGGTTTTTACCGAAACAGGAATTTTTACCGCTTTACTCATCTCCTCGATGATTCGAAATGCCGTATCGGTATTGATCATGAGGCTCGATCCATGTCCACTTTTCACGACTTTTTTAGCAGGACATCCCATATTAACATCTACTCAGGCAGCTCCCGCTTGTTCAATTAAAATCGCTGCCTTCCGAAACATCTCAGGATCTTTTCCAAATATCTGAATAATGAGTGGCTTCTCACTTGTATTATGAGCAAGAGCGGTTTGTTGAAGTTGTTTAGAGTGTACCAGTCCATCAGCACTATAAAATTCAGAAAAACACACGGTATCTGGTGCGATTTTTTTGACAATCTGACGGTAGGGACTGTCGGTATATCCATCCATGGGTGCGAGAACCGAGATGGGACCATTTGTAGCGAGATTTTTCCAGAAGTCTTTGGACATAGGTGGTTCTGAGTGGTAAAAGAAATAGAGATAATGAATTTTAATTTTGAGTCAAAAGATGATTGTCGTCAAGCGAAAAGAATCTTCAATATTTGGAGATTCTCGGGTAGGTATGGTAGTATACACATATCGGGTAAAAATCAACCCTTCTTATCAAATAAATACTAAGAAACCATGGAAACAAATACTACAAAAACTTCTATTCGAGAAATTAAGCAATTGGCGAAGAAAAATATTCAATCAACACATATGTTTTCAAAAAATCTTCCATCTTTGGGTATTATTGCCATCAAAGATCCTATTAAGCGAAAATTTATTTCTGAAGGGATTTCTGCAATCGGACTTGGGGCTGTTGTAATCGGAAATAATGAGGATATGAATATCTCAAATATTATCTCTCTGGAAAAAGTCTCTCAGAATGATCTCGTAGGTTTCGATTTTTTTGTTTTTGATAATGAACACGAATGAGTGGATGTGACACAATATATGAAAGTCGGAATCGTTCCGATTATGCCAGAGAAGAATGTGTTTTCTGGAATGCTTCGCGAATTTAATCCTATGAAATTTGAGGGAAATGGCTTTTTCTGGAATTCAGATAACGCATATTGTATCTTTCAAAAGATTGTTGCCTATACTGAAAATATCAAGTTTCCAGAAGATAGACGGGTTCTCCTGAAGAACATTATGACAACATTTTAGAAAAAAATCTCTGCAAAAATTTTGCAGAGATTTTTTTCGAGATAATTATATTTCCTCTTTCTTTATAACTCCCGTTTCCTGAGGAACTTTCTCTTCTTTTATACTTTCTTCCACAACTATTTTCTTGCTCTTCTTTTCTTTCGTTACCTTCTTCTCAGGAAGTATATCTTTCTCTCCACAATACGGACAGAGTGCCCAGTCAGTGTGTATTTTTTTCTTGCAAGAAGGACAAGAGATAGTGAGTTCTAGAGTACATTTTGGACAGAATTTGAAATCTCGCGATACTTTGTGATTACATCCAGGACAGTGATAAAATTCCTCGACATCATCCACTGTTTCCTTTACTTCTTCTTCTTCATAGTATCGTTCAAAAAGAGTAGTTCCAGGACGGATGAGGAGATATATAGGAAGTCCAAATAAAGGAGTAAAAAAAAGCATGATGAAGATAGAGAGTGTCTGTAGGAATATATTCGTAGTACGATTGGTGATATCTTTGATAACCCAGATAATAAAAGCGGCCCAAACGATAAATACATAGCCCAGTGCAATCTTGATTCCTATGTCCAGATTCATATTGGCAGATATCCCAGAAAAAAGAGATATGAAGAAAACCCGAGCAGTTTCGAAAAGTGTTATAAAATTATCCATATGGCAAAAAGAAATTTGAGAAATAAACACGAAAATAATACGAGAGAGTATATAAAAAATATACATTTTGTCCATTTTTTTAAAATTTGCACTTTTGAGACTTCTCTCTATAATCCCCGTCATTCTCTAGTATATTATTTCATTCTATGAACCTTCGAACTTACCTCCTTTCTCAGTCTTTTCTATCGAAACTTCCACTTGTCCTCCTTTGTATTATTTTTTTCATTCCTATTATACTTCTGAATATCAGCTATCAGCCTGGTATTCTTTTCATCGCTTTTTATATTTCTTACTGGACAGTAAAGGTATTTGAGTCGTATTACTACATTCTCACTTCCTATATTACCCTTTTACGTACAAACAAACGGGATTATTCGGATTATCCTGTTATTCTCCATGAAGCAAAACATTTGAAACATATTGTGATCGTTCCTATTTATACGGAACCCTATGATGTCATCGCGGAAAATATAGAATCCATTATCGCAAATGATTATCCCTATAAGGAGAATATTGTTGTCCTTTTGGCGACAGAAGAACGTGGAGCGGGGGCGAGAGAAAATGCTGATAAGATTGTAGCGGATTTTTCTGGAACTTCTCCTGTGCAGATTGTAAATATCGTTCATCCAGCTAATACTCCCGGCGAATGAAAAGTAAAAGGATCCAATATCACCTACGCTATCAAAGAGTATATGAAAATGGAGGAGTTGGATGATCATATGACCTTTGTTTCCACGATCGATACAGATACTCTCGTAGAGACGAATTTCTTCTTGATTGTGAGTTATATGTTTCTCTCTACGGAACACAATCAAAACGCTATTTATCAGTATACTCCTGTGTATGCAAACAATTGGCACAAAGGAACATTTTTCGCCCGACTCATTGCTATGGGGACAACTTTCTGGCAACTTTCTGAATCTCAAAATCCAGAGTTTTATCGAAATTTTGCCGTTTATGGACAGTCTCTTTATTGTCTTAAAAAAGCAGATTTTTGGTCTTTGACAAGTATTGTAGAAGATGGATTTCAGTACTGGAGAAGTTATTTCGCATTCGATGGTATTTTCCGAATCGTGAATGTACCAGCAGTTTGTCGGATGGATATCGTTGAAGAAGAAACATTTTTTAAAACGGTACGCTCTCAGTACAAACAACTTCGTAGATGGTCTTGGGGATGTACGGATATCGAGTATGTTATTCCAGAGTTTGTGAACAATCCACGTATCCCATTTTTTGAAAAACTCAAGAAAACACAGTATTTGATACTGAATCATCTTTTTTGGGCAGGAGGAGCTTTCATGCTTTTTTTCATAGGATATGTTCCGGGGATTTTCTCATCGGTTCACGAGTCTATTATTAGTCTGACCATTCCACTTATTACCTCTTTTCTCTTCACGTGGATTTTTGCGACAATCATATTCCCGAGTATTATTTCCATATTTATTATGAAAAAATATACCAAGTTTCGGAAACGAGACTATATATTTAATATATTTCAGTGGGCACTCATTCCTATTTTGACACTAACACTCTTTTCGATTCCCGCCATCGAGAGTCAACTTCGTCTCTTTTTCGGGAAACGACTCGGGACTTTTGAGACGACACAGAAGATGAAGAGAAAATAAGTGAGACTTGTCTGTCATTCCTACGAAGGCAGGAATCTTCGTTATATTTTTTTTGATGTCACTCAATATAAAAGAATACTTTTTTAAGTTTTTTCTATGAAATATTTGGTAGATTCCTGCCTTCGTAGGAATGACATTTTCTAAATACTATTCCCTAAAAACTATCCTCTAATCTCTAAAATATGATTCCCTCCTATCAAGAAGAAATTCGTGCACACAATAGTAAAGATCGTGTTTTTTGGATAATAGTCCTTATGATGACGATATTTTTATATTTCTTTTTTCAGGGGATATATCCAGACTATAGTCAGTTTATGAAGTTTTTTTCTCATCAAGAAACACCCGTTGCTGAGCAAACTTTTTTGAAACATTTTGGTATGATGGAGATCAAGACAACCCCTTCTCCCGATGAAATCTGGATCAATAATGAACAGTACAGCAATAATCTCAAAAAGATGATGGACTTCTGAGATTATAAGGCTTCCATCAAAAAGGATGGATATATTTCTATCACCTTTCCTTTTAGGATCAATCAGGAACATCAGATTTATACCAACGTAGTAAATCTTCTTGCTCTTCCAAAATTTTCGCAAACGCCTATTTATTTCAGCGATATTTCTGCATACGATGATTTCTTCCTGCTTCATATAACAGAAACAGGTTCATTTATAGTAGTGGATAAAGATTTTCAGGCACTTCAAGGAATACGAACAGACTATACGTATATCGGATGAGATTATTTTTCTGACGGATCTCATATATATAGCTACTCTCTCGATACAGAAAAGTTCCTTCCAGTCATAGATCACACCACGAAACTTCCGTTGGTTTGTATGAACACCTCTTACTATGGAGAGAAACTTTTTTGTCATGATACTATGCAATTTGTCGGTCCCAGTATTTCAGATATCCGCGAAAAGATTCTTGCTATTAATGATAATATTATCGTAACTCCTCGATATATTTACAATAACAACACTACCAACACGAGCTGGAAATCTTTTGAGTACCAAACGGGGGCTATTATTTCCCCAGAAAATATCGTTCATATAGAGAAAATTCCTTATATTCTCGAAAAAGGCAAGCTCTCTCCGCTCATAGGAAATCAAGCGAAACTCACCAGCATCCCTACAAAAATACTTGATTGGAAGTTGGATACTATTTCTCAAACACGAGAGTTTGGTGATGAAACTATTCTCCTCGGAGAAAAAGAGGGGAAAGGAAGATTTCGCATTATTGATGCAGAGAAACAATATTCAGGGGCATTTGATTTCGAACACACAAACGATGTGAAGATTTCTAAAATCAATGGTATATATGTATTTACCACACCAAAATCCGCATATATTTACTATAAAGGAGCAGAGGAGATTGTGAAGATTTTAAACGATATAAAGATTATTTCTTTTGTTGACGGAAAAATATTTTTTAGTAAAGAGGGGAAGAGTTATATGGTGGATTTGTTGAGGAAGGAGGGGAAATAGAAGTTTTTACTGTAGAAATATTTCTCCTATTTTCTTTTTTGCCTATACTGCATAGCATACATCTATTGAAAATATAAAATTTCCTTTATCCTTTCATACTCTTTCCTATGAAAACAAAGAATAAAAAATCATTCTTCAATAATTCCCCCCTTAAACTTTTTCTTCTTCTCTGACTTTCTTCTCTCTTCATAGGACTCGTCTATGCTCTCGGACTTGTATTTCCAGCAACTCCCGCAACTTTCACGAGTAATGGCTCTTTCAATACTCGATTTACCAATATCGTTGGTTCCTGTACTGCAGGTACTTTCCTCAAATGATTCGATGCGAACTATAACAGAATCTGTGTCTGACCTACGGGAACATATACCGGTCCTGCTCTTTCCCCAGCTCCAACTTCTACTCCTGGAACCTATCCAGCAGGAGTACCAACAGGACAGATATCCGGAGGGATGTTTGCTAA
>JBAZVV010000001.1:7096-61776 GCA_041660685.1 Candidatus Altimarinota bacterium | reverse complement strand
TAGGAAATTTTTATATAGATATATGTCTCAATGACCGTATATTGGATGAGTTTCTTTTGTGATATAAACTCAAAGTCGAAGTCTTAAAAATCTATAGATATGCCTTTATGGAGCTACAAGAAAGAATCAAAAATTGAATGAATTTAAAAGTCGAGAAAAAGAAAATGTATTATAAATTTATGCTCATTTTGAGAGATAAGTTGAAAACTTATGCAATATAATTCTTAACTCATTTTCTGGATATGAAAATATACAATATAAAATTATATGGATATCAAGATATTTATAATCAGGTTATAACTGGGAATAGCATTGTAAAAGTGACTTTCTCTTTGGAAGATTACTATGACAATACTGAAATTCTCATAGATGCTTCCAATTATAGCAATAAAAAGATATATCGTGTTTTCTCAAAAGAACAGGAAGGTAATCTTGCTTATTTTGAAGAAATGATACAAGTCAATTTTCTTTGATTAAACTGACTTTGTTGTTGAAAAAATTCGGAGGATAGTCGTATAAAAATACTTATGAACGGAGAGAAATATCTTTCGAATCCAATAGGAGATTATTTATATACAGAAGATTATGTGAATCCTAATAGTAATTTTTATTTAGAATGAGATCATCATCTCTGAGTATATAACCAATTTGAAAAGAATTTTAAAGAAGAAACACGTAGAATTAGCGAAATGGATTCATATCCGAATGATATAGTATTTATTGATAGGAATGAAAGAAATATTAGGATGTTTATCAATCTCGAATTAGATATTAATCAAATTCTTGAACGATATATATGAAACTTGAGAATATGAAAGAAAAGCATATTCTATATAGAGATATTTTCTCATCAAAGTGGATTTTTTATTGATAAAATCAATAAACTTTCAAATTTTCTCAGAGAAGGCACATTCTTCTTCTATAATTTACCTCTATGCATTTTTAAGAATCTTTGAAAAGATTTTATAGAAAAATACATATTATATAATCATCATTTTAAACCAGTCTTAAGAAAGAAGAGTTGATTAAATTCTTGATGCGATTGATGTAAATACAATACTCTCTGTAATGGTCTTGAATGTAACAGCCCATTTCTTGTAAATCCATTTTAATATAGTTTAAAAATCACATACTATTTCATATTTAAATATGAGTAATCTCAAACATATAGAAATCAATATAGGCAAGGCTTGTAATAATAAGTGCCGTTTTTGTATGAATTCCAAACCAGACCTTTGGGATATAAAACTTGTTGATTTGAAAGAGCTTCAAAAGAAACTTGATTTCTATTCTTCTAATGGATATGAATCTGTTGGTTTTCTCGGATGAGATATTTCCATACACCCAAAAATCATAGAGATTATCAGTTATAGTAAAAAGGTTTGATTTAAAGATATTTCTATTATTTCAAATGGAATGCGTTTTTCAAATGCTGATTTGGCAAGAAGCGTTGTTGATGCAGGATTGACACGGATAAATATATCCATACATTCCCATTTGCACGATATTGAAAACTATCTCACATGTGTTCCTGGTTGATTAAAAAAGAAACTCAGCGCGATAGATAATTTTAATGAACTTCATAATTCCTGACTTCTCAGAGCTCTTATCTCAATAAATATTGTTCTTAATCGTCATAATTTAGCAACTATTGTAGAAACAGTTCTATTTTTTTATAGCAAGAAAAAGATTAAAGATATTCGGATTAATTTCGTTTGGCTCGATGAAATGATAAAGGAAAATTGGGATGATTTGAAAATTTCGTATAGTGAGTTTTTACCATATCTTAAAAGTCTTGTTTATATATCTCTGAAATACAAATTCAGATTGACTTTCGATACAGTACCAGCTTGTATTTTTTATAAGATCGATCCGAGAAATTACAAATATCTCATAAATACATTTTTGTGAGAAAACCTTGATCATATTACTGAGGTGGATTGGAGCAATAATAATACGGTATTTGATTGGCAAGAGAAAAAGAAAGACTTATTAAAAACTCAGTTTTCAGGGTGTTCGAAATGTCTTTATATTAATAAATGTCAATGAGTTTGGAAAGAATATTCTCAAATATATTGATGATGAGAATTCACTCCTATTACACAGGAATCCAATAAGTTTGTTGTAGAAATCGATAGTAATAAATCGGAAGTTATTGATAAAAATGCAGTTATAAAAAAGAAAGTTTTTTGAAATATAGTGCGAGTTTATAAAAACAATAAATATATACTTTTGTATGTTTATACTTCTGAAAAAGATGCAACATCGCGGCATTTTGAAAAATTTTTAATCAAAATTATTCTGGATTTAAAGCACGATTTCCATGTAGTGTGAATTTTATTCTGAAAGGAAATAGATCTGGCTTGGATAATAAAAACAACATGTTTATATGATTTTGTTTATGATTGAGATAATATAATGGGAACTATCAAGTATGAATTCAGTGACAATAAATGAATAAATAGATTATGAGTAAATGGTAATTTTAATGCGATTATTGAGAATGATATAATCAATAAAAATTACATAGACAACATACTTCAAGGAGATGATAAATTGTATATTAAGATACATAAAGATAATATAGAAAAATACAATAATATTGTACATTATTCATTTTGATATCAACCACAAATATGAATAGATCAATATACATTTATTTTTAATAAAGAATCAAATATAAATGGTATAAACTATAGATTTATAGAAAAGGATATAAATATAAGTATATCTCATGAAACACTTACATATTTTTTCATAAAAATTGAAGGAAAAGAATATTTTTTCATGCGAGAAGAAATAAAGCCCCTTATTATGAAATCTAGTATAAAAATAGATACTATTGATATGTACAATAGAAAATTGAACCTGGACTTAAAATTAAAAGTATGAGATTGTATTGTATATATAAAATGAGTCATTTGTGCAAAATATTATAATGATTTTCATTAAAGAAATACTTGTATTAGTAAATTTAAATAAATGCCTCATAAAATCAATCTGCTCTCGAAAGAAAAAACCCAAAAACAGAATCGTGTCTGGGTTCGTATTGCGTCGGCTTGCAACAACAAGTGCATTTTTTGCCTGGATTCTGAAGCACAGAATGGGACTTTCGCTGATGAAGAAGAAGTGAAAAAACAGATATTGGAGGGGTTTAAGGAATGATATGAAAATCGGGTAATCATTTCGGGATGAGAGGCGAGCATTAATAAGAAATTCTCGAAATATATAGAGTATGCAAAAGAGGTGTGATACGACCGAGTTCAGACTGTTACCAATGGTAATTCTTTCGCTTCGGAGGATTTTTGCAAAAAAGTATTCGAAGCTGGATTGGAGGAAGTAACATTCTCATTTCATGGACATAATGAACGACTTCATGACTATCTGGTTGCAACTCCTGGTGCTTTCAAAAAATCACTCAAATGACTCATCTTTATTAGGAAGAATTATCCGAATATAATCATAAATGTGGATGTTGTCATAAATAAAATCAATGTTGGATTTCTTCCAGAAATCGTAAAGTTTTTTATGAAACTTTGAGTATATGAGTTTGATCTTCTTCAGATTATCCCTTTTGGTCGAGGTTTTAGTGAGAATAAAGATAAACTTTTTTACAATATAGAGGAAAATATAAAGCCCCTGCAGGAAACCTGGAAACTATCCAGAATTCCTGGAATGTATATATGGACGAATCGTTTCCCTGCTGAGGCATTTGTCGGTTTTGAGGACCTTATTCAAGATCCGCGAAAGATAAAATGAGAGGTGATGTGAGAAGCGTATGATATGTTTGAAATATTTATTAAATCCGAAGGAGAAACAAAGCCAGATTGTTTCTGAGAAGCATGCGGATTCTGTTTTCAGAATCAATATTGTCACGATTTTATAGGAAATAAAGAAACTCAAAAAATATCAGATTTGGAAAAATACCAAATCATTTCTGGTGAAGAATTCCCAAGTCAGGTTTATGAAAAATATGGACAGAGAAAGGAAGATTTTATACAATACCTACAACGATCTACTAAACCGCTCATAAACATCCCAAAGTGTCTCGGATGAAGTGGTTTATATCAAACATACAATGATATAAAAGAAGAGAAAACCCTCGAGGATTATACATATAAATATATTGGAAATTTGTATCGAAAAAAAGCTTTGTTTTGCAAGGATTGCATGCATCATAATCAATGTGATTGAATTCATATTAATTTCATCCGAAGTTATGGTTTCAGTATTCTTCAACCAGTAAAAATTCCGTAATATGGCAAATATCTGATACATCCAAGTGAATCGCTACTGTAACAATCAGTGCCATTTTTGTTCGAACCCGAGCAATGGGAATAATATTACTTATGAGAGATGAATGGAACTCATAAGTAATTTTGTTGATAAGAACTATGACGGGATAATTTTTACAGGATGAGAGCCGACCCTTTCTCCTAATCTGCCAAAATGGATACAATACAGTACATCCGTTCATATGGAATGTCGGATTATTTCAAATGGAATGATGTGCTCAAATATTGACTACATAAAAAGATTGAAAGATTCCTGACTTTCACTCATTCACTTCTCGCTGTATTCTCATATTCAGAAAGTTCATGATTTTCTCACTGATACTCCAGGAAGTTACAGTAAACTATTGCAATCCATTCAAAATGCTCTGAGGCTCTGAATACGAGTACAACTGAATTGTGTTATCAATAAATACAATCAGGATCATCTTGATAAGACAGTGAAGTGTATCGCTAAAATTTTCCCCCAAGTTCAACATTTTGTATGGAATAATCTTGATCCGTTGATGATGAGAAAAACAGATGTGGCGCTCTCTACTTTGCCGGATTTTGATATTGTATCGGAATCCCTTTTAGAGGCTATGAGCTTTTTGGAAAGAAACGGTAAAACCTTTAGAGTGGAAAGATTTCCTATTTGTTTTATGCGATGATTTGAATGGGCTTCTACTGAAACCAGAAAGATAGTAAAAGACGAGGAACGTATTGTTCATTTTCTTGATAATAGAGAGACCATAAGACAGTCTTGAGAACATTGGATACATGACAAACTCGAAGAATGCAAAGAATGTGATCTTAGTCATATATGTTCTGGGGTTTACGAACGGGAAAAATATTACAACTACGTGAAGGTTATTCCGCAAAAAGTTACAAAACTGGAATTGGAAAACATTATCTTAAAAATTAAATCTTAAATTATGAAACGAGCTGATGTAAAAGTCGGATTTGCATGTAATAATCACTGTGATTTTTGCGTACAATGAGACAAAAGGCTTCACTACAAACAAAGAACTCTTCAAGAACTGAGAGATATTCTTAATCATGAATATAAAAACTGATGTGAATGAGTAGTTTTTACTGGAGGAGAACCGACAGTTCATAAAGATCTCGTGGAATGTGTAGAATATGCGAAAAAAATATGATATAAAGAAATTCAGATTCAATCGAACGGAAGGAATTTTTCTGATATCGAATATTGTATAAAACTTATCAAAGCAGGAGTGACTGAATTCAGTCCTTCCATTCATTGATTTAAACCGGAAACACACGATAAACAGGTTGGTTATCCTGGTGCTTGGTTACAGGTTCTTAAGGGGCTCGGGAATCTAAACAAACTTGGTCAATTAGTTATAATAAACTCGGTTATAACGAAAGAGAATTATATAGAAATCCCAGCACTTGCTTCGCTTCTTTGTAAGCTCTGAGTGAAGCAATTTCAATTTGCCTTTGTTCATATTCTCGGAAGCGCTGACCAGAATAAGGGAAAAGTAGTTCCACAAAAAACTCTTGCTCTACCCTACATCAAAAAGTGACTCGATATTGGAAGGAAAAACGGAGTAATATGTATGACGGAGGCTATTCCATTTTGTCTTATGCAGTGATACGAATGGGCGATTGCGGAATATAATTTCATGCCAGAAACGACAGTAGTTGATGCTGAATATCGAACCGAAAACTATGCAGATTATCGATGGAATGAAGGAAAGGCAAAACGGGAAGAGTGCAAAAAATGTGCAAAAAATGCCATATGCGAATGACCATGGAAAGAATATCCTCTCATCTACGGTTGGGATGAATTCACTCCTATTCTCAACTAATTGTGAAAATTCTTAAAATACTCTATAACCAGATTGGCAATAGATAAAAATATGGTGTTTCAAAGAAAAAAAGTAATGATAAATCAAGTAAAAATATATCATCAAAAAGCAAAAGTTTTGAGCACTTTAATTGTAGTGATATAACTAAATCATAATGTTTTTTGTTTTTTATGATACGTATTGATTATGCGATAGATTTTTAATAACATTTTTTTAGTCTCGTCATCGATAGGATTTTCTATATGAGCAAAGTAATATTTTGGATCGGGGTACAATATTCCTTTTCTTCTTTGGATGACTTCTTCTGCAAGAGCATTTTCCAAACAATATCCTAGAGAGGATTGTTCCCCAAATGTTTTTGAGAGATACTCTTTGTCGATTATATCTCATGCTTTTAAATCTCCAATCTCAATAAAATCTTGTTCGGCAAGTTGGAAAGCCACTTTTTGGCTATATTTAAGTATTTTAAATATAAGATATAATCCAATATAAAGCGTAAAAATCCTAATAAGATATATCTTTAATTCAACGGGATTGATTCTATATTCATGAATTATAAAACTCATGAGCAGAGCGAAAAGTAGACCAATGAGGATAAAATCTATAACAGTGTTGTTTTTTATCCTGGTTTTTTGTTGTAGAATTTCCTTTGTTTTCGTTATAAGGACTCTTGTAGTATGGATGATTCCGATGAAAAGTCCGATTAATATCAAAAGTACGTACGAAGTATAATTTCTAAGATATTCGACAATCTGCTGATAATAACCATTATCAATCATATAGATGAACAAATAAAGTCTGGCGAGACGAATACTTACGAAAAATATGAAAAAGAGTAAGATTCATTTTAGGAGTTTGAGGAAAATTGCATTTTTATAGAAATTTCCATTGCCATCTTTCAGGAAAATCACGGATTTTTCTTTCAAATCCCTGTAAATATTTTCGTATAAGCTTTTTGCGTAACTCCAATGGAATAAACATTTTCAGAAATAGAAATATAGGAAATATAAGAAAAGATACACAAGAGTCAAAAATGCGATATTTCCTATAAAAGGAACAACGCCTATATATGGTATAAAGAGAGAAAGTATAAGGAGATATTTTGCATCTCATGCAGACCAAATTCAGTAATAATATAGTACAAAAGATATGAGTAATGCAAGGAGTATTGATCAGAAAAACAACAGAATATTTATATCATTAGAAGTAGCAAAAAGATATGTATAATGAAATGGAATAAGAAAAAGAAGATAGCCAAGAAATTTATTTGGAATTTTTTTATATTTTATATCGGAAACTATTATCTTATAATTGAGATAAAGAAAAGGCACGAGAAGGAGGTGGAAATAATATTGCATAATTTTTATTTAGAATATACTCTTCTAGAGTATACTTTTATTGTCCTAAATATCAATATATGGAATCAAAATGTTATGTTCTTGGAAAGAGAGATAATAAAACGGTTTCCTGATATCTTGATAGATATTATCTACTTCTTGTTTCGTATCTGAAAGCTCTCCTAGGGAAATGAATCTTGATACAAGATATATCGGATTTATTAAAAATAGAAAATAGGGATTTTATTCTTTCTCCTGATCAATCATCTATTATTCAGGTTCTTTATAAAGAGACTATCCAATGAAAAAAACAATATCTTTGAGAATGTAAAATTTATGAACAGAAACTTCAAAAAGAAATAAATCTATTCTTGAATGGAAAGTGGAATGAGCTTATTATGAATACAGGAAAATGTATCCATGGTACTAGTATAAAGCTTACAATAGTTGATAATAATCCCTATAATCAAAGAGATGCCCATCCTGATCACCAAGCAACAGGTGGAGTTATGGGATATTGAAAAAAGAGTGAAGAGGATTGGCTACGAGTATATGAAAAATCTTTTGAATTATTGAAAACCATAGACGAATGAATGTACGCTGAACTCAATCAGATTATAAAAAAAATTGTTCCACTTTGAACAGCTCTTTGATTACACAATTCTGCTTCATATAAAGAGTGTATTTGACATCTCTATATGTGATATACTATCGATGTGGATTTGCCAGAGATAAATAATCTTGAAGCTATAATACATGAATCATCTCATAATAAACTCAATCTCATTATGCAATTTGATGCGATTATACTCAATGATAAAACAGAAAAATATTATTCTGCTATCAGACCAGATGCTCGACATATTCATGGAATTTTTCTTGGTTATCATGCATTTACTCCTACGATGTACATCGTTATGAAGGCATATTTGAATGGCTATCTTTGAGATAATCAGCAATGGTTCGAGAAAATAGTGCTTTACTACATAAAGATAAAATTTCTTCAGAGAATGATCAAAAAATATGCTATTTTAACAGATTTATGAAAGGAAATTTCTGAAGAAATCGATTCTGTAATACGAGAAATGGACACACTTATAAAAAAAATGAATCCAAGTTGAGAAATTCTAAAAAAAGCAAAGGAAAAACAAAAAGAACATTTCAATGAAGTAAATAATAGATATTTATATTTGGAATATTAAGAAGTTCTGGAATTTTATTTATTAAACAACATTCTATTCTAGAATATCAAAAAGTTTAAAGTGATTCTCTATTTAATAGCAATATGTATATATCTGGAATGATTTGATTTTAGATAAAAAGAACATCATTACTTTTATAGTTCTGTTTACAAAAATATGGAGAATGCTCATGTAGTATATTTCTTCTTATTTATGCGGAAAATTTTGGTAAATCATATTCATATTTACGTAAATTCTCTTTCTCTTGCTTTATTTTTTTGCATTTAAATAATATATAGGATAAGATGAAATCTGTTGAGTCGGAAGAATCTAAAAAGACTTCCATAAGACCACATTATTTATCTTTTTAATAAAAACATATATGAGCGAAACATTACAACAACATCTTGATGCAATGAAGGCAACTACAGAATTAAAGAAACAACAAGATGCAATTCTTGGGAAATCTCAAGAAAAAGGGAATAAGGATTCGGTATTTACAACAGAAGTAGAAAGAGAGAAATATCTTTTTAATCTTCAGGAGACCTCTCTTGTAGGACACGCGGAGCTGATTGAAAAACTTGCAAGTGCAAAAGACGCTATTCGAACAGAAGTTCGCACAGCATTACAAGATCTTAAGGATACAGCTGCAGGAGGTACGGCTGCTAATTATAAAAAAAGAGAAGCAGCCCTCAAGACAATCGATGATCTTGGACGAGCAGAAAGAATGAAACAACAGGCAGAAATGTTGAAAGTACTTTCTGGGAAAGAACCAATAAAAGCAGAGACTACTCCAATTGCTTCAAAATCCCCAGATCAAATAAAGACTGAAGCTCGAATAGTAGAACTTCAAAAAGCAGCAGCAAGTGCACCTATTGAAAATAATACTCCTGCTGATCTGGCAAAAATAACAGCACTTGACGCAGCAACTAAACCACAACGACTTGAAGCTGCGGCAGCACGAACTGCAAAACTTCAGAAAGAACTCGTTGGAGCAAAAAAGATAGAAACTCCAGTAGTAGTTCCAAAATCTCTTGCTCAACAAAATATGGACACTATTGTAGCAGGAGATAAGGCTTTTAGTACTGAAATTTCATCATTATCTCTCGGGGATCTTACAGAACGTAATGATAATCATTATTCAGAGAAAACAGGTAATCTATTTTTGGAACGTGAAGCTGCAGAATCGACAACTGAAAAGAAACGTATCCAATCTATTCTTAACCGTTATTCAGGCGCTCTTGATATGCGAAAAAAGAATGTACCAAATCCTCTTGAAAGTGAGAAAAATTTTGCAAGAACAATGCGAAATATTGAAGAAAAGAAATAGTTTTATATTTTTGAAGAATCCCCATTATCTCGTCGAGATAATGGGGATTTTCTTTTCTTGAAATATTTTTTTGAAAATCTTGGTTTTTCTATATAATCTTCCCGTTTTTATTATTCTCATTCTCTCTCTTATGCAAAAAGGAATTATTAAGAAAATTATCGGAGTTGTTATCGATGTAGAATTTAGTGGTGGATATGTTCCAGCTATCTATGATGCACTCGAAGTTCAAGGAGCTCCGACGAAACTTGTTCTTGAAGTACAACAACAACTTGGTGATGGGGTAGTGCGATGTATCGCCATGAATCCAGTAGACGGAGTAAAACGTGGTTTGGAAGTTACTGCAACTGAAGCACCTATTCAAGTTCCTGTTGGGCCGGAAGTTCTTGGTCGTATGTTTAATGTACTTGGAGATCCGATTGATGAACTTGCAGCACCAACAACTGGAGCAAAACTTCCTATTCACCGAAAAGCTCCTGCTTTTTCTGAGCTTTCTACTCAAACAGAGGTATTTGAAACAGGTATTAAGGTAGTGGATCTTATTGCTCCGATGTTGAAGGGGGGAAAGGTTGGTTTATTTGGAGGAGCCGGAGTCGGTAAGACGGTTATCATGCAAGAGCTTATTCACAACATCGCTTCAGAACATGGAGGATATTCTGTTGTTGCGGGAGTCGGAGAACGAACTCGAGAGGGAAATGATCTCTATCACGAGATGAAAGATTCTGGAGTTATCGACAAAACTGCGATGGTATTTGGACAAATGAATGAAGCTCCAGGACCTCGAGCTCGTGTGGCACTTACCGGACTTACTATGGCAGAATATTTCCGTGATGTAGAACGCCGTGATGTTCTTCTCTTCGTTGATAATATATTCCGATTTACTCAGGCAGGTTCTGAAATTTCTGCACTTCTTGGTCGTATCCCTTCTGCGGTTGGGTACCAACCAACTCTTGCGACCGATATGGGAGCACTACAGGAACGTATCGCTTCTACGAAAAATGGATCTATCACTTCTGTACAAGCAGTCTATGTTCCAGCCGATGATTTGACTGATCCAGCTCCAGCAAATACATTTGCCCATCTCGATTCTACCGTAGTACTTAATCGTAGTATTGCAGAACTTGGAATCTACCCAGCGGTAGATCCTCTCGATTCTACTTCTACGGTTTTGACTCCGAAAATTGTTGGAGAAGAACATTACAATACTGCCCGAAGCGTTCAGAAAATACTTCAACGTTACAAAGAACTTCAAGATATCATTGCTATCCTCGGTATGGATGAACTTTCTGAAGATGATAAACTTACCGTAAGTCGAGCTCGTAAGATTCAACGATTCTTCTCTCAACCATTCTTCGTTGCCGAGCAATTTACTGGAACTCCTGGAGTGTATGCGAAACTCAGCGACACTGTTCGTGGATTCAAGATGATCATCGAAGGAGAACTTGATTACATCGGAGAGAAGCACTTCATGTACAAAGGTTCTATTGAGGAAGTAGTGGCAAGTTACAAGAAAGAAAAGGGGGAATAAAAATCCTTAAAAAATGCGAAATTCGCATTCAAATCTTACGTTTCCTCGCTCTCCGTACGATTGTACGGTTCACTCCGGTACGCAATTTTCATACGAATTTCATTATTTTTAAAAGATTTTAAAATTTCCCTCTAACCTTTTGTACTTATGCACTTCACACTTGTTTCCATTTCTCGAAAAGCTCTTGAATTCACTGATATTGAGTGGGTGACTATTCCGACGCGGGATGGAGAAATTACTATTCTGTCAAATCATGAACCACTTATTACCGCTCTTGTTCCAGGTGTTTTGGTTGTGCGAGCTGATGGTAAAGATACCTCCTATGCGATTGGTGGAGGAGTTGCTGAAATAACGGCTGAGAATGTAATTGTCACAGCAGATATGGTGGAAGATGGTGTAGACCTTGATATTGAAGCGATTCGTGCCAAAAAAGAAGAAGCACATAAACTCTTGGAAGAATACAAGAATAAAGGAGAATCTATGGATATGGAAGTCTATATAGAACTCGAACAACAATTCCTCAAAGAAAGTGCCAAAGAACAGTTATCTATTGGGTAGAATACATATATTAAAAAAGAGAAATCAGATTGATTTCTCTTTTTTAATATGAAAGTGATTAATGTGCGAGTACCATAACGAGTGGTTCTTTTGCTAGCTCATCAAATACGGTATCTCCGATTTTCTTGGCAATGAACTTCTTGAGTGCTTCGATATCTCGAAACTTGGATATATCTCCCTGAAGAATAGTATCGAGGACTTGAATAAGTCGTTTCTCGAGGTGAGGAAATTCTGACATATTTGGAATTCCGACATTGTCGAACTGATAGAGATATTCCCCTGCTTTTTTAGCAATACTTACTACCATCGCTCCACCTGTCGAGAGCTGAAATCGGTCATGAAGTGTATCTTCTTTACTGTAACCAATCATATTTCCATCAACTGTTACGAGTCGATGTGGTGCATACATATTAGTAAGCTTGAAAGAATCTTTAGTAAACTCAAAGATTTGACCATTTTTCCCAATAAGAACATGATTTTCATCGTATCCGAGATCGTACGCATTTTTTGCATTTCCATGGAGCATGAAAGGAAATCCATAAATCGGAACATAGACTTCTGGACGGATCAGCGAGATCATTTTCTTGGTATCTTCTTCTTGGGCATGTCCTCCAGCATGTATCCGAGATTCTTTGTACTGACAGATCCGAGGTCCTTGTGCCATGATGATATCGAAGAGACCTTGAACGGATCGTTCATTTCCAGGAATAACCGAGGAACTGAAAACCACCGTATCAGTTGGACGAAGCGTTGTATCATAGGATTCTCCAGTAGCAATACGCATAAGAGCAGCATATCGTTCTCCTTGAGCACCCGTACAACAAATCGTTACTTGGTCATCGGGAAGTTTATCTGCTTCCGCCATAGTTATGAGTGTTCCTGGTTGTGGACGAGCATAACCAAGTTTGAGAGCGATATCCATATAATTATTCATCCCACGTCCGAGAAGTACGACTTTTCGTCCAAATTTTTCACTCGTTGCGATTATGAGGATAATACGATCGATAATAGAAGAAAATGTTGCGGTAATAACTCGCGCTTTCGCACCAGCAAATATATCATCAATAGAGCCAACGACCTCTGATTCAGAGATAGAAGAACCGGAAAGATGAGCATTCGTACTATCTGATAAGAGTGCTCGAACTCCACGATCTCCGAAATTTTCAAGGAGAGCATAGTCGGTAGAAGGGCGGTGTGGAAGGGGAGTTTTATCAAATTTCCAATCTCCCGTATGGATAAATCGTCCGACTGGTGTATCGATACAAAGTCCGACACTGTCAGGAATAGAGTGATCAACGGTAAATGGAGTAACAGTAAAATTTTCACTCAACACTACAGATTTATTTCGGTGATATTCTTGAATATTGGTGAGTTGATAATCAATCTCGGATTGTTTCATCTTGATAAGTTCATATGCCATAGGAGTGGCATAGAGTGGAACATTTTTCCCAATTTGTCGCATAAGAAATGGAATTGCTCCAATGTGGTCGATATGTCCATGGGTAATAAGAACTGCTACGATTTTTTTTCCATGTACATAGGTGAGATCGGGGATACTACTGGAAACCCCGTGTTGATACTGATCGGGAAATTGAAGTCCCATATCAATGATGATGATTTCATTTCCATATTCAAATCCCATACAATTGAGACCGACTTGTTCGAGTCCACCAAAAGGGATAATTCGAAGTGTATCTTTTTCGATTGGTTTCGGTCGAAGTTCTACAAAATTACTTTTTTTTCGAATTGCTTGTTTTGGAGTACTGAAAGGAAAAGATTTTTTATTGCGTTTATTTCCTGGAAAGAGGTAACTAGAACCTGGAAGAATTCCTTCATCTCACTGATTTTGACGCATAGAACCGAAAAATTTCTTCGGAGATGCTCCATGTCCAGAATGTCGTGGTTTGTGAGCATCGGTACTTGAATGATGACTTATTTGCTTCTCATGATGAGAGGGTCTATGATTCGTATTTGTGTGTCCAGAATGTGTATGCGTTCGACGTTTGTCGAAATGCGAAACAGGACGATCATTTTGTGGCTTATTATCTCCACTTTGTGAAGTATGTGTATTTGGCATAAAATATGTATGAATTAATGACTAAATAAAAATAATATAAAGCATGTTCTTGCTTATAATAGGAAACCCCTGCAAGAGAGTTTTTTAGAATGTATATTTTTCTTTTTTAGAGGAATGAATATTTTCGGCAACAGAAAAAAGTCGATTCGAATGAAAAACGAAAAATATGGATAACTAATGAACAGCTTATAAAACTCGTCAGAGTGCTAAAAAGCTACTAATTAATATAAATATGTTTTGAGAGAAGACAATATTTATCTCTGTATTTTGAGAGCGTATTATATGGAAAAGACACGATAATACAAATTTTTGTTTTAATTTATTGGCGATTCTATTTGAGGAGTATTTTCTGAATCTTCTCTCTGATCTGGTGCTTCCCGAGAACACAGTCGTAGTGGGTATATTCGTTATATCGGACCGTTAAAATCTTCCCAATTTTCTGAAAAGAAATATCTTGTACAGGAAGAGATGAAAGTATTTCTTCACCTGGAGGATTTTGTCCGAGAACTGTATTCCAATTCATAGTACTCTGCCAGCTATTTACTCCAACGATATTATTTGGATAGGTGAGGCCTGAGGCTACTATTCTTAAGATATTTCCGGTGCTACTCTCAAGAATCCTATCCCCTTTAGTGTAATACGGGAATGTTTCAGAATACTGCAAAATACCTCCGCTGAAAAAATCAACTTGAACGGTATAACTTCCAGAATTTACGAAGGGTATAGATAAATCTTTTACGCCTATAGTATAGGAATTTCCTATACTATAGGGTTGAAGTATTCACGAAAAAGTATATTGCAGACTCGCTCCAGTATTTACAAAATCATTTGCATTATTTGCGGCTCCAATACCTGGACCACTGAAGGTGAACTCATCTTTATTTACAAGAGAAGTTATGAGTGGTATGGATGAAAAGGTAAATTGAAAATTATTAGCAGAGAAGTTGTTGTTGACCTGAAAAGTTGCAGAGAATTTTGATCCACCACCCGTGTCTCCATCTTGTAGACTGAATATCTTTCCATTTCCACTACTTGCAATCATAAGAGTATTTCCTGAAAAATAGAGACTGGTCGGCTTAGAAATACCATCTTCTCTACTGAGGAGCTTCGAGATTCCTTTGGAAATAGTATCATAAGAAAGTATTCGATCGTTCATCGTATCGGCAATATAGAGACGTGTTCCTTTTTGTACGAGAGCACTTGGTGATGAAAGTTCCGTATCAATCCCTGAATCGGTCAGGGCATTTCCTGGATACCCCGTTCCGATGATGCGATTCACTCCAGAAAATACAGTATTTCCCGTGAGGGAAAGTGTATAGCTTGTGGGATTTTGTATCGCTGGAATGACAAACTGACGAAGCGCGAGTCTGAAGACTGTTCCTGTTTCGCTCGCGGTTCCAGAATAACTGTCGCAATGTCCTGTTTGTGTGCGGAGTCCGAGGAAAGTTATCGGGAGATTTTGATTCCCCGTTGCGAGAAATATACCAGTAAAATATCCTCCACCAAAATTTGTACCTGTCATATATACTCCACTCCCCATAATATTTCCCAGTGTTTCAGTGAGTTTTTGTTCAAAGTGCTCATTTTTATTTCCTTCCTCGAGCATATTTTTTGTCGACATAGTAGATCCGAGAGAACTTGAAACAAACACAATGATTCCCATCATCAGAATCGCTGAAAGAGTTACTCCAAGGAGAAGTTCTATTAGAGTAAACCCATTTTTATGAAAAGTAATGTTTTTTTCAAGTGTCATTTTTATGTTTTTAGAATATGTCTAGAATTTCATTCTAAAGACTTTTATTTTTTTTGCAAAGAGAAGTGAAATATGTTAAAGTAATCTTACTTTAATTTTAAAAGTATTCCTATGAAACTCGATCTCAAGCTACAGCGCGAAAACTTCGTGAAGATGAGTTTCGCAGAAAAACAAAATACTGTTGCTATACTTCTTGATGGAGTGAAAGAGGAAAATCAACTTTTCGAAAACCTTTATTTACTTATAACGAGCAATGTAGCCATCGAACAGGATTTCTATGATGTATTTGATAGTCTGATAATTGTGCTTTATCGTGAGGAAAAAGCAGAGGAAAAGATTGCACTTGAACGACTCGGTAATGTAAAAAATCGTCTTGAAACCGAGCGAGAAAGAGAATCAGTAGATAGACTCAAGTGACAGGCTGAAGCAGAAGAGCTATTGATTGGTATAATATAATTTTTATTTTTTTACTTTTACTATTATGTCAGAACATCAAAAACCGAGCGAACAGACTGAATCTGCTAAAAATGCGGAAAGTCTTCGTAAATTAGAAGCAGCAATGAGTTGAAATCCAGATACTCAGGCGAAGTTTAGTGAGCAAGTGGGAGGAACATGAGTAGCTGCACGTGCAAATGAATTTGCAAATAATGGGAATAATACTTCCGCGAATAGTTATGGTGGTAATGATATACGTTATGGTAATAATGACGGTATAAAAAGAGGCGGAACAACGGTTGATCAAAATTGATATAATGAGAGAATGTCACAACAATTGAATAGAGTAACAGAATGTCTCGATAAGATTAAAACAACAAGTCTATTATTTCCTATGGACAAAGGTAATTTGGTACGAAGTCTCCAAGGACTTCCTTATAATACATCTTTGCCAATTGATAATAAAACAGCTCAGAAATTAGGAATTAATGTTTGACTTATTCCAAACGGGGGAGAAAAAATAATAAGAGCACCGGATCTTCTCAAGGCACTTAGTGGTACACAAATGAATCAAAATTCAAATAATATTCCCCCGACAAATCTTGCTTCCAATAATTATCCTAATTCTAGAGATAATGTAAATCGAGCTCGCTGATACATGGATCGTTAAGATTTCTCTATCCCATAGACTCACAAACTATTTTCATAAATCACTTTTTCAATCTCCGTACCACTTTCAGTTCGGAGATTTTTTATCGCTTCAAGTACATATCGAACATTCGAAGGTTCGTTGATAGTTCCGCGAACCGCTTGAGGTGAGAGAAATGGTGCATCGGTTTCGATGAGTATTTTCGAAAGTGGCAGAAGCTTTGCGGTTTCTTGAACTGCGAGAGCTTTCTTATAAGTAACAATTCCCGAGAAACTGAAAACGATTTCATCGGAGTATTCCATAAGCTCTGCGGCAAAAGTATAATCCTCAGAGAAACAATGGATAATCGCTTTTCGGATTCCAGATTCTTTGATGTAGTGAAGCGTATCTTCGCGAGCTTCCCGAGTATGGATAACGACGGGGAGATCGTATCTGAGAGCGAGCTCGGTCATCGCAAAGAAGAGCACTCGTTGGGTTTCTTTTTGTTCATCGATATTTTCTCTATCGATGTGATAATAATCAAATCCGATTTCCCCGATTGCGACGACATATTTACGATTCTCTATGAGGAGTTGTTCGAGTTGTTTCGTTATTTCAGGGATTTGTTCTTGTGAAAGTATTTGTCCTTCGGTTGGATGATATCCGATAGTGACATAGTATTCGTCATATTGTTTTGCGAGTTTTATCGCTTGTTTACTCGTCTCGATATCGCACCCGATCTGGGTGGCAAAGCGAATATTATTTGCTCGCATATTCGCAATAATCTCGTCCTGACGGTCCGAGAGTTCGGGGAAATAGGAATGTGTGTGCGTATCGAAAAGCATAATTGAGGGAATAGAAATTTATAAACTGAGTGTGAAATCGAGATTGATGGAACTGTCGTCGAGTGGTATGAGGAATTCTATCCAGAATCCACCATTTTCCTGCGACCATTTGATGAGGTCTTTGTTCAGAAGTGGTTCATCGAAACAGACTTCGGGGAGTACCCATGTATGATTGAAAAATACAACCTTTACTTTTCCGAATCCTTCGCAGTAGACCAGAACTTGGCAGGGAATATTTTCTGGTAGGTGTGCCCATTCCACGAGTTTGAGGAGTTTTTTCTCTCTGAGTTCTTTCCAGTCTGCGTGAGTGAGTTCGTATTTTTCCGAGTAAAAAGTGAGTTTCTCGGAGAGCTTGGAGGAATGTGCGTCGTATTGAGCGGAGAGGTGCATATGAGGGAATTTTGAAAAGGGAAGTCATTAAATCTTGTTTTTATTTCTTAATTTAATCTAACTTAGATTTCTTTACTGTTTCTCGAATTTTACTTGCTATTAAATCAGCTTTTTTAAAAAGTTCAAAAATTTGTTCTTTTATTTGATTAAAATCTTCTAATTCTTCTTTACAGTTTTCTTGAATTAGATTTCTGATATCTGAATTATTTTCTATATATGATTCTATTTGAGCCTTTTTGATTTTAAATTTAGTAGGGTCTTGAATAGCAGATTCCAAAAATGAAAACCAATCCCTATTTCCTTTTTTTGAATTACATTTTTTACAACAAGGAAGAAGATTGGTTATTTGGTGTCAAAATCATGAAAATTCACCATTTTTTACAAGTGCATTGATATGATCCCAAGTTTCCGCTTCATTATTACAGTATACACAAAGTAGATCAGTATTGGGATTTTGTCATAAAATAAGAAGAGCATCATCTATTTTTTTATCACTATAATCATCAGCTACTGAAAGTGCCGATGCAAAAGCATGATTGATTGTAGTTTTTCTTTTGTCAAAAATCAAATATGATTTTAAATGCCTTTTTAAATCCTGTTTTTTCATTTTAAATTAAAAATTATATAGAATATAGTTGATTATATAAATCTCTCTGAGAAAGCAAATCTCTTTTTATTTGCTGAAATCCCCACATTTCTTATAATCTTTCTACTTTTACAAAAATATTTTCATGAAAACTAAATCTCAAATTTCTCACATCCTCACGGAAATCGCTCGAATGTACCCAGATATCCGAACAGAGCTCGATTACGAGACCCCTTTTCAGTTCCTCATCGCAGTGATTCTCTCGGCTCAGACAACCGATAAACAGGTCAATAAAACGACTCCATTACTTTTTGCTCGGGTTCGCGAAGCGGAGGATATGGCGAAACTTTCACTCGCGGAAGTAGAAAGTATGGTTTCCACGGTGAATTTCTATAAAAATAAAGCGAAATTTATTTGGAAATCCTGAGAGAAACTTGCCAGGGATTTTGGTGGAATTATCCCAAATGATTTACAAACTATTCAATCGCTTCCTGGGGTCGGAATCAAGACGGCAAAAGTCGTGCTCTCAGTTCTTTATGATGCACCATATGTCGGAGTCGATACCCATGTGCACCGAGTTATGAACCGTATCGGAATCGTTCGAACGAAAATGCCCGAAGAAACTGATAAAGTTATCGAAAAGAAACTTACATACGAGCAAAAATTGACTGTTCATCATCCGCTCGTACTTTTCGGACGGTATCATTGTATAGCACGAAAACCCAAGTGTGAGAGTTGTCCGATTCGGGAAATGTGTGATTATGGCTTGAAAGGGTTGATTTCTGAGAGGAAATCTATATAGTCAGAAGGAGGTTTATATACTTTTGTAGCCAAAAGTACCAAAAGCTTTTAGGAGGAAAAAACTCGTCTGGTAGCGACTTTGTAAACTATTTATCGTCAGACTCAAACAGTTTCCCTCCTAAAAACCCGATTTATAGATATTCATCATTCCATTTCCTATGCGAATCCTAAAATACGCTCTCAAAAATACGATTCGAAATCCATTTCTGTCGTTTTCGTCGATTTTGGTTATTTCCCTGCTCGTTTTTTTTATCAGTGTACTTTTCTTCGTGGAATATGTCACTTCTTCGATTACTTCAAATATCAATGATCGAATGAGTATTTCTTTGAATCTGAAGGCGGGATATGATGGAGATAATTCGGAAGTTATTGAGTGTATTTCATCACTTAAGCAAGCGAGTTCGGTTATTCAGATACAATATATTTCCCGAGAGGAAGCATTTGCCATCCTCCAGAAACGTGATCCAGAACTTTCGCGCGTCATCGAGTGAGATAAGGAAAATCCACTTCCATCCTCGATTGTCATCAAAAATATCCCACTCGGAGAATATCCAAATATCGATGCGGTCGTGAAACGATACACGGGGATTATCCAGTACGATGAAGAGAAATCCAAGAAGTCATTAACCGATTACAATGCACAATACCAGAGAATTCAGGGGCTGATAAATATCCTCCTTTCGGTCCAATACGGTATTTATGGCATCATCGGTTTTTTCCTTTTTGCGGTGTTTATTATCATCTATAACAGCATCGGGAATTTTGTATTTTTCTATCGAGATGAGATCAAAATTATTCAACTCGTCGGAGGAGATAATCTCTTTATATACGGACCATTTGCGATTCAGGGAATACTTTATACAGGACTCGCTTATATCATCGGGACTTCTGTATTTTCTCTCATCGTGAAGAATATTAATTTCTCGCTTATCACGGATTTCCCTGTGTTTATCGATAATTTCTTTGCGATATATAGTCAGATGTTTCTCTGGGAATTCTGCATCATTCTCCTCGTTGGATTTCTCTCAGGATTCCTCTCATCTCGGAGGTTTATTGGAAAGGAAAATATATCGTAAGAAGAGAATTGATTTTATGCTTTTGTGACCAAAAGTTTTATAAGCTCAAGAAAAGTGAAAAGAATATTTTTTTCTTGTCTGAAAACAAAATCAGTAAATATCTTCTTGTTTATCAAAACTGTTTCGACATCGAAATAAAAATTCTTTTCACTTGATAAATTATTAATAGTTTTCGTTCCTAAAAACCCATTTCCAGATATTCATCATTTTTAAAGGATTATATTTTTATTTCCATTGCATCTCTATGACCCAAAAACATTATCATTTCATCGGAATCGGAGGAATTGGAATTTCAGCGATTGCTCGGTATTATAAACAACTCGGATGTACTATTTCTGGTTCTACTGATAGCGATTCTGAACTTATTCATGATCTCCAAAAAGAGGGGATGGTTATCGTGATTGGACATAAGGCAGAAAATATTCCACCTTATACCGACCGTATTATATATACCAAAGCCGTTCTCGGTACCGAAAATACTCTCGAAAAATGATATAAAAATAATGCAGAGATGGTTGTTTGAATGGAACGAAATATTCCTCTCGTATCCTATCCAGAAGGATTGGCAGAGATAGTGAATGCGAAAAAATGCATCGCCATTACCGGAAGTCATGGGAAGTCGACAACAACGGCGATGACGGGAGTAATGCTTGCTGGTTCAGTGGTAGGAAGTTCTGTAGTAGTTGGCACACAAGTTCCCAGACTGGGCGGATCAAATTTACATTTTGAGCAGAGTGATTACTTTACTATAGAAGCATGTGAATATAAACGCGCATTTCTCGCATATCATCCATATATCACGGTTATTACCAATATTGACCTCGACCACCTCGACTATTATCGAGATCTTGAGGACTATATCTCTGCTTTCCAGTCGCTCATCAATCAAACAAGCGGATATGTGATCTATGATATGGGCGATGCAAATGCACAAAAGCTTGATTTTTCTCAAACAAAAGCGCAACCGATTCGCATAAATCATAAAGGATATTATAATACCCTCACCCCCAGCCCCTCTCCCAAAGGGCGAGGGGAAAAAGAGTTCACTATTTTTCCTCCGATGAATCTGCAAGTTCCAGGGGATCATCTGCTTTTTGATGCAAAACTCGCTTTTGTCACAGGGAAATTAGTCGGATTGGATAACGATTATATCGTCGAGAAATTGGAATCCTATACGGGTTGTTGGAGACGTTCAGAGATTATTCGAACAACTGCGAATGGAAATATCTTGATGTCCGATTATGGACATCATCCGACCGAGATTCGCCTGACTCTTGCAGCGATTGCTGAAAAATATACAGACAAGAAGCTTTTTGTCGTCTTTCAACCGCACCAACATTCAAGAACACGCGAACTTTTAGCGGATTTTGAAACCGCTTTTGATTCTGTGGATTCGCTGATTATCCCCGATATTTATTTTTCTCGAGATAGCGATGAGGATGTCCGATATATGACTACGGAGCATTTTGTCGAAACTCTCCGTAAAAACTATCCATTTGTCCAAAATGGAAATGGACTCAAGAATACACTTGATCTCATTCAAAAATATGACAAAGAAAATCTAGAAAGCAGTATCATAGTTCTCCTCGGAGCTGGAGATATTGACACGCTTCGATATGACATTTCCTAAAAAACATTTGCAAATAGGAGAGAATTCGTTATATATTACACATTACTTTTTAAATTTGTGTAGTATGACACTTCGAGAATTTCAGGAACCTAGATTGACTACAAAAGAAATGCGATGTCTCACATATCTTGCGAATATGTCTGATGATGGAAATATCCCGTTATTAGCAAAGGAACTAGGTTTAAATATACAACAAAGAATTTTTGATCTTTTTGTGCATCTAAATGCTCAAATCCCGGTAGAAAATCAACGTAATTTTATTTATAAAATGCCCGGAGCATTGGAGATATGTGTTAGTGATACTCATTTAATTTATTTGCGAATCATGCAAGAAAAGGAAGATGTATTTGTTTCAGTTATATGAATGCCTCGCGATGAATCTTGATGTGCTTGTTTTCCGGTATAATCGGTATTATTTTTGTTTTTCGAATTTCTTTTTGCATTTCTTATTTTTTCCCATACAATACCAGCCAAGTGTAAGGAAGCAGAAGTTTGTTAGAATGTTCACCCCCCTACATGGTATTTATATTTTTTTATTATTTTTTTTATGAATGGTATTATTAAAGTAAAGAAGGAACAACAAGGTTTTGGATTTATTACTCCAGCTGATGGAGGAAAGGATCTTTTCTTTCACTTCTCAGGATGTGTAGATAAGGTTGATGGTTTCAACGCTCTTGCTGAAGGAATGGAAGTTTCTTTTGAAGTTCAAGATGGACAAAAAGGTCCTATGGCTGTAAACGTTGCTGAAATTCAAGCTATGTAATTTTCTTTACTGAAAATATAAAAAAGAGATTCGAAAGAATCTCTTTTTTAGTGTCTGTTGCTGAAATTTATACTCCGTTATATCTCTCTTCCACTTTCTCCCAGTCCACAATATTCCAGAACTTTTCGAGGTATTCGGCACGGCGATTCCTATAGTCGATATAGTAGGCATGTTCCCAAACATCACAAGTGAGAAGAGGGGTGTTATCTGTTGTAAGTGGTGTTGCAGCATTGGAAGTAGAAACCAAATCGAGCGATCCGTCTGGTTTTTTCACGAGCCACGCCCATCCAGAACCAAAAGTTTTCATAGCTACATCATTGAATGCTTTCTGAAAAGCTTCAAAAGATTCCCATTGTTCGAGGATGAGTTCCATAATATTGGTTCCTTCTCCAATATTTCCTCGTGGCGTCAAACTTTCCCAGTAGAATGTATGATTCCAAATCTGAGCGGCATTATTAAAAATAGGTCCAACTGGTGCAGTCTCAATAATTTCTTCTAGGGATAGATTCTCAAATTCGGTTCCAGGGTTCAGATTATTGAGACTGTCTACATATGTTTTATGATGTTTTCCATAATGATGTTCCAGAGTTTCTCGAGAAAGATAGGGTTCGAGTCCATCAAGAGTATAGGAAAGCGTCGGAAGTGTATGAATCATAGAAAGGGGAAAATAAGAAATTAAGATATTATATTTAGCAAAAAATATAACGGGCTATTCTATGTGATACCGTACAAAAAGCAAAATATTTTGCAAATTTCCGTATTATTCGTATATTTCCCCTATATTTCTTTATGTCTCTCTATGAAAAAAATCTTCTTTGCTTTGCTTCTTCCATTTTTCCTCATCTCTTGTGGTACAGAAAATATCCCTCAGGTTTCCAAAACGATCGAAAGTGCCGTTTTTGGAGCTCCATCCAGCAAGGTGCAATTAATGGTTTTTGCTGATTATGAATGTCCTGCTTGTATCTATTTCGAGAAAACTATCGGACAGAAACTCTATGAGAATTATGTCAAAACCAATAAAATCACGGTAACCTATAAAAATTTCCCGCTTTCACAACATAAGAATGCAGAACGTGATGCACTTTCTGGACTTTATGCACTCTCTCAGGGGAAATACTGGGAATTTAGTCTCGAAATGTACGCCCTGGAAGATCAAAAAAAGGGTGATATCGTAACGGATACGGAGCGTACAAATCTCGGGAAAAAGGTCTGACTCGATCCAATAGAGATGCAGAAAAGCCTCGATGAAGGGTGGTATAAGAATCAGCTCATTAAAGAGCGACAAGAGGGTGAGGCGAAAGGACTCGAATGAACTCCGTCTATCTATCTGAATGGGACGATTATGAAGTTTAAATCTAAAGAAGAATTCTTCGGTATGATAGATGCGGCATTGAAAATGTAATTGTGTCATCTTGAGTTTTCCTGAAGATATAACGGATAGAAATATGAAATCTTCATCGGGGAAACGTGAAGATCTACCATTTTTCCAAGAATTATATAGAAAAGATCTTTCGGTTTTTAAAATAGGAAGATTGCCACATTTACTCGAAATGATTATGAATGTTTCAAAGAAATATAGGAGTTGAGTAAATTCGCAATGACAAATATTAGTATATTTTTATTTATAATTGTACTTTTTTATGAAAAAACTTTTTATTGCCATTATGGTGCTTGCGGCTATTGCATTTGGAAATGCTGTATATCTGACAACTCAGGCATATACTTTGAAAACACAACTCGCAGAATCGGCTGGTTCTTATGCGAGTTTCTGTGATATTAACAGTACTTTTTCTTGCTCGAATGTTCTCCTCTCTCCGCGAGCACAGTTTTTCGGATTCCCATTTCCTGCTCTGGCGATGGTGGTATATCCAGTTATATTTCTCATAGCTCTGCTTGGGTACTTGGGAATATGTCGAAAAGCATTTTCAATCCTTGCCTGAATTGCAGTCGGAGGAATGTGTTTCAATGGCTACTATATCTATCAAGAAGCCTTTCATATCGGTTCGTTTTGTCCACTGTGTTTGGCTTGTTCAGTGATCATCATAACTATCTTCGGACTTTCTATCATAGGGTTCCAAAAGAAAAGTTTGACAAAGTAATAAAACTCTCTATATTCCTTTTGCTGTTTGGTAACAAATTGGTCCCGAGGAAATCTCTCGGGTTGAATAAAATTTTTTAGGGAGAACATATCGTGCACGATCCTACTGAACCGGTGTAGTTCCACACAGAATCTTGTGTGGATTTCTCAACTTTTTCAAGGAGAACAGTATGCGACATTCCGCATTCGCAATCGCTCTGGCATAACCCAATGTCGGTACCCATGGAGAGCAAGCCCCACACAGAAAACCGTGTGGATTTCTCAACTTTTCCGAAGGGAGAAAAAAATGCGTGATCCATCATGGGTTATGGCAGTACCAGCTCTGGCATAGTTCGCGTCCAGCTATTCCGACTCACAAGAAGGTCGGGAGAACAAAAAAAGAGCGCCACTCATGTGTAAAAATGATATGATGTGGATATACAAAAACCTTGTTCGACTCGTTTGAGACCGCAGACTCAGATGAGCCGAACATTATAACAGGAGTTGATAGCGGATGTTTTCTATCTCGCTGTTCGACAAGATATATCTAAGGTTACCAGTAACATGTTAACCTGCCTGCTTCAAGAAGCCCCTCTCACGAGGGGCTTTTACTTTTCTCGTGAGTATTCTCCTAGAGAGGAAGTGTCATATTTTCCTTGTCTCTTTTATTCTTTCCGAGGATGTCCTCATATTCAGCAAAGAGAGAATCATCGGCTCCAGTATTTTCCACATACATAGTACTCAAGAACTCTTGTTTCTTTTTCTGGTACGACAAAAATCCACCGATAGTTATGAAAATAGATCCGATACATTGAAATACGATCCCATTTCCTATGACGATATTTTGATAGAAAAGCACGAAACCACGGACAGAATTAAATATGACGAGTGTCAAGAGAAAGAGAGTAATTCCAGAAACCATGATAATCGTATGATCCGAGAAAGTGAGAGAGGCTTTGGTTTTGAGTTTCTCCTTACTCGTATCGGCCAAGAGAAGGAAACAAAGAATGATATTAATAAGGATGATGATATACCCAATATATCCCACATGGATGCTGAAAGCATTTCCAGAGAGAGCCGTATCCATGATAGAGAACCAGTTGAGAAAGAGCGAGAGAAAAGAGAGGAAAATACCAATAGAAATAATCCGAGCACTTCCAGAAAGATGGAGGAAATTGAAGCTCATACGAACAAAGAGGTGTCGTATTTTATTTTTTAGTTTCCGATTTTTTGAATTTCCGATATAATCCATATAGGTAAATGGTGATAGTTTGGTAAGATACATTTTGATTATAGGAAAATCTTGTTTTTGTAAAGGACAATCTCGTAAAATACTTATTTGTCTCATAAAATCCTCTTCTCATGTGAAAGAAAAAACTCCAGGAAAATACTTTTTTTATCCTCATTACGCTTATAAGAGATTTCTTTGTATCGCTCGCACAGAGTCTCAGTCTTTTTATCAGAAATTTGATAGGGAAAGAACAGAAACCACTTCAGGAAAATAAGTTTCTGGATATTATGAATTTCTTCTTTCATATCGGTCCAAAGTCTTTCTGGCATGCTCCATCTGGCATAAAGATTGGTCGAAGTATCGGAACATTTCTCCATTATATTTTCAAAAAAGAACAATATTTCTCTCCCAAAAAGAAATAATCCTTAATTCTTAGTTGTTAGAAAATATGAAGTTTCCTATAAAAAACATTCTGAAGAAGAATTCAGAAAATCTGAGAGCTTTCACACTCATTGAAATGATTGTTTCTGTTACGATTTTTTCTATAATTATAATTATGGCATTTTCTGCGATGGGAAATATTGGAATACTCAGAAATAGTGTAACGAACCGATTGGATCTCAATAATGAACTCTATAGTGTGACAGAAAAATTTGTCGATCTCATTAAAACAGGTGGAGATATCGACTATGAAGAATATTGGAATAGACGAGCTGTCGGAACGACGACTTCCTCTGGGCACTATGATGTATTTTCAGGATTTGGAAACTATGGAAGTGGAGGAGTTGTTGCAAATTATGGAGATGGGATTTATTATTGTATCAGTGGAAATGGACTGAAAATGGGAACAGGTGGTTGCTTGACAGGATTTAACATATATACTGCTGATGTTTCTTCTCAGCCTCAGAGATATGGTGAATATCGCCAACAATTTATCGATTATAATACTAATGCAAATGGTGATGGAGGAGATGAGAATGCCGATGGAAATATTCGTGGTGATGATGACGATGAAGATCTTGGAATGGGGCCAAGTGCTTTTACTGGAGGTATTGGAATGAAAGAATTGTATCTTGTAAAAAAAGGAACACAATCTGAACGAATTTATTTTAGATGGACGCTTCAAATGGATCCTAATGGTCCACCAGGTACCATTTGTGAAATGTCTGGAGCAAATATGGGAAGTGGAAATTGTCTTGGAAATATCCAAATGTTGAAACTTGTCGGAAAAGATCTTGGATTGAGTCATTCTACTTCTGTAGCTTCCCCGGGGAAATATGATGGTATTATCGATACATGGGCATGTCATGCAGATTATAATTGTACGGGTGTAAATAATCTCCCTGCCTGAGTCGATTCAGAATGGGTAAATATATTTCCTACATGGATTAATGTAAAGAATGTGGATTTCTTTCTCTATCCAGAAAAAGATTTTCGCTATGCTTGGAAGGAATCTGATCCTGCTACTTTATTGAATTCATACGTACGCATACATATGACCATCGGCTTGGCTTGGGAAAAACGAAAGAAGATTCGATGACCAGCAGCAGATATGACTATTGCAACAACGGTTAATCTTTCGAAATAATTTTTAATATTTCAGTATAGTTCCATGAAAAATAATACGAAGTGATCTGCTCTTATCGTCAGTATCTTTGTTACGATGATTATTATTGTTGTAGCGATTTATCTTCTGGAAAAAATTATACCATTTGCACGAGATATCAAATGAGTAGAGAATGGGAACATTGCTTACTATCGCGCAAATACTGCGTTGAATGAAGCACTTCTTTCAATGTCTGGAAGTACTCCATGGTATGAAACAGGAAGCACTAATGTTACAAATGGTTCTGGAATAGCTTATACTGTTACTGGAACTGGTTGGGCCCTTCCTATGCCTGGGAAAGGAAATAGTGAATATGATCCTAATTGGATGATACTTGCTCCCGGAAAACCAATTCAGATTGTACTGAAAACTGGTGCGGCAATTTGGTGGATGCCAGTAGATGGGTGTCATTTTAAATTTCGAGTTCCTGATCTCAATAGAAATGGGAGTTGGGCTGATCAGATCCTGACAGGATCCACAACACCCATTATTAACTGGACACTTTCTGTAAGTGGAGTCTCCCTTCAGGCAAGTGGAAGTCAGATTATGGCGAATGAAATAAATCAAGTATGTTTTAATGTCGGGGATAGATTATGACTTACTACTTTTGGTTCTAGTTCTACTTTTAATACTTTTTACACAAATAATTGTGCGCCAAATCCATGAATAACAAATATATGTACGTTAAAATTCTCTTTGATAAATCCCCTTTTATTAAATGATAATATCACTATCGCTCCTTACATAGAAAGTTATATAGGCTTTGGTCAAGCATTTCCCCTTCAAACTGCCGTTATAGAAACGCAATGATATGCTGGAGCATTTCGTAAGAATATGACTCGTTTTGTTCAGCAGATGACAACTAATGAGGCTCTTGATTTTACTGTATTTCAATAATATCTTTTCATGAAACAATTTACCATAACCTCCAATGATGCCAATCAGCGATTGGATAAATTTCTCAAAAAACTTCTCCCTCATGCACCACTCAGTTTCATATATAAACTCAATCGAAAAAATGCAGTAAAGGTGAATAGGAAGAGAAAGGATAACGAATATATCATCCAAGAAGGTGAGAGTATTGAACTTTTTATAAAAGACGAAGAGTATGAGATACTTACAGCTCAAAAGGTATCAGTAACGGCAAAAGATACTAGCACCACGAAACAAAGGATTGATCCTAAAGATATTGTTCATGAGGATAATGATTTACTTATAGTGAATAAAAATCCTGGGGTTATCGTGCATCCTGGAGATTTTAAAACTACAGACCTTTCGCTTATTGCTCAGGCTCAGGATTATCTTGGTGACAAGCTTCATTCTCTCACTTTTAAGCCTTCCCTTATTCACAGGATCGACAAAGATACTTCGGGAATTGTGATGATCGCAAAAAATAAACCATCGCTTGATGTTATGCTGAGCGCACTTCAATCAAACAAAATAGAGAAAGTATATTTGGCTATTTGTCTCTGAACACTGCCAGAAACTCGAGGAATTGTGCGAAGAAAACTTCGTCGCCTCGAACATGCGGAGCGAGAAAATAAAATCGTCATAGACGAAGATGCTGGACAAACGGCCGTGACGCATTACCGAGTTCTTCAGACAGGGATTCATGAGAAATATAGTCTCGTAGAATGTATTCTTGAAACAGGACGAATGCACCAAATTCGCGTGCATCTTGCTTCCCTCGGATGTCCGATTCTTGGTGATAATACCTACGGAGATAAACAAGAAAATGCTTTTGCCAAAAGAATGTATGGAGTTGAGAGACAACTTCTTCATGCGAGTCGTATCAGCTTTGTACATCCAAGCAAAAAAACTATAGAGACATATACAGCAAAACTGAAAGAAGATATGGAGAAATTACTTTTGAAATAAAACTTCTATCTTCCTCTTTTATTTTCTACAGAAATTCATATAATGCTTTCCAAATTTCTAGTAACTATCATCTAATCTCTGATTCATGTATACAAATTTTACCGAAGAATATAAAAACTTGATGCTCGAAACAGAAAATATTATCAAATCGAAAGGTTTTTCCGAAATCCTTCCGGAGGATGTATTTCTCCGTTCTCTTGATATAAAGACCGGACCGATTTATGAGCTGTATGCAAGTTCTGGAGTTAATCTTAAAATAGCAAATGAGGTTCTTTCACGATCCCCATTTAACCTCTCAGATGTAGGAAGAGTAGGTGAATATAAAGGACTTTCTGTTCGTCTCAAAGAACTCATTGTATTGAGTATGAAAATAGCAGCAGGAGCCGAGAAACAAAAAGCTGGAGTAGAAGATTTTCTTTTGGCGATTTTTCGTGCCAATACAGAAACTTGGTTTTATCAATTTTTTGATTTTATCGGACTTTCCCCGAAAGATATAGAACAAGACCTTAAGAATCTGAATGCATCGATTGTGAAAAATGGGGATAGTGCCATATTTGGTCCTTTGGATAATATCCTTCATGCTATAGAAGAAGGTCTTACTGGCGCTTTTGGTGAAGGAGAAATAGCAGATCCATTTGCTGGAAATAAAAAACCAGAAGGGAAAAAGACAGAAAGTCTTACTCCAGCCCTGGATTTCTTTGGTACCGATCTTACGGAAGAGGCTCATACTGGAAAAATCGATGCGATTATCGGTCGAGATATGGAAATAGAACGACTTATATCGGTTCTGAATCGCAAGACAAAAAACAATCCTTGTCTTGTTGGTGAACCAGGAGTCGGGAAAACGGCAGTTGTCGAAGGTTTGGCACTTCGTATCGCACAAGGGAAAGTTCCGCTTGCTATGCAAAATAAACGAATTGTCAGTCTCGATCTTTCCTGAATGGTGGCAGGAACGAAATACCGCGGAGAGTTTGAGGCTCGCCTCAAACAGATTATCGAAGAAGCTTCCAAGATGGAAAATGAAGTAGTACTTTTTATTGATGAGATTCATACGATTATCGGTGCCGGGTCAGCAGAATGAACGCTCGATGCAGCAAATATCCTTAAACCTGCTATGGGTCGTGGGAAAGTGTGTATTATCGGAGCGACGACGCTTAATGAATACCAGAAATATATCGAAAAGGATTCCGCACTGGAACGTCGATTTCAGAAGATAGATGTCGATGAGCCAAAAGAGGAAGTAGCAATAGAGATTATCGCGGGACTTCGTAATTCCTTCGAGGATTTTCATAATCTGATTATCGATGATGATGCTATTGCTGATGCGGTACGACTTTCTATTCGTTACGTAACTGATCGCTATCTGCCAGATAAAGCGATTGATTTGATCGATGAGGCATGTAGTGCAAAAAGTATGAAATATAACTCTGATGAAAATGATATAAAAGCTCTAAAACAGGATATCGAGAAACTTCAAAAAGAAATCGAGGACTATGTGCTTTCTGGACAATATCACAAAGCTATTAAGATTAAGGAGAAACAGAACGATATTGAGAAAAAGATTCAAGAGAAGAAAGCAAAAAAAGTTATCCCAAGAGAGAAACGTCTCCATATTACTTCGGATGATGTACAGAAAATCATCGAACGAATCACGGGAGTGCCTGCGAAAAATATCGCCACGGAAGATATGAAAAAACTCCAATCGCTTCAGAAGAATCTTGAGCGTCATATTATCGGGCAGGATGAAGCTATTTCCTCAATTGTGAGTGCTATCAAACGAAATCGTACGGGGATTAGTAATCGAAATCGACCTATTGGAAGTTTTCTCTTTCTTGGACCAACAGGAGTGGGGAAAACTGAGCTCGTAAAGCAACTGGCTCTTGAATTCTTTGGCGATGAAAAAGCTCTCATTAAACTTGATATGTCTGAATACAATGAACGATCGTCTGCATCGAAACTCATCGGTACGACGGCGGGTTATGTGGGATATGAGGAAGGGGGAATGCTCACCGAACGAGTTCGTAGAAAACCGTATTCTATCGTATTATTCGATGAGATTGAAAAGGGAAGTTTTGAGGTATTTAATCTCCTCTTGCAGGTTCTCGAAGATGGAACTTTGACCGATGGAAAGGGGCGGAAAATCAATTTCAAAAATACGATTGTGATTATGACTTCCAATATTGGAGGAGAAGAATTTACTTCCAAAGCATCGCAGATAGGATTCGATGTTTCTTCTGATACCGAAGCGAAAATTATCCGAGATTATGTCAAGATTAAGACAAAAGTAATCGATGGTTTAGATGAATATTTCTCTCCAGAATTCCTTAATCGTATCGATCGAGTGGTGGTATTTAATCCCCTGGATAAAACTATCCTCAAGAAAATTATCGTTCTCCAGTTGGACATTCTTAAAACTCGTCTGTTGGAAATGAATATTCATCTTGTATATGATACGAAAACTGTTTCTCTCATTCTCAAAGAAACCTATAATCCAGAGTTTGGAGCACGTCCCGTGCGACGATATATCCAAGATAATATTGAGGATACAATCGCCGATCATATTATTCAGGGGAAGAAAAATCCTACTGTTACCGTGACTGCTTTGAAGTGAAAATTGATTGTGAAATAGGCACTATAAATCCCCCGAATTCGGGGGATTTATAGTGCTGGAAATCATTATCCTTGCTTGCTTGATTTTAGTGCTAATATTGCCGCTGCACGTTTTTGTGCATCGATACGTTTCTTTAGTACTGCTGCATCCCGTTCTTGTTTAATCCTTGCTTGTTTTGCAATTTCTGCTGCTTCTCATGGACTATGTCAAAATCCTTCTCTGGATACTGTAGTATTAACAGATGGACGTACAAAAAGATCCGATTTTTCTCTCATAAAACCCCTTATTTTTAGATAGTAAAAATGCAATATATTTATTTTTAGGCATTCGTCAAACCAATTTATAAAAACATTCGTATATTCTTTTGCGGTTTCCCTTGTTATCTGGTATACTGCAGGAAATAACTCATAGTTTTTCTTTCATGAAAGTTCGTATTTTCACACTTTTCTTCATCTGTTTCGCTTTTCTCCCAACCACTCTCTGGGCAGCAGGGGAATATGTTGGTGAGGATCTCGGAAACGATATTTATAAACATATTGATGAGGGGAGTTACAAACTCAAGACACAACTCATTGAAAATCGCCTCAAATGAGCAACGGACAATAAGATTAATAAACTTGTTGGGAAAATATGTACAAATAAAGAAAAAATATTCATAGATTGTTTTCGTTCGGGGATAGATTTTACTGCTTCTGAACTGGATGATATAGTTGGCGGGGCACTTGGTCCGATTTATACCCACATGGTTTCAGAAAATAATTGACTCAATGCAGAACAGCTTGTTCGAATACGATGAATTATCGTAGAACATTATCAGGAGATTCAAAATAGTGTGACTTACGAACAGGGGAAACTCCAATCCGTCGGGTCTATAGGGCTTTTTTCCGATGGAAATAAGGATAATTCCAGTTATGATCTGATGGTGGATCTGGAAAATATTCATCGTATCATTTTTGCCAAAGATATCGCCTATAATGGGACGAGTAATATGGGTGCATCTTCCATTGCGAATCTTCTCAATAATATCTATCCACATCCACTTCTCCCATTCGATACTCTTACATCGCCAAATTACCAAGATCCCGGAGTTTCGCTCATAGCACCAAGTACTTCTACTGGATTGACTCTTTCTGGGATTGTGACGAATTGTGTGACGTGTGGAAATGCTGCACAAGTTCCTGCAAATCTCGATCAAAATTTCCTCCGTGATGTACAAGCACAACTCTTGGTTGGACGGAATAATAATTCTTCTCTTGCTTTTGCTGATGATGCAAAACTTCCTGAATACTGGGCAAATATCGCTCAGTGAAGTGGTTCACTCGGTGGTTCTCCTGGCCGAGCAGGTGGTGGAAATGACAAGTTCCCTTGTTCCAAAATAGATGTTTTTTGTATCCTTATGAGCATGGTGGATTATAGTCAAAATATTCTCGGTGGGAAAACAGATACGATTGAATATGTTCTTGATCAAAATCTCAAGATTGCCAATACTTTTGCTGGATCGAGTTTAGTACAATCAAAGATGACAAATCTCTTTTTTGGGCTTTCTCTCAAGGATCTCAATCTTCCAGGCATGCTCCATATAGGAGCGGTTGTTTCTTCTCTTCCACCACCTCTTTTGAATCTTAAGAAAAATCCGAGTTCCCTTACTACTAATGCAGGATGAACGGCTGGAAATTCCTCCGCGGACGATGGTGATGAATTTAATCGAACGCTCATTTGTGCTTTTGAAGAATCGGGATTGGATTTTAAACGTCAGAATTCTCTGGAAAAGAATGACGAATCTCGTATGGTGCAAAATCTTGTGCATCTTACTACAAATAGTGTTACTGAGAAATCAAACACTACACAGACTCCGAGTAAAGCGGGATGTATACAGGCAAAAGAGATGGAACTCAAGAAGAGTTACGGAGATTCATTTAATGATGATCTTTTCGAGCTCCACGCATTTACTCTTGCATTTACGCATATTCTTGAAAAACTCACCGGGACTATTACTGCCCTCGATAAGATACCAAAAAGTAAATAATATATTTCTCTATTTTTCAGAATTTTATGAAAATATTCTCCTCATCTCTTGGTAAGATATTTACTGTAATAGTAGTATCTTTTTTCTGTGTCACTTCCGTGTATGCTGGAGAGGAAGGTTGTACTATGGATAATGGAATGAGTGAAGAATTAATCACCTATTTACGAACGGCCGATGCTCTTCTTTCTAAAATCGGAGATGAAGCATCTAAAGTACAATGCGGTATCGGTACAGATGGAGGAAATAGTGCTTCGGCAAGTACTGAGAGAGCACAATCCACAATCGTGGGATCCATTAACGAGCGTGTAGGTTTTTCTAACTTTGCAACTTCGGGACGTTTCTTTGTGGATATGTCCTTGAAAACAGAGATTCCTGTAGGGATTAGTCGAGATCATGAACAACTCGGTAGAGAACTCGAACGCATCAATAGTATGATCGAGATCGTGCATGGTCGATGTGCGGAAAATACTGCTTTATCATCGAACATATCGACTGATACCGTATATACTACGACAGATAAGACATTTGGAAAAATTTTGACGGATATGCTTAAAAATCAGGTAGATATGATGAATTTCTATCGTGAGACCGTTCTTGGTGATAGAACCGATAATAAATATGATTTCATACTTGTCTGAAATCCTGCAACTTTTCGATCCAATCTCCAGCTGCATTATGGTCCAAACGCCCAAAATGATTGTAAACAGAAATCAGATTTTATGAAGAGTATAAAAATGGCATTTACTCGCATTGGAGATATGGGTGATGGTATTGGAAAAGGAATGAAAGAATGGGATAAAGCTTCTACGCTTATGACTTCTAATAGTGCGAATCCAGAATATGCCGAAACAGAACGGAACACTCTCAGAACTGAGCTTTCTAATCAAGGGATGAATACGAAAGGATCTCAAACGATAATGAATAATCTTGCAATATATAATGGTGAAAAAACCACCGAAGGAGTTACTGGATTTGTCAGTTCTATTGGAGAACGAGTATATCAAACAGGGGATCAATTTGCAAAAATATATGAAGGACTCAGAGATAAACTCCTTTCGCAACCACAATCAACCGATAAATATATGGAAACTTCCCGTGCTATTATTACTCTGGAAACAGGAATTAATGCAGATATCTTGAAGGATTACGAATACGCAAAAAGTCGTATAGGGGTGGAAAATGCCACTACTGATCAAACAGTTGGAGATTTGATAGATACGCACATACTTCTCGAAAGTACTAACACATTTGTATCGGATTATGTGAAGATTTCCGAGAAAGTTTGTAAAGCACAAGCTAGTGACAAAGGAAATTGTAGTTATCATTAATATTTTAATATTCATATATTTTTACTTTCATTTTTATGCGACAATCTACTCTGGTATTTGTATTCAACGATAAAAAACAGATTCTCCTCGCTATGAAAAAACGAGGATTTGGTGAAGGGAAATGGAATGGTGCTGGAGGAAAAGTAGAAGTTGGAGAAACTATGATAGAAGCGGCAAGTCGCGAACTTCAGGAGGAAACAGGAATTATTATTACTCCAGAAAAGATGGAAGCACGTGGAGTGTTGCATTTTCATTTCGATAAAAAACCTGAATGTAATAAGGATGTGAACATTTTCGTATCACATGGATATACGGGGGATTTTCAAGAAACTGAAGAAATGAAACCAGAATGGTTTGACATAGACAAAATCCCATTTGATACTATGTGGGAAGATGATATTTATTGGCTCAATCGCGTCATTGATGGAGAAAGTGTGGAATTTGAATTCTATTTTGACGCAGAGGGATATATCGAAGAATATGTGGAAGTATATGGTGGATAGAGGAATCTTTTCATCTCTGACTGGCATGACTATTTTTTCTTGTCGGAACAAAGTCAGTGATATATACAGATTTCCCAAGACTGTCTCGACAGCGAAATAAAAATTTTTATCCTCTCTCATAGATTTCTCAGAGAAATATCAGAATTAATTAACATACATGAATCACATCATCGTCGACATTCAAAAATATGAGATCCGAGGGAAAGAAATTCTCTCGGATATTTCGTGTATTATCAATGCTTCCGATCGAATTGCTATCGTCGGAGGAAATGGTGCAGGGAAGACAACATTTATGAAAATATTGACGGGAGAATTAGCAGAATTTGACGGCGCCATTAATAACATCGGAAGTATATCGCTCGGGTATCTTTCGCAAATTCACTTTGATACTGAGGATCGAAAAGTTCGAGATGATCTCCGACTTGCTTTTGGAGAAGTGCGAGAAGCAGAACAAACACTTTCAGAAGCAGAAAAATATATGGAAAGCCATCCAGAAGATATGGAAGCTATTGGTCGATATACCGAAGAACTTGATCGGTTTCAAATGCTTGGTGGATATGAAGTAGAAAATAAACTGGAACGAGTAGCACGAGGAATCGGGATATTTGAGCTTCTGGAACTTTCTATTCGGGAAGTGAGTGGAGGTCAGCGTACCAAGATTGCACTGGCAAAAGTCCTCCTCTCGGCACCAGAATTTCTTTTATTGGATGAACCAACGAATTTCATCGATCTTCAGAGTGTGGAATGGTTGGAAAAATACTTAATTGACACATGGAAATGAGGATATATGATTATCTCTCATGATCGAGAATTTCTCGATAAAACTTGTGATATCGTTTATGAGATTATTCCAAATCGTGCGTTGCAAATATATCACGGAAACTATACTTATTCAGTTGAACAGAAGAAAAAACTCCGAGAAAAACAGTGGAAAGTATACGATGAACAACAAACGATGATGGAGAGTGAAAAAGCTCTGATTAACCGATTTCGTGCTGGTTCTCGTGCTAGTTTTTCTAAGAGTCGAGAACGAGCTTTGGAGAAGATAGACGTTATAGAAAAACCCTATGTTCCGCCCATTACCAATTTTCAATTTGCTTTTGGTGAGCGATCTCAGGACAAAGTATTTACATTTAAAGAATGCTTCATCGGACGGAAAGAACCACTTTTCTATATCCAAGATTTGGTTCTCTCTGAACATGAACGAATCGGGATTATCGGAGAAAATGGAGCAGGGAAGTCGACATTTACGAAAACGATTCTCGGACAATTGGAACCACTTGATGGATATTGCCAGAAAGGAAAATGACTCGAGATTAGTTACTATTCTCAGATGCACGAGGAACTTCTGCGAGACAAGAGTATTATGGATAACTTTGTCGCTCATAATCTCCACTATCCTCGCGAACGTCTCGTTTCTATTTTGAGTCAATACGGATTCGTATTCACGGATCTTGATCGCAAAATCGAGTCTTTTTCCGGAGGTCAGATTTCCAAAATCCTCTTCGCTATCCTCGGACAAAAACCGTCTAATTTTCTTGTTCTTGATGAACCAACGAATCATCTAGACTATGAGGCACGCGAAGCTTTGGAACAATCTTTACAAAATTATAAAGGGACGATTCTCTTCATATCGCACGATCGATATTTCGTCAATAAAATCGCCTCGAAACTTTGGATTATTGCAAATAATGAACTGACGGTGAGTTATGGAAATTATGCAGATTATCAGTATAGAAAAGAGCGAGGTTTACAATATGACGCTGCTTTATTCGATGAAAGTGCCGAACTCAATCTGGTACTCGAGGGAAAGCTTGGTAAGAATGAAGCGAAGCGAATTGCAGAGAAATTTGGGAGGAAGAAGAAATAGAAATATTGAATAGACCAATACTCGTCTAAATTTAGACGAAAATCTTTTTGCTTTTTCTTATTTCTCTATATACTGCCAACAACTTTTTAAGATAAACTGGTTCATCCAGTTCCTTTTTTGGTACAGAGACTTTATATTTTATTATTTTCATTTTTATTATGTCAAAGAGACAATATCGTAATGTTGCAATCATTGCCCATGTAGATCACGGAAAGACAACTCTTGTTGATGCACTTCTTAAACAAGGAGGAGCTTTCAATAGTCATGAACAAGTAGCTGTTTGTGTTATGGATAGTAATGATCAGGAACGAGAGCGAGGAATTACTATTTATGCAAAAAATACTGCTATCGAATACAAGGGAACCAAGATTAATATAGTGGATACTCCTGGTCATGCTGATTTCGGTTCTGAAGTGGAACGTGTACTTCGAATGGTAGATTCTGTTCTGCTTGTCGTAGATGCATATGAAGGTCCTATGCCTCAGACAAAGTTTGTACTCAAAAAAGCACTTGAACATGGTTTAAAACCAATCGTTGTTATCAATAAGATTGACAAACCAACAGCACAACCAGCTGCGGTTATCGATATGCTTTTTGATCTTTTCGTACAACTCGGAGCAACCGATGAGCAACTTGATTTTAATGTTATCTATGCAATAGCTCGAGACGGAGTTGCTATTCTTGATATGCAAGATGAGAAAAAGGATATCACTCCACTTTTTGATATGATTATCGAAAAGGTTCCAGCAGCTCATAATGATGTAGAAAAACCATTTAAGATGCAGATTGCTAACCTTGCGTATGATAATTACCTTGGTCGTATGGGTATTGGACGTGTTTATGAAGGAAAGGCAAAGGTTGGTCAAACGGTTACTATTATTGGAAATGATGGAGTACGCAGAACGGGAAAGATTAGTAAAGTATTTACTACACTTGGTCTTAATAAAGTAGAAGTTGCTGAGGCTGAGGCAGGTGATATTATTACTCTTGCAGGTATCCCAGATATCTACGTAGGAGAAACAGTTTCTTCTGTTACAGATGCAGAACCTATGGCACCTATTACTATTGATGAACCAACTCTTAAAATGGAATTCATGGTAAATAGTTCTCCATTTGCAGGAAGAGAAGGGAAATATGTTACTTCTCGAAATATTCGAGATCGTCTCGAAAAAGAACTTGAGATGAATGTAGGACTCAAAGTAGATCTTGATACTGATGGAAATGGATATGTTGTATCTGGACGTGGAGAACTTCATCTCTCTGTTCTGATCGAAACAATGCGTCGTGAAGGATTCGAGCTTCAAGTAGGAGCTCCTCAAGTAATCTTCCATGAAGTGAAAGGACACAAAATGGAACCAATGGAAAATGTAGTAATCTGGGTACCAGAGAATTGTTCTGGAACTATCATCGAACATCTTGGAAAACGAAAAGGACAGATGACTGATATGAAAACAGAAAATGGAATCACATCTATGGAATTTGAAGTACCAACTCGTGGACTTCTTGGATTCCGATCTATATTTACGGTTGATACGAAAGGAGAGGGGATTATGTATAGCTCATTCTCCAAATATGATCAATATAAAGGACCTATTGAGAAACGAGAGGTAGGGTCAATGATTTCTGGATTTCCTGGAACTGCTATGGCATATTCTCTCTGGAAACTTGAGGAACGTGGACCGATTCTTATCGAACCAGCAACTGAGGTATATGAAGGAATGGTTATCGGAGAACATCTTAAAGGAGGCGACTTGATTGTTAATCCAACTAAGAATAAACAATTGACAAATATGCGTGCTTCTGGAACTGATGAGGCGGTTCGTTTGACTCCTATCCGAAAGATGACTCTCGAGGATTGTCTCGATTATATCGGGTCTGATGAGTATGTAGAAGTCACTCCTTCTACTCTCCGAATTCGAAAGAAATTCCTTACAGAAAATGAGAGAAAACGAGGAGGAAAGGTATAATATGAAAATCTCTAAAAATCTGCATCAAATATTTGATGCAGATTTTTTATAATTTTAGCAAAGACTATAAAAAGGGCTTAATAGACATTTTCTGGTAGGTTTTTGAATTAATTTTTCCCTCCGCCAAGGGCAGTAAGAGGGAAAAATTAATTCAACCAGTAAATAAATCATAAGTTTATCGAGATTTTCCGCATCAGGAAGGGGTGATGATATGGTTTTACCTACCAACTTTTGTCTATTAAACCATAAAAAGGCTTGACTTACGACCATTTTTTTTTATACTCAAAAAATATTGACATTACAAAATAATAGTATCCATTAATCATCATATTATGATTACTCCTCTTTCTCCTTCCAAAATTCATAAAACAACCTTATTACAAAATAAGGAATCTTTTGAAGTGTTTAATTATATGAAGAAGATTTCCAAGCAGGTTCTTGGTGTATTAGGAATGACTTTTGCTACAAATAGTATGGCACTTATTCCACCTCAGGATATTTATAATCCTGACGTAGGGATAGAAAGTCCTCATTCAGAGAAATCTCATACTCCAAGTCTGACTGATGCTATAAATATGGGACATCTACTGAATACTCCTAACATATGAGCAACAGAACCAATAATGCCGACCTTGAAATGATGAGAAAAAACAACACCAGCACTTCGATTTGCAACAGCACAAAATGGAGATTCTTTCGGAGGTTTTATGTTTCGGAATTTTGGAACCAGAGGAGGATGTCTTGTTGGAAAAATGGGTGAAAAGGTTTTAGATCCAAATAAAGATTTGATAGCAGGGAAAGAATATTCTCGCACAGAAACTACGGAAGAAGCTAATGTTCTCTCTAAAGAATTACGAAAACAGTATATTGCTAATGTTATGACTCAAAAATCATGAACATCAAAGGTAGTAGAAAAAAAAATATCAGAAGAAATAGAAGCTCGTACGGTAATACAGATAGAAAAAGACATCATTCCACTTCATATAAAGAAATGAATTGCAACCGAAGGTATTTTAGAACAAGCAGCACAACTATGACTTAATTTTGATAATTACCTATATTCAATAGCAGGATTTGAAAGTAATCACACCACTGATATTGATAATATGAATCTCGGAATCAAACTTAAGGTCGATTCTTCGAAATTTGCATATGGAGAATCTCAATTCACTGCCGAAACTCTTCGGGATTACGGTATTGTAACATTCGAGCAACGCGAAGCATTTAAAAAAAATCCATGACTACAAAAAAAGATAATGAAACACTATACGGTTAGTCATATAAAATATATGTTGATGAAACCAGTATTTTCCACACTTATTCATACTGGAATACAGCCCAATCAGATACTTTCCGCTATGCATCATATGGGTGCTGGTTGAACAGAAAAGATTGCAAATAAAGCAGTTAAAACTAATCATCCTGCAAATGCTTTTTTTCAGGGTTTGAAATCTATAAGCGATTGGGCAGGAACTAATTCTTATAGATATGTGATTGAAACCTCTATTCGATATAATGCCTTGGATAAACAAAAGCATGTTCTGAACGAAACAAGTGCCAAAATCGTAGAGGCTCCAACTCAACAAATATCACAGATTATGCTCGCAAGCAATTCTAATCATGGCATTATACCGAATATGCCAATATTAAAACATCCAGTAAAAATTCCTCTTTCTCCTAAGGTTCATAAGTCTTATCCAGAAAATGATTCTCTTCCATCTCAGTTAATAGAAGAAGTATCAATAATTGTACCTAAAATTATTTCCGAAGCTCCAATTACAGCTGTTCCAAATACGTCTCATGTGAGACTTGCTACTCGAGATGGAATACAGGTTTCTGATAATATCCTAGGAAAGGATACAAATTTCAAAAAAGTTTCTTTTTCTCCAGATACTTATAAATCTGAAGCAGCCGAAAGAGTGATGCTAGAAGGCAAATATAAGGCAGAATTGATAGCGTTTATACGCAATAACCCTTCAATGGATATTAAGTTAACAGAAAAGGATAAAACGCGATTAATAAACGAATTAGAAAAGACACGAAATATTCGTATATTTTTCCAGGAAAGCTTAGCAAATGCCACGGATGAATTAAGATTTCAAACGATTTTGTCGGAAAGAGTAATCTTAAAAACATCTATTGCGACTTTTGAAAGTCTTCTTGCAAAACTTGATAAATACATCGCAGACAAACAATCAGGAAAACACATAGCGCAAAATGATGAACAATTCAAAATTGCTGCATAGAAAAAACCTCTCCAATCCGGAGAGGTTTTTTTCTCATTTCATTATATGAGATAGAATTACTCCATATGAAGTGTTTGGAGAATAATCTGAACAAGGTTTCCTGACTGTTTGTCTGATTCAATGACAACTGAATTATTTTTATTCAATAGGACATAAATGGTTCCTGTTGTTGTATCTGTAACTATTCCATTTGTTACTCAGATAAGTTTATCTAGAATCTTATTGGCATAGAAATATATTCGTATCTGACTTCCTGCGAGAGATTCTACACCCGTTCCACTAGAGATTCCGACGGAATGAGTAGCACCATTTTGTGCACCAAATGCCTGATAATAGCTATTTTTTGGCATACTGAAACTATAATGATAGCTACTATTAACGTAACTCATCCAAGTTGGATCTATTTCTCCACTGAAAGCACTGATATTTCCTGAAAGGATTTTCCCTGTTCCTGCCTCAGAAAGAGAAGGAACTATAGAGTTTGAATCTGTTTGGTATTTTGGTATAGGTCCAATATTTTCTATCCCACTATCCACCGTAGTCCCTGTAGAAATGAGAGAAGTCGATTTAAGTGTTTCTGCCGTAGGTACTTTCTCATCTCGACATTTTCCTGTATAAGCGATGCGAACATTGGCAATTTTTTCTGCCGTACAGCTATTGGTATAAGTTTTCCCGTCTTTTCCACACACGGGATAACTTTCGGTGGAACAAATAGAAGATTGAGGAATATTTATTGTTGGTGTGATTTTTTTAGCAGTATTCTTGTTTGAGAATGCTAAATAGAGAGCAATACAAACAAAACCTATGATGAAAACTTTGAAAAATACACTATTAAGAGAGATGTTTTTTTTAATTGTTGCTTTTTTTTGCTTCATAATGAGAAAAGTTATGAATAATAAAAAGAAGTGTATAGAAAAGAGGTAGAATGTAAAGTTTCAAGGAATAGAAAATAAGCGTAAATTAAGTTTAATTTTTATAAAATTCCCATTTATGGGAATTTTATAATTATAATGGGAATATATGTTTTCTTATTTACAGTTTAAGTCCAAGTTTCTCTTTCGGGAGTAATTGCAGTTTATATATCTCTCGTCCAACTGTTTGTCCAGGACGACGATAGAGAAGACTTCTGTGTTCCGTTGTGCGGAATGGAATATTTTCTCCGAGAAGTTCTTTTCGTTCAAATCCATATCGGTCGATTATCGCGATAATATCTTCGAAAAATACATCTTTCCCTCGATTATCCCAGAATGGGAAACAGAGAATGATTGTTCAACGAAACCCAATCGTTCGGAGATTTCGAAACATAGAGTCATATATTCGTGCGAGTTTTCGGCATTGCTCCAAAATCTTATCAGGAGTCACCGTTTTGGCTCCGAGAACATCTCCGAGATACCCTTCTGAAATGATGGAGGTGGTTTTCATATTCATATGCTCGGGAATAGTTGCTGCGATTTTTGCAGCATCTGCCTCGAAGATCAGTCCATCGAGATCGATGTCATTTTTCTGAGCAAATTCTCCCATACTTTTATTGGCTGCTGTAACCATAGTTGGAGAGAGATCACTTCCATATACCGTATCATATCCCATATGAGCTGCCTCTATAAGTACTGTTCCGAGTCAGCAAAATGGATCATATATCGCAGTTTGATTATCTGATCTCATTCCGGCAAGATTAATCATAGTTTGAGCCAATTTCGGTGGCAACATTCCTACTCCCATATCTCGAGTTTTGTCCATATCTCGTGCCGCATATGCGTCGACATCTTGGTAAGCAATCGTTATTCCCATATAGGAAATCTTTCCTACTTTTACATAGTTCAATTCTGTATGAGACTCTGCAAGATGCTCTTTTTTATAAACTGCTGAATTAATATTTTTCGGCTCTTTATTCACGAGACGAAAAGATTTATCTTCACAAGGTTTCAGGAATTTCTTGATACGAAGTCCTGTCGCGAAGTTATCAAACTTTTCTCCATATCCGGCGACAGCAAATGGAACTTTATTTGTCCGATCCACTTGAGAAAGATAGTCTTTTGCAGCAGTCATAAAATCCGGAATATCTTTTACTTCATCCAGGATTTTAATCACCTTGATAATACCACCCATATGAGCAAATCGTGCGCAAACCTCCATCTCAGAAATGTTCGTTACAAGAGCTATTTGTTCATTGGCGAACTCAAAAACCGCACCAGGAAAGAGACTATAGATTTCTGCGAGCGAAAGTCGGAACTCCCGACCGAGGATAAATACGAACATTTTAAAAAAAATTATTGACTAAAAAAAGTTTTCGACTATAAAAAGGAAGCTTTCCCCGTTAAAAAACAAGGAGGTGTAAACAAAGTATGAATACGACCAGTAGTACTCCCGGCGATTCTGATGTTGATCGTAGCGACTATGGTCGTGAAGATCAAGAATGGATTAAGTAATAACCACGGAGGTTCAAAACAAAATGAATAATATTATTCAGTTTCAAAATAAAACTGACGGTCTTCCGGGTGATGAAAGCCTGAAAGGTGTCCCCAGAAATGAGGATAACGACGAATAGGAGGTGATCCTGTACTTATCTCGATTCGCAGGGTGAGATTTGCTCCCGCCCCTGTCTGGTTAATCCCAGTGCAAAGAACTGTATATGGTAAAGAGGGCATCTTATAAATAAAGGGAAAAGGACGGTCATTGGCCGTCCTTTTTATATTGTCCTATTCTGCGATAATTCTCTCTAATCCAATTCGTCCTTTTTCTTTATCTACAGTAAGGACCTTTACTGTTACTATGTCTCCCATCTTCACAAAGTGTTCGATATTTTCTACTCGTTCTTTGGCAATTTTTGAGATATGAATCATCCCTGATTTTCCTGAACCAAGATCGACAATTACTCCGACTCCTTCGAGGATTTTCAAAGCTTTTCCTGTATACATTTCTCCAGGTTCTATGTCTTTTAAAAGTGCCGTAATAAATGCGATTGCTGCTCTCCCTGTCTCTTGATTCTTGGCTGTAACTGAAACCATGCCTTCATCGGTAATGTCTACTTCTACAGAGAAATCTTTGGTAATTTTTTGAATCATCTCGCCACCCTTTCCGATAACTTCACGTATACGATCCGTTGGTATGGTAATGGAGAGAATAAATGGAGCGTATGGTGAAAGACTTGTACGAGGCACTGAGAGTTCTCGAGTCATCTCAACACGAATATGTTCAAGAGAGATTTTCGCTTGTGCAAATACTTTCCCGACTACTTCCATAGAAAGTCCTGCGATTTTACAATCCATCTGAAGTGCTGTAATTCCCTTGTCGGTTCGTGTTACTTTAAAATCGAGATCTCCGAGGAAATCTTCTTGTGCTTGGATATCAGAAAGGACAATATATTTCCCAGTTTCATCATCATAAATCATCCCCATTGCAACTCCCGAAACGAGTGCAGTAATAGGAACTCCTGCATCCATCAGCGCCATAGTCGATCCACAAACTGACGCCATAGAAGACGATCCATTACAAGTCGTGATTTCTGAAACCATTCGGATAAAATATGGGAATTTCTCGAGTGATGGAAGAACTGGTTCAAGTGCTTTTTCAGCAAGTCGCCCGTGTCCTACTTCGCGTCGTCCAACTCCACGAAGTGGTCGAACTTCTCCAACAGAAAACGGAGGAAAGTTATAATGATGAATGTATCGTTTCGTATTTTCCTCGAACATATCATCGATAATCTGAATATCTCCAGGACCACCAAGCGTCGCAATAGTGAGTGCTTGAGTAATACCACGCTGAAAGAGTGCTGATCCATGTACTCGTGGAAGAATCCCAAAAGTTCCACGAATAGGCCGAACTTCATCAGCTTTACGACCATCAAGACGCAGTCCTTTCTCAAGTATGTTTTTTCGCATATGTTTTTTTACAACCGCATATACCGCTTCCTCAATGTCTTTATCTGCATATGCTTCACTTTCATTCGTTGGAACAAGAGCGAGTTGTATTTCTTCTTCGAGGGCTACAAGTGCATGATGAAAATCTGTTTTCCCAAGATGGTAAAGTTTCGTAATTCGCTCGTCAGTAATAAGCGCATCAATTTTGTCTTTGAGCTCTGATTTATCTGTTATAGCAAATAACTTTTTCTCAGCAATAGGATACGCTGTCTGATAGAATGCAATGAAATCTCGTTGTGCGGCAACCAGATCACGAACGAGTCCATGAGCAAATTCAAAAGCTCGAATCATAATAGATTCATCTACTTCCTTCCCCTGTGATTCTACCATAGTAATAGCATCATCGGTTCCGGCAACTGTGAGGTCAAGAAGTGCTTCTCCGAGTTCTGTAATAGTCGGATCAAATTTAAATGTCATACCATCTGCGAGAAGTGCGATACGAATCCCTGCAACTGGACCTTCAAACTCTGTGATTCCAGCGAGTTGAATAGCAAGAGACGCTCCAGTGATTCCATAAAATCCATAGTCTGAATCTCCAGAGGAAGACATAATCGTGGAAATAATCTGAATATCGTTAATAGTTCCTTTTGGAAACATAGGACGAATCGGACGATCAATCATTCGACTATTTAAAATAGCTGCCTCCGAAGGACGTCCTTCACGCTTCATAAAACGATTTCCTCCAATTTTCCCAGTTGCGTAGTACTTTTCTTGAAATTCCACAGAAAGCGGGAAAAAGTTCGCACTCAGATTTACTTCCTCCTTGACACCAACGGTTGTGAGAAGATAATTTCCTGCTTCATCACGAATCACGACAGCACCATCTGCGAGAAGTGCAAGTCGTCCAGATTCAAAAGTAATTTTCTTTCCACCAATTTCATAGGTTTTTGTTACCGTTGCCTTGGTGAGGGCATTTTGATCAGAAAGTCCTGATATCATAAGAGAAAAAATAGAAAATAAAGTATTTTCCCTGGTGCGATGGAAAGAGCGTAGAGATACGAACGAGAAATATTTCTCGACCAAATCTCACATCCCTTATTCCAAAGATAGAGAGAAATCGTGGGGATTATATGAAAAAAACTGGAAAAGAGAAATAAAAAACCCTGTCTTTTCTGGCAGGGTTTCACTCAAAAGTATTGAGTGAGAAGAATAGGGTTATTTCCCTATTTAAAAATGGGAAATGAAAAATCAAAAAATGTTATTGTCCTCCGTAGCTCATAGGTGGGGTAATTAAAAAATATTTGTTTTTGTTTTTGGTCTTAAAACCTCAAACTGAATGTATTCTAAACTAGATTTTTTATAAGTCAATTATTTGAGAAAAGAAAAATATAAAATCCAAAGGGACAGGAATGGGTGTCATTTCTAAGTTTTTCCGAAAACAAATTGCTTTTTTGTCTACTTTTCATAGACTTATGCTGATTCACATACCCTTTTTATGAAAATCCCCAAAATGACAGAGACACCAGAACAGACACCAGATTCCATCCCTGCTTTGCCACAAAGAGATATTCAACAAATCTCTCAACATACCAAAGTACATACAGAGCATGCTATTCATAACAATAGACAGATGAATTTTTCTGAACTTGTTAAGTTTTTAAAGGAGAAACAATTTATAGACGAAGACCATTCATCTATACAAGAAGAAAATGAAAAAGAACTTTTCTTTCATTTTTTTGACTCCTTGAACTCTGATTATTTCTCTCAGAACAAGAGATTTCCTTCCGAAATCATAGAACTTCTTCGAAATAATCCGATTGTACAAAAAAATATCACTTTCTACGTGGAAGAACAAAACAAGAAAGTTATACTCGCACAACATACGGAATCATACAGCACTATTGCCTTTCATCTCTTTCTTTTGTGAGCAGATATAAGGCTCGATATTATCAGAGATATAGAATCTAATAATATCCGTGAGATAAATAAATTCCTCCATAACAAAATTCAGTCACTAATGTGCGGTAGTTTACAGATCGCTGACACTCTAAATAGACTTGCACTTATGCATTCGGTCAACATAGAGGAAAATCAGATCTCTTGGAATCTTGGAAAGATTATAGGAGAATATACTGAAAATCTCACAAAGAAATGAACCGTAAACATCCAAGATACTGAAATACAAAGAAAGCTACAACATATTTCTGGGAAAATGTTGTGTAATTTTGCACACGGAGCTCTTATGGATGGAATAACACGAGAAGACATTAATAAGCAAGCTTCAGACATCATATGAAAAATACAGCAATGATTGGAACGTATGCAATCTGTGGATTTCTGAGTGCGTGAAGAGGAAGAGATAAAAAAACAATATAATCTCTTTTCACAAGTTTGCATGGGAAATATAACCAATGTAAATCTTCGTCGTCTTGAACGAATAAAAAAAATTACTAACGATCTCTCTTTCGACGAAGAAAAAGAAAAACAATGACTTATCGTAGTAGTAATCAAGCTCTATTATCCTGAGAGAGAAAATTCTGTAGGAGAAACCAATAATATTCTTTCCGTAGAAGGAATTATAGCTGATATTCAAACAAATGGTATACAAAATGATTTTCAAATAGAATCACTCTATAATATTATACGTTATAGCGATATTACAGATGAATTAATTCGCAAACTTCTAGAAATCTTTCTCAAAGAAAAACGGTCAAGCAATCTTTTCTATGAAGAATATAGTATTAAGATTAAAACACAGCTCATCAAAAGAGCAATGAATTCAACTCATTATCACTCCTTTCTTCCTAATATAACAGCTATTTATGAAGCTATTATGGAGAAAGATATCTCTCATTCAGTACTGAGTTATGCAAAAATATATCTCGTACTTGCTTTGTATTTTATCAAATTTGAAGACGAAGTATCTGTTAAAAATGCTGAGCTTTGTTTCCTTCATTATAAAAATTTGATCGATGGGAATACAAGAAACATAGACGATGAAAAGTTATTCTATCAAATGCTCGGGAAAGATGGGAAAGATGAAGAAAAATTTGGAAGGCAACGGTTTCAAGAAATACAGGAACGTTATCAATTAAAAACTATTTCTTCTATAGGAAGAAGAACAACGAAAATGATGCAAGAAATGATGACTCACCCAGATAACTATGATTCACAAAATAGTATTAATACTTTGCTCGAAGAAGAAATTGCAAAAAAACTTTTTTATAATCTCTGTACCATTAATGTCACAGGGAATTGAGTTCTTTTTCCAAACAAGCGCGGATTTCAAGCAACATACATTGAGTTAGATAAAGAAATATCTATAACCTTCCTCTATCCTTCTATTTCTGAAAATATTTTTCTTATTCTTTTCGAGCAACATAAGAAAGATATTCAGGAAAGTATCTGAAATCTTATTATGATTAATCATAATAATTTTCTCCTACAACATGACCCAGAAACTGGTGTTTTTAATAAAACGAAATTGGAATTGGATATTCCGAATGGAAAAGAAAAAACAGTCGTTCTTATAGCGATTAGTGGTTATAATGAGATGGTTACTACACTCCGAGGGAAAAATGAATGGGAATCTATGATGAAAGAAATAGTTTTGCATTTACAACAAGAATCCGGAGCTACTATTTATAGATATAATGAAATGACATTCTGTCTTACATACGATCCAAATAATAATCCTCATATGTGAGAATCTGAATTATCTCAACTTATTGAAAAATTGATTAGTTATTTTCATAATACCTACGATGGAAAGAATAAATTTCATGCAGGAGTAGCTCTATGACAAACGGGAAATCATCTTATATATGCATATATAGCTCTTAATAAAATAGAAAATAAAAGATCCAATGTACATGTTTTTCAGGCGGGAGATGAAAAAGAATCAGAAGATATAATTTATTACCGAAGTCTTTTGAATAATGCTTTGACTTGAAAAAGTGACAAAATCAAGATCACTCCGTATTATCAGCGTATTTATAATCCGAAAAATCCGAAGCAAAAGAAATATGAGGCATTGGTAAGAATTGAGTATCTAAAAGAAGATGGAACTTTGGATATAGTGACTCCAGATAAATTTATGCAAATAGCCGAGTTTGAAAGTAAGATATCGGCCATTACAAATGCTATGATGATTCAAATCACAACTGATATGAGTCAAGATGAGAATATGGATGTCTCTATTAATTTCTGACAACAGGATTGGAATGATGATACAAGTGTGAGTATACTTTCTCATCTTTGTAAAGAATGTAATATTAATCCCAATCGAATTTCCGTAGAAGTGCTCGAGACATCTCAATTTTCCAGAAAAAAAGATCACGATAGAATCCAGAAAGTAAAGGATTTCTGATTTAAAATCTCTCTTGATGATTATGGAACAGAAAGAGGAAATATGCAAAAATTCTGCTTTCTGGAGCCTGATTTTGTCAAAATAGATAAATGTCTTGTTGAACAACTCGATATTTCAGATGAAGTGGAAGCATTAGAAGATCTATTGTTACCAATAAGCCTATTGCAAGTAAATGACGAAAATATAAAAAACATAGCTCAGATCAGGATAGACTTTCTTTATAATCAACAAAGAAAAGCAGAGGCTATGATTGAAAGTACTATACTTCTTGCGGAAAAAATGAATGCTACTGTGATAACGGAATATGTAGAAAATGAAAAAATATTTCATATCCTTCAGAAGCTATGAGTCGAATATTTCCAAGGATACTATTTTGCTAAACCACTCCCGTTTCGTGAATTCAGTAGGATTCTAGATGAAGATAAATAAGAATACATATATCTAAAAACCGCCAACATAATTGGCGGTTTTTTTAGATATTCAAAAGTTTTTAGATTTAATACATTCCCATACCACCCATTCCAGCTCCATGTATATCAGGAGTATGAGATTCTTTTTTTGGAACTGGAGCGATGAGTGCCTCGGTTGTGAGGAACATACCAGCGATAGAAATCGCATTTTCCAGTGCTGCACGAGCTACTTTTTTTGGATCGATAATTCCTGATTTTATCATATCGACAAAAGTATCGGTTGCTGCGTCGTACCCATAATTTACATCGCTATTTTTGCGAATCGCATCGACGATGATAGCACCTTCTTTTCCCGCATTTTCAGCGATTTGTTTCACAGGATAAGAAAGAGCACGAGCAACGATCTGAGCTCCGACTTCCTGATCTCGACTTCCGAGATTGATATTTTCTAGTACCTGAGAAGCTTTGAGTAAAGCCACTCCTCCACCAGCGACGATCCCTTCATCAACGGCTGCTTTTGTCGCATTGAGTGCGTCTTCGATTCGGAGTTTTTTCTCTTTCATCTCAACCTCGCTCGCGGCACCAACTTTGATTACGGCGATTCCACCAGCAAGTTTTGCGAGACGTTCTGCGAGTTTCTCGCGATCATATTCAGAAGGAGTATTTTCGATCTGAGACCTAATTTCTCTGACACGAGCATCGATCTGAGATTTATCTCCCGTTCCACCGATAATCGTCGTAGTATCTTTCTTCGCAATCACGGTTTTTGCATGCCCGAGATGTTCCATAGTGACATTTTCAAGTTTCAACCCCATACCATCGACCACCACTGCTCCTGTTAAGATTGCTAAATCTTGAAGTATCTCTTTCTTGCGATCTCCAAATCCAGGTGCTTTTATAGCAAGTACGGTAAATGCTCATTTCAATTTATTCAAAATAATACCAGCAAGTGCATCTCATTCTAAGTCTTCCGCTATGATAACAAGTTCTCGTTTCCCACTTCCCGCAAGTTCTTCAAATACCGGAATCATATCTTTGAGAGAAGTAATTTTCTTATCGGTTATGAGGATATAGGTATCGGTTACACGACATTCCATCTTTTCAGCATCGTTCACCATATACGGTGAAACGTATCCGGTATCGAACTTCATTCCTTCGGTAAGCTCTACTTCGAGCCCAAATGTCTGACCTTCTTCAACCGTGATAACTCCGTCATTTCCCACTTTTGACATCGCCATGGAAATAATCTCTCCAACTTCCCTATCTTGAGCAGAAATCGTCGCAATCTGGGTGATTTCTTCGCCAGTCGATACTTTCTTGGAATTTTTCGTGAGTTCCATCTCGATCAATTCTCCTGCTTTTTTCATCCCATTCTTGAGCTCGATAGCATTGATCCCTGAGCGAATCTCACGAAGTCCTTCCTTGACCATCGCATACGTCAGAAGAGTGGCAGTTGTCGTTCCGTCTCCAGCAGCGTCATTGGTTTTCGAAGCTGCTTCCTTGATGAGTTCTGCACCCATATTCTCGATAGGGTCTTCGAGTTCGATTTCCTTGGCAATCGTTACTCCGTCATTTGTTATCTGGGGAGCACCGTAAGATCGTGCAAATATGACATTACGCCCTTTTGGACCAATGGTTGCTGTTACGGTTTTTGCGACTTTCTCCATCCCGGAGAACATCTGGAGACGAGCTTCGTCTCCGAAAAGTATAGTTTTTGACATAGTGAATAAGTTAGGAATTAGAAATATTTGACTTACAATAATTTTTGAATATAAATACTTTTTAGCTTTCTTATTTTATTTTTATGAGAATGTATCCAGAAATTGATGATGATTTTTGTCGAAATATTGACGAGGATTGATATGATATGATTGGAATAAAAATAGAGGAGTGATTCAAGAAAGTTTTTTGGTTTAAATCTTGAAATACATCTGCACGAATCGAGGAGACTTGTTTATATATAGAAGATATTTGTAATAATTGTTATTATCTTAATTCAGATACTAATACTTGTGACTCTCAAAAAAATAGATGAAGTCTTGACTGAATGACATCTTCTTATGTCTGTCCAGCTCACGAAACTCAAAACTAGTTAACTTTCGCCAAAATATACTCGTATCCGACAATCTTGTATTTCATCTTGTCGACCTCGACTTCATCTCCAGAATACTGTCCGGATATGACTTGATCTCAGACTTTCAAATCGATTGTCATCATATTTCCCTCTTTGTCTTTCTTTCCTGGGCCTATTGCTACGACCTCATAGATATGGGGTCGTTCTTTGTTGGCATTTTCTGGGAGGTAGATACCACTCTTGGTAACCATCTCAGCTTCCACTCCTCGCAGGAGTACTCGATCGGATAACGGTTGTATCTGCATAGATATAAATATTTAGTATTTAAAATAGACTAAACTACTTAGTTTAGCACTTGCATTATATTTGTGCTAAATATAAAGTCAAATTTTGTTTCAATTAAAAATTGACATATACCATCTTATGATTATATATGGATATATGTCTCTGATGTAGTGGTGCGTCGCATTATCAAAAATTCAAGACATTCAAACTTTACAGGAGCTTTTTATTATGTTAATTCGTTCTATTACAGTATTAGTTGTAACTTCTTTTCTTTTCTCTTCTGCTGGTATTTCTTTTGCTGCTCAGTCAGAGCGAGATATGAAATCGGCTGCTACACTTGCCAGGATAAAGCTTTCTGTTCAAGAAAGTCGCGACAAATTCAAACCAGTCAGTAATGAGGAGTTCGAATATAAACTCCTCAGGCCTCTGAGCAATATTTCTCTGGGAGAATTCAACTCAGATAAGCGAGTTTGTTACAATCCTAATGTTATCGTGGAAGTTCAAAAAGGAAAAATTATTTACGTTTCTAAAGGACCGGCAGTAAAAGTTACCTGTCCGAAACTTCCTTTTGAAAAGTAATCACTTTTTTCAGGCCCTCTTCGGAGGGCTTTCTTTAAAGAAACATAATAATGCTCATGTAATCAAGAAATTTTATCATTTTTGTATTTGACTTATATGAAAACTTGCATATAAACTTATATTTTACTATTAATAGTGACCTATTGCTAAATGCAAAATACCAATGACACAAATACATCCCATTTTGTAATTCTTCCTGAGGAAATTTCTCATACAACAGGGACGTCTCCTGACGTCAGTGAACTGAGTCGATGCATGTATTGTTCAAGACGAGTCCGAACCCAGACACATAATATATTGGTTCTTTGTACAGACAGTAAAAATCTCTCTCCACATGATACTATTCTTTGTAGCTATAATCGTCCGGATCTTACAAAACTTCCTCGTAATCCAGATCTCATAGACTGGAAAGAGCTCGGAAGTCTTCCGAGAAAACCTCGTTTCAAACAGCCGTGAAAAAAGCTTATGTGTCCGATGGGAAAAAAATAGAATTTATCATAATCAATAATCTCTTACATTTATGAATATCGCAAATATTTCTCTCATTGAAAAGGAAAAACTTTTTCAACTTCTTTTTTCTTCCTCAAAAACAGTCGAAGAACAATTTTTATTGAAGCATTTTACTTCAGAAATGTTCAATGAAGTACGTATATTTATACCATTCTTTACAAGAAATGATGTAACAATAATACTTTCTTGTTCTGATCCTACAAAGTTTTTATATACTATGGCTGAGATTGTA
>JBAZVV010000001.1:0-7086 GCA_041660685.1 Candidatus Altimarinota bacterium | reverse complement strand
ACACGAAAGAAAAGGTTTATAGTATTGCGCAACAAGTCTGCGTTCTCACAACCCCAAAAAAAAGATAATTCTATTTCCTCTGCCATTCTCGTGGAAAAGTATTGGTCAAATATCCTGTTTTTGGATTTATAGATTCTATTCCTAGATTCAGATTATCATAACAAAGTGTATAATATCCATTTTCCATACCTTCTCCAATCTCTTTTCCCCTCAGATAATCATCGAGTTCTTGTTCGCTCCGTATCTCATATACTGGAGCTTTTTTGAGTTCAAAATCTCGTCCGATACGGTTATCAGGAGTAAAAACTCCTTCCTCAATTCGTCCGATTTTCTGACCGAGTCGTATCGGAAATACGGTCTGCAAGAGTGCCTTTGCGGCACTATTTTTTGCTATCGCCAGGATATCTCGTTTAAATTCAAAAAGATGATAGTCAGATAAATCAAGCCCTACTGTTTCGGTAAATTTTGAGAGAAGTCTTTCGTGATCTTTCGTGAGTGGAATGAGTTCTTCATTAGTTTTAATCGCACGGATTTTCTTGTCTTCTATTTCTTCGAGTTCTTTATTTTTCCGAATCTTACATACGAAAAAACCTCCGGAAGCCTCTTCGTGTGGCCAGAATCGTTTTTCAAAAAGCACTTCGAAACTTTCCGGATAGCGAGATTGCATGGTATTTACTACTCATTCGTTCTCAATCTTATTGAGCGTACAAGTAGAATACAACATCTCCCCACCTGTTTTCAAAGCTCGAAAAGCCGCATCGAGAAGCTTTGTTTGGAGTCGTGCAATCGTATGAATATTCTTCAAATTCCAGTACTTTACCGTCTGGGATTCCTTGAAGCCGATACCTTCTCCCGAACATGGCGCATCGAGGAGGATTCTATCAAAAGTTTCTGGCAGATTACTATAAAATCCTCCGTCATAATTCGTAATCATAGTACGATTATTTCAGAGTCGTTCTGTATTGGAAACAAGCTGAGCCATACGATCCCGAGTCGGTTCATTGGCAACGATAATAGAAGTAGGAAAATGTTCACCAAGTTGAGTAGTCTTTCCACCAGGACTCGCTGCCATATCCAGAATGAGAAAATCTGACTTTATTCTAGACTCTCCTTCCAGGAGAGGGTTAGGGTGAGGTTGAGCGAGATAATGTACACTCATACTCGCCGACAACTCTTGAATATAAAAATATCCAAGAAGATGTTCTAAGGTATGACCAAGGGGCATTTTAATCTCTGTTCGATTGATTCGAAAAACTGTCGGATTATTGGTTGGGGTAAGAATCCAATTATTATGCAAAGCTCGTACTTTGAAATCCGCAACACTGATTCGAGTAGTATTGACTCGAATAGTTTTTGGAAGCGGTTTCGTGAGAGACTCTAGGAATTTTTCTAGCTTTTCGGGTGTGTTCACAAAGAAGTTTTCTTGGAAATATTCAACAAAACGCAGATTGATTTCAGATTTGTATTTTTTCATTTGACTTATGGTCTTAATTATATATAAATTGTTTGTTTAATTTTTCAAACTATTTTATGACAGAATCACCAGAACAGTGTCTTTATCCTACAGCACTTGAATATATAGCCTGACTTGAGAGTAATATGAAGAAATTACATGGAAAATTCTCTACAGAAGTTAATCAAATTCTTTCTATTCTCGCCTTTGGTATTGGAATAGAAACTTTACACCATCTCTGAGAATCTCATGACCATCTTGTCCCCAAAGGACTTATCGAAACAATGACTAAAGAAATCGAGATGCGAATGCAGGAAAATGAACGACACGATAATATTGCAAGAGAACTTTGAGACCATTATTGTATGTAAATAATGAAGAGAAATATTTATAACCTCAGAATCTGAGGTTATTTTTATATTTAATTGCTCTTTCTGACTTTACAGACTTTTGACTTTCGGGACTTTCTTACTATACTCACATCCATCTTATTTTGCAACCTTTTTTTATGGAACTCTTCTATTCTCAGTTTTTAAAACAATTTTTAGAACTTTTTACTCTCGCAGGAGCGATGGTGCTTTTAAATATCATCCTCATAGACATTGTTATGAGTGGAGATAATGCTATTCTCATCGGTATGGCAACTCGAAAACTCCAAGGATCAGAGCGAAAGAAGGCTATTTTCCTTGGAATCACTCTTGCAACTATTTTTCGTATCGTACTTGCATTTTTTGCAGTATTTCTCCTCTCAGTTGTTGGGGTTAAATTTGCAGGAGGACTCCTCCTTCTTTATGTTGTATGGAAATTCTACCGAGAACTGAGAATGCCAGCTCAAGAAGGACATCATATCGATGCGAAAAAAGCAGGTCTTATGGCAGCTATTTCCACTATCATTATCGCAGATTTTTCTATGAGTCTCGATAATGTTCTCGCAGTTGCAGGAGCGGCTCATGAGAATATCGCTGCCCTGGGAATCGGGCTTGTGTTTTCCATAGCACTTATGGCATTTGCCTCTCATTTTATCGCAAAATACCTCGATAAATACCCAGGAATTCAATGGGTGGGACTTTTTGTAATTCTTTTTGTTGCAGAAATGATTCTCTCTGGAACTAACGAGCTCGAGACAAAATTTCTTCATATGAATATCCTTCCATTTGTACTTTTTATACTTGGTGGACTTTTCTTCGTACTCCATGCGAGATATATTCAACCGGCAGATGAGAAAAAACTTTCTCAGTATCTTCAGTCTCATACTCTTCAGATTATCTCCATAGGAATTACTACATTATTCCTCGTACTTATATTTGGTGGTGTAATCTCGATTTATATTCAATCTCATCATTCTATATTTTATAGCATATTATTTATCCTCTTTTTTAGTCTATTAGAGATAATATCACTCGTGAAAATGCGAAGGAAGAAGCAAATTTAGGATTCATAAGTAAATGTTTATTATCCATTTTCTATGAAATACATCCTCCCAATTTTATCGGAATTTTGATGCATTTCTATATGAAGTATGACATGGGAAGTATCTTCTTGGCTGGTGAGATTTACAAGCATATCTCTTGCTTGCTCGAGATTTATATCATTTCGATAGAGATACAGTATAGAAATTTGTTTACAAATAGACCGAAGTATTTCTTTGTTTTCGGGTGTCAGAGGGATAGATATATTGGGGTGCTGATTCCAAATAGTATCTCATAAAAAGGTTTGTATGAGGGATTTTTCTGCATCGCCGACGATTGTTTCGATGAGGACTAATTCTTCTTTTGCAAATTTCTCATTGATGATATTCTTCTCTATCAATTTCTTCATCTGGAGTTTCTTTCACTCGATAATAGCCTCTGATATAGATCCATCAGCTTCCGATTCTGCCAGTTGCATAGTGAGTTCATAGAGCATATTTTCAGAATCCACTTTTCTCGAGAAGAGATATGTGTTCTGTGGTCCGTAGGTCATTGAGGGTGTGTGAACAGATATTTTCTGAATATTTACGCTACACTATTATCTAGGTATTGATTGAGATGTTTCTCATGTTTTTGTTCAGGAGTTTTTTTCCTTAGAATCTGAATATTTCGAATGAAATATTCCTGTTCTTGTCGATTATATCCGAAGTGGATTGTAACCATATATTCTGATACATTATTTGGATTTTTCAATATCTCAAGTTTTTCAAGCTCTTTTTGATTAAAATGATTTCTTTGTGAAAAGAGCCGTGAGATAGGTTCAATCAAAAGATGAATTCTTTCTGATTGTTCTTTTGATTCAAGAGATATCGTAAGTTTATTATTTATTATATCTTTCTCGAACTCCTGAATAATCCGAGCCTCGTCGATTTGAAAAAGTGGCAAATTTGTCATTATCTTTCCCATTTCAATATCCGTTCGAAGTTTTGATCGCTCCGTTTCAGAGATGTATCTAATCGCTCCAAGCATTCCTTCGGGATATCCTGAGTATTTAGAAACTTCGATAAGATTTGCAGTAAGTTCGGTTAATAATTCACTCATAGTAGTTTTATTTCTTAAAATAATGGAATGTATTTTTTATTTCATTACTTAATTGAGCTTCCTCAGATAATGGTTCTTGTTTAGGTGCCATCTTTGTTATATTTTTAGGAGCAGCATTTACGTATTTCTGAATTCCATCAAGAAAATTAGTATAGGCTTGATTATCTTTTCCATCTTTGTAATTCTTAAGCGTCGGAAGACTTCCTTGTATAATAGAATCAATCTTTTGTACTGCCATTGGAGAAGCTTCTTCAAGAGCAATTCGTATATCTGCTAATTGAGAAGTAAAAATGTATCCATTTTGTTTAGCGATCTCATTATTCTTGAGGTTTTTCATAACCTTATTAACATGTTCGATATCTCCCATAGTAATTAATATTTAAAAATAAGATATATATTTTATAATGAAGCAAGTATTAATTCTGCATTATTTTTTTCATTTATGCGATCATTCTCTTCATATATTTTCTTTTGATGAGAGATTTCAAGAATCCCAGTTTGAATTGCTTCTTGGAAAATAAAATTTGATTTCTCATAGTATTCACCCTCATTCTGATATAAAGTGCTATTGAATGTCTTGATTTGTTCTCGAAATCCAATTTTATTATCATCTCCAATAGATTTATAGAAATTAAATAAAGCAGCAATAGTTTCTGGAGCAGATTGAAAAATCACCTCAATTATATCTAATATAGACATTGTGTTAAATTTGTCTGGATGAATGGATCGAAATTGCATAAATAATCTTCTGTAAAAGAATATATACGTTCATATAACCACACTTTCCTATTTTTGTCAAAAAAAATCCCCATTCTTATAGTTAGAATATGGATAGAATAGATATGTACTTATTCTAGGAATTTTAGAGCACTCATTCCGATAACTCCGATGACAAAACAGGCGATAGTCAAATATTTATATCGAGACTGACTATGGACGACCGGGAGGAGATCCGAGGCAGAAACATAGAGAAGAGATCCTCCTGCAAACGCAGTTATGAGAGCTGTGAATACCTGACTTGTATGAGAGAGGAATATATCAGAAACGTAGAATCCGAGAGGAGCTGCCATCGCGAAAAATATAAGTGTGAGGATTTGTGTCTTTCTCTGAAATTTTGATTCCTGAAATATAGCAGCAAGCGAGAGAGAAACTGGGATTTGATGAATAGCTACTCAGAAAAGTATACTATATCCGAGGATATCAGATATTCCAAATCCTGCTCGTATTCCGAGTCCATCGAAGAGTGTATGGATAAATATCGCAATACCTGTCACCATAGCTACATGATTGTAGTGTTCGTGTGGATCTTCGTGGGTATGATCCCCGTGTTTATGATCGTGCTTATGCGTCGTCAAAAGTTCTTCCACCAGATATATTACGAGGAAGCCAGTCATGAAAGTATATATCGCATACTCGCTTGATTGGAGAGATTCTGCTAATATATGAACTAGTGAAACCGACAACATAGAACCGGCTCCGAGTGCTATCAGGAGATTGAGAATAGTTCCATTTATTTTCTTGAAAAAATATAAAATAATCCCGATTGCTGATATTCAGAAGAGAATAACGAGAGGAAAAAGAAGATTCATAAGGTGTATGTTTATAGAAGTAGTACGCACTATATAAAAAATTTGAGAGGAAGCAAATATTTCTTGAGTCAGAGGTTGTATTTTTTATAATAAAATGATTTATTTTTTCGTAGAAGTCTATTGAATATATTTATTTTCGATCACAGGATATTTTATTTTCCTTTAGAAATTGACAGATTTTTTGAATTATGATGTAATCCTCTCAGGATTATTTCTTAAATTAAAAGATTCTCAATATGGAAAAGACTTCGCCTCAAGATGCTATCTGAATGAAATGTCCTCAATTTAATGAATTAAGAAATGTTATGCGTATTCCTTTTAGTAGTAGTAATTCAAAAGAAAAAGCTGATGTAATAAATATTTGTACAAAATATTGCTGAGGAGTGAAAAAAAATTGTGTAGATATCATCACACAGCTTTGAAAATAGAATTGTTATAATTTATTTCCATTTTTAATTCGTATTGAAATAACGAATAGAATAATGAGAATGACAACAAGAATAATAATAGAGGTTATATCTCATGAAATTTGTGAGATTGTTTCCCATTGGCTACTAAATACGAAACCGAGACCACTATAGAGAATGACATAGAACAATTCGCCGAATACATCATAAAATAAGAATTTCTTGTAGTTGATCTTGGTTAATCCAGCAAGTATATTGACAATTGGACCAAGATTGGTAGCGAGAAATCGACTGGAAAAAATCGTCGAGGCAGAATGTTTTATAAAAATATTTTCTATAAGTACAAATCTTTGCGAGAGAAATATTTGTTTTAAACCAATTTGTATAAAAATATCTTTCCCAAATCGCAGTGAGATAATATATCCCAACATATCACCAAGTATACTTGCAAATAATCAATAAAGGAGGATATCTCAAAAATTGAGATATCCTTGTGCAGCAAAAGCTCAGGCAGCTATCAAGAGTGCCGTAGCAGGAAGTGGTAATCCGAAAGAAGCTGCAGCAATTACACAAAATAAAACCGTGTATTTATAGACGAGAAGATAAGAGAGAAATAAGTCAAGCATATTTTTTTTACTGGAGAGGATGAAGAGAAACATATTTATGTGTCAGTACTTTTATTTGATTTATAATGGTTATTTTATCAATTTTCTCGTTCTTTATATATCTGCCTATAGAGATACTTGGATATTGAGAATTTTTTATAAGGAGAGCATCTTTTAGGTAATTATCGGGCATTCCAAAAATAAAATTGATATATTGGAAAGTCATCCAGACATCGATATATTCAATATCTGCAACAGAAGTCTTATTTGTTCGTTTGTTTTCTATGAGATATCCCGAAATGGAAGTATGATTATTAAATACTCATGATTTATGCGCCAATTGTATATTATGTACAAGAAACAGAGAAAATAATATCAGGAGAAGAAGAATTGCTCAGACAAGCAAAGATTCTACTGGAGTTATTTTATGAAAAAGTTTTTTGAACATATGAATATGTGATATTTATGGAGAATGTATATGTAGTATATGAAAGAATGAGAAAATACAAAATACATCCTTTA